>NZ_JAAFYZ010000099.1 GCF_018274385.1 Catenulispora pinistramenti | reverse complement strand
GGTGGGACGGCCACCGGCGGGGCCGTGACCGGGACCGCAACCCAGACGGCAACCCGCAGCACAACCCAGACCGCAGCCAGTCCATCCGCCGTAATCGAGGTGACGGCCGAAGCGGTTCCCGGCATCATGCCGGAATGACGAGTCGATCACCGATTCCCGCAGCCTCCGGGGTCCGCGCCCCGTGGACCACCGTGCCGGAGCACCTGCGGGCCCGCGTCCTGGAGATCGTGGGCGGGGGAGAGCTGGTCGAGGCGGTGTCGCAGACCGGCGGGTTCTCGCCGGGGCCGGCGGTGCGGCTGCGGACGTCGACCGGGCGCCGGGCCTTCGTCAAGGCGGTCAGCGCGCAGGTGAACCCTGACTCGCCCGTTATGCACCGCCGGGAGGCCGAGTACTCCGCGCAGATGCCCTCGGACGCGCCGGTGCCCAAGCTGCTCGGCTCGCTGGACGAGGACGACTGGGTGATCCTGGTCTTCGAGGAGATCGACGGCCGCAACCCCGGTCCGGACTGGGATCCGGCGGAGCTGCGGCGGGTTGTGCGGGCGCTCGGCGAGATGGCCGAGCTGCTGACCCCCTCGCCGATCGACGTGCCGCCGGTCGCCGAGCGCCTGGGCGGGTTCACCGGCTGGGGAAGCCTGGCGAAGGCGCACGCGGCTGGCGAGGACGACCTGGCCTGGCTCGATCCGTGGGCGTTCGACCGGCTGGACCGGCTGGCGGCGCTGGAGGCGGACTCGATCCCGCGGTGCGCCGGCGACACGCTGGTCAACCTGGACGTGCGCGCCGACAACATCCTGGTCGCCGCCGACCGCGTCTACTTCGTGGACTGGCCCTGGGCCGCCAGGGGCGCGGCGTGGCTGGACATGGCGTTGTTCGTGCCGAATATCTGGATGTACGCGGGGCCGGACCTGGCGCGGATCGTCACCGAGCACCCGCTGCTCGCCGCCGCGCCGAAGGAATCCGTGCACGCCTTCGCCGCCGGCGTCGTCGGCATGATCATGCATGGCAGCCGCCAGCCCGCGCCGCCCGGACTGCCGACGCTGCGACCGTTCCAGAAGGCGTTCTGCGCGGCCGGATTGGAGTGGGTGCGTAGCTTCGGACTGCTCTGAGCCGGTGGGCCGGTGAGTTCCTGGGCCCCTTCCGCTTTTAACGCGATCGCGTTAACGTGCGCCGCGTGAGCGCGCGTATCAGGATCCTGGAAGCGGCCGAGCGACGCTTCGCCGAGGACGGCATCGAGGCGGTGTCGCTGCGCCAGATCGCCGCGGAGTCCGGCCAGCGCAACACCTCGGCGGTCGCGTACCACTTCGGTACGCGGGCCGCGCTGGTCGGGGCGCTCTACGAACACCGCATGACGCCGATCAACGAGCGCCGCCTGGAGTTCCTGGCGGCGCATCCGGATCCCGACGTCCGCACCTATGTCAGAGCCCTGGTCGAGCCGCTGGCCGAGACGCTGACCGACGCGGAGAAGGCCGGGATCCCGTCCTGGTACCTGCGTTTCCTCGCCGAGGCGATGCGGTACCCGGAGTACGATCCGGCCTCGGTCGCCCTGGAACGCCCCGAGGCCTCCAGCATCCGGGCTCTGATATCAGGGCTCCAGCGAGCGACCAGGGACTTGCGCCTGCCGCCCGGCGTCTTCGCCGAACGCATGCGCCTGCTGGCCCTGCTCGTGATCACCTCGCTCGCCGACCGCGAGCGCCACCCGGGTACCGGCGTCGGCACGCAGACCCTGGTCGCCGCCGGTGCCGCGATCCTGTCCGATCCCCAGCGGCACAACCTGTCCGATCCCCAGCAGCACCAGGAGTGAGCCATGGCCCCCTACGCCACCCTCCAAGCCCTGCTCACCGGCCGTGATCTCACCGCCGGCCCGCGCAAAGGACTGCGTCGCCTGCCCGAAGGCGAGGAATCCCGCGCATACGAGGCCATCACGGTCACGCCGTGCACCAATCTGATCGGCGCGGAGATTTCGGATATCGATCTCAGCCAGCCCGTCACCGGCGAGGAATTCGCCGAACTCGACCGCGCGCTGTTGGAATTCAAGGTCCTGTTTTTCCGCGAACAGAACCGGATCACCGGTGCCCAGCATCGTGATTTCGCGGGAATGTGGGGCGAATTGGAGGTCCACCCGTTCCTGCCGCGGGGCGAGGTGCCGGAGATCGTGCGTTTCGAGAAGGGCGCCGAGACCGCCGGGGTGGAGAACGTCTGGCACGCCGACGTCACCTGGCGCGAGAAGCCCGCGCTCGGCTCGATGCTGCGCGCGCTGGACGTGCCCGAGGCCGGCGGCGACACCTGCTTCGCCGATATGGCCGCCGCCTACGACTTCCTGCCCGAGCGGGTCAAGGAACGGATCGAGGGCCGGGTCGCAGTGCACGACTTCACGCTGCCGTTCGGCATCGGCATGGACCCGGCCAAGCTCAAGGAGATGCAGGAGAAGTACCCGGCGGTGGAGCACCCGGTGGTGCGCAGGCATCCGCGCACCGGGCGGCGCACGCTGTTCGTCAACGCCATCTTCACCACGCACATCGTCGGGCTGCCGGAAGACGAGAGCGAGGAGTTGCTGAAGCTGCTGTTCAAGCAGGCCGCGGTGCCCGAGTACCAGGTGCGGTTCAAGTGGGCGGCCGGGTCGATCGCGTTCTGGGACAACCGGGCCGTGCAGCACTACGCGGTCAGTGACTACTTCCCGCAGCGCCGGGTGATGGAGCGGGCTGCGATCCTGGGTGACCGGCCTCGTTAGGCGGCGACTGCGGTGCCGGGACGGTCGGGGTGGGGACGGCCGGGGCGGACGCAGGGGCCTCCGGTTCGGCGGCCGCGGTGGAGCTTTCCGGGGTGACCGGGGTGACCGGGGTGTTTGGAGTGGTCGCCGGGGTCGGCACGTTCGGGACCGTGGCGGCCGGCGCGGCCGGCGTGGCCGGCGTGTTCGACACGGCCGGGCCGTTCGGCGGGACCGGAGCCTGCGCCGATGCCGCCGGCTCCGCGGCGACCTCGGAAGCGGCCATCGCTGCGGCCATCGCCCCAGCCATCGCCCCGGCCATTTCCGCGCCGCGCTGCTCCCACTTCTTCAGCCCGTCCAGGAACCCGGCCCGCAACTCGTGCTTGATCGGCTCCAGCTCCGCCTCCCAGGTGTCGATCCCCAGGTCGTTGGCGAAGCGCAGCAGGTCCGGGTCCAGGTCGTGCGGCACCCAGGTCCAGGTCGCGGTCCAGTCGGTGAGCCGGCGCCGCTCGGCCTCGGTGGCGCGGGCCATCCAGCGCGCCACATAGGCCCGGCCGACGTCGATCGGCTCGGCGCGGCCCATGCTCTTGTTCTCCTCGGCGTCCAGGAAGCGCTGCGTCGGGGAGGTGACCTGCCACAGCTTCGGGAACCGGCTGTTGGCCAGCGGGGTCTTGGGCGACTCGGTGGGGTGCAGCAGCCGCTGCGGCATGTCCAGCGGGGAGGGGAACGCCTTGTGCGCGGGTTTGGCGTGCTCGCCGACGCCGACGTCGGGTTTCGGCGGTCCGTAGCCGGGCTCATCGCCGTACACCGGCGCGTTCTTCACCCAGACATAGGGCTTGAGCCATTCCTCGGACAATGTCATCGACTTGTCGACGGCGGCGATCAGTTCCAGCGACTGGTTGTAGTCCGAGGCCGCGCCCCACAGGTGGATCCGGGTCCCGTACTCCTGCGCCTCCTCGACCGCGTGCAGCAGGTCCTCGTCCCCGCTGACCAGGACCACGTCGGCGACCGCGCGCTTGCGGGCCAGGCCGGTGAGGTCGGCGTGCAGGAAGGTGTCGACGCCCTTCTGTTCGAACTTGCCGTCGTCGCGGCGGACCAGCTTGCCCAGCCGCAGCTTCAGCCCGTCCAGGACCCGCAGCTGGCGCTGCTCGCGGGTCGGTCCGGTGGCCGGCGCGGCGTCGTACCAGTACACGCGCAGGACCGGCAGGCCGGTCTCGGCGGCGGCGCGCTCGGTCAGCGCGGCCACCAGGCCCGGGTAATCGACCTCGATCCCGGGCCGCCCGGGGTCACCGCTCACCACGTTCGCGGCCGCGGCGAGCACATATCCGGCATCTACCAGCACGGCACAGCGATCCATTGGCTAAAAGTGTCACATGGTCGCGGAGGGTGGCAACACGACAGACCGGCAGTCACCCGCCTTTGCCGAATAGGCGCCCTGCGGCACAATGACCGCATGACTCTCGGGGGGCCGGTGACTCTGTTCTCGCCTAACGGCCGGCGAATGCGGAATATGACAGGAATATGCGTTCTCGCGATCACCGCGGTAGCGCTTCAGGGGTGTTCGAGCAGCGGGTCGCTGGCGGTCAACGGCCCCGGACGGAGCACCGCGCTGGTGTCCGGCACCGGGTCGGCGACCGGCACCGGGACCGCGACGGCATCCGGAACCGCGACGGCGACCGGGCCGACCGGGCCGACCGGGACGCCCACCGGCGTCCCGTCGTCGACGGCGTCGGCCCCGGTCTCCACGGTGCAGACCGCCTCCGACAGCTGGACCCCGCAGGGGCAGCTGGCGAACGCGGTGCCGATCGACACGGTCGTCAACGCCGACAAGTCGCTGACGGCGACCTACCCCAAGGGCGCGCCGGTCGGCCACGCCCTGACCATCAAGCTCCAGGCCGTGCGCAACCCGTCCGGCAAGCTCGTGGTCCACTTCTACGCCGACAACCAGAGCGGGCAGAAGATCTCGCTGATGATGGGGATGTTCGGCAACGCCTCGGCGGTCGACGACCAGGGCAACGGCCTGCAGCTGGAGGAGATGGACTCCGCCTGGACCCTGCAGGACAACAGCGACGGCGACGGCGACATGATCCCGGGCCAGCCGCTGCACGGGGACATCGTGATCGACGCGCCGGCCAACGGGTCGACCTTCAACATGTACTGGGCGCAGGCCGTCGGGAACGGAGTGGGCGGGAGCGTGACCGGGATCATCTTGATCCGGGACATCCCGATCAGCTGAATAAGACGGCTGAGCTGGTCGAGCCTGCTGAACAAGGACGCTGAGCGAGCTGACTGACCGACCGACCGAAGTAAGCAGCCGAAGAAGAAGGCCCGAGCCCCGCATGCAGCGGAGCCCGGGCCTTCCCAGCCCCAGACCATCCAGCCTCAGACCATCCAGCCTCAGACCATCCAGCCTCAGACCACCCGGCCTCAGCCGGCCTTAGCGATCCGGAACTTCAACCCCAGATCGTCGTCCCCGGCGATCGCGGCCCGCAACGCCGTCAGATCCGCCGGATCCCCGGCGGCCGGCACCGGGCCCTCGGCGAACTCCAGCGCCAGCACTTCGTCGGCGATCATTGCCGCGTGCTCCCGCACCGCCTCGGCGCTCTCGGCGCCGGCGGCCGAGCCGTCCAGCACCGCCCATGTCAGGGTGATGCGGTCGGCCACGTCCAGGCCGGTCGCCTTGCGCGTCTCCTGCAGGAAGCGCACGACGTCCCGCGCCAGCCCGGCGCGCCGCAGCTCCGGCGTGACGTGCAGGTCCAGCGCGATGGTCTCGCCGCCGGCGGTGGCCACGGCCCAGCCTTCGCGCGGGGTCTCGGTGACGATGACCTCCTCGGGCGCCACGGTCAGCTCCTCGCCGTCGACCACCACCGTCGCAGAGCCCGAAGCCCGCAGCGCCGTGGCCAGCGCCGCCGCGTCGGTGGCCGCGATGGCGGCGGCGACCAGCGGCGTCCGCTTGGCGAACCGCGCCCCGAGGGCCCGGAAGTTGCCCTTGGCGCTGTAGTCGATCAGGTCCCCGCCGGCGTCGGCCAGCGGCGAGGTCGTCACCACGTTCAGCTCCTCCAGCAGCTGCGCCCGCAGCTCCTCGGGCAGCCCGGACCAGCCCGGCGCGCCGACCAGGGCCCGCGACAGCGGCTGCCGGGTCTTCACCCCGGAGTCCGCGCGGGTGGCCCGGCCCAGCTCGACCAGGCGCCGGGTGAGCGCCATGTGCTCGGCCAGCTCGGGGTCGACCAGCGCCGCGTCCGCCACCGGCCACTCGGCCAGGTGCACGGACTCCGGCGCCTGCGGGTCCACCGGCCGCACCAGGTCCTGCCAGACCCGCTCGGTGATGAACGGCACCATCGGCGCCATCAGCTTGGTCACCGTCTCCAGCGCCTCGTGCAGGGTGGCCATGGCGGCCGGCTCGGCGTTCCAGAAGCGGCGGCGCGCGCGGCGGACGTACCAGTTGGACAGGTCGTCCACGAACGCCGACAGCAGCTTGCCGACCTTGAGCGTGTCGAACTCGTCCATGGCGGCGGTGACCTCGCCGATGAGGACGTTGAGTTCGGACAGGACCCAGCGGTCCAGGGCCGGGCGCTCGCTCGGCTTCGGGTCGGCGGCCGACGGCGACCAGCCGCCGGTGCGGCCGTAGAGGGCCTGGAACGAGACCGTGTTCCAGTAGGTCAGCAGGGTCTTGCGCACGACCTCCTGGATGGTGGCGTGCCCGACCCGGCGCGCCGACCAGGGCGAGCCCCCGGCCAGCATGAACCAGCGCACGGCGTCGGCGCCGTGCTGGTCCATCAAGGGGATCGGCTCCAGGATGTTGCCCAGGTGCTTGGACATCTTGCGGCCGTCCTCGGCCAGGATGTGGCCGAGGCAGAGCACGTTCTTATAAGAGGACTTGTCGAACACCAGGGTGCCGATCGCCAGCAGCGAGTAGAACCAGCCGCGGGTCTGGTCGATGGCCTCGGCGATGAAGTCGGCCGGGTAGGCGTTCTCGAAGGCCGCGACGGAGCCCTCGGCGTAGGGGTAGCCGTGCTGCGCGAACGGCATCGAGCCGGAGTCGTACCAGCCGTCGATGACCTCCGGGACCCGGGTGGCGATCCGACCAGGCTCAGCGCACTGCGGGCAGGGCATGGTCACGTCGTCCACGAACGGCCGGTGCGGGTCCAGGTTCGAGACGTCCTGCCCGGACAGCTCGCCGAGCTCCTTCAGCGAGCCGACCGCGGTGACGTGGCCCTCCTGGCACACCCACAGCGGCAGCGGCGTGCCCCAGTAGCGCTTGCGGGACAGCGACCAGTCGATGTTGTTGTTCAGCCAGTCGCCGAACCGGCCGTACTTGACGTTGTCCGGGAACCAGTTGGTGGCGTCGTTCTCGCGCATCATCGCGTTCTTCAACGCGGTGGTGCGGATGTACCAGGCCGGCTGCGCGTAGTAGAGCAGCGCGGTGTGGCAGCGCCAGCAGTGCGGGTAGCTGTGCTCGTACTCCAGGTGCTTGAACAGCACGCCGCGCTCGCGCAGGTCCGAGGTCAGGACCTCGTCGGCCTTCTTGAAGAAGACGCCGCCGACCATCGGCACCGATTCGGCGAAGGTGCCGTCGCCGCGGATCGGGTTCACCACCGGCAGGTCGTACTTCTTGCAGGTGGCCAGGTCGTCGGCGCCGAAGGCCGGGGCCTGGTGCACCAGGCCGGTGCCGTCCTCGGTGGTGACGTAGTCGGCCAGCACCACGTAGTGGGCGTCCGGGATGTCGATGAGTCCGAACGGCCGCTGATAGGTCCAGCGCTCCATCTCGGCGCCGGTGAACGACTCGCCGGTGGGCTCCCAGCCCTCGCCGAGCGCCTTGTCCACCAGCGGCTCGGCGACCACCACGCGCTCGGCGCCGTCGGTGACCACGACGTAGGCGACGTCCGGGTGCGCGGCGACCGCGGTGTTGGAGACCAGGGTCCAGGGCGTGGTCGTCCAGACCAGCAGCGAGGTGGTGCCGGCCAGCGGGCCGGAGGTCAGCGGGAAGCGGACGTAGACCGAGGGGTCGACGACCGTCTCATAGCCCTGCGCCAGCTCGTGGTCGGACAAGCCGGTACCGCAGCGCGGGCAGTACGGCGCGACCCGGTGGTCCTGGACCAGCAGGTCCTTGTCAAAGATCTGCTTCAGCGACCACCACACCGACTCGACGTAGGACGGGTTCATCGTCCAGTACGCCTCGTCGGTGTTCACCCAGTAGCCCATGCGCTCGGTGAGCTTCTCGAAGGCGTCCACGTGCCGGCGCACCGACTCGCGGCACTTGGCGTTGAACTCGGCGATGCCGTAGGCCTCGATGTCCTGCTTGTTGGTGAAGCCGAGCTCGGCCTCCACCGCGAGCTCCACCGGCAGGCCGTGGCAGTCCCAGCCGGCCTTGCGGTCCACGCGGTGGCCCTGCATGGTCTTGAAGCGCGGGAAGACGTCCTTGAAGACGCGGGCCTCGACGTGGTGGGTGCCGGGCCGGCCGTTCGCGGTCGGCGGGCCCTCGTAGAAGGTCCAGGTCGGCGCGCCCTCGGTGGCCTGCAGGCTCTTGCCGAAGATGTCGGCGCCGCGCCAGAAGTCGATGATCTCGGCGTCCATCGCCGGGAGATCGAGCTGGGCGTTCACGGGGCGGTAGAGCCTCGAATCCTGCGCTGTCATGCGCGGTGCCTTCCTCCGTCGTAGGTCCTAAACCGACGAAGGGACGACACAGGCGGTTCCTCTATAGAGCCACTCTCTATATAGGGGCGCCGGTACCGCGGTACCACCCTCCTTGACACACCGTGGTCAACGATATGTCCACTTCATTGGTATCCGGCCGGGTCTACTGGGGCTGGTGCCCTTTCTTCCGGCGGCTCGGGGGTGATTTTCGCGCGGCGTCCGCCTCCGGGCTCGCACCGTCCCCGGATCGCTGAGGCTTTCCCGCCGCGCTACTCGTCCCGTCGCTGCCTGCTCGGGTACTGGTGTCATTGTAAGGGGTATGGAGGAGGTCCGAATTCCAATTCGCGTGAAGCCGGGGAGTTCGCGTACGCGGGTCGGCGGACGGTACGGCCAGACGTCACTCATCGTGTCCGTTTCGGCGAAGGCGATCGACGGCGCGGCGACCGAGGCGGCGCTTCGGGCGGTCGCCGAGGCGCTGGGAATGCCGCGCCGGGCGGTGCTGTTGATCTGTACTTCATCTTTAAAATCATGGGAGCCAGCTCGCGGGACAAAGTCTTAGGTGTTTCTTCGGAAGACCCGGATACCGTGCGCGAGCTGGTGCGGGACCTGCTCGGCTGAACCGGGCGGACCCGCGGGGAACGCCCAGTTCCGGCGCCTCTCCCGGCGACTTAGCCCGAACGAGTGAATGTTTGGTGCGCATGTGTTCGACGGGAACTGGTGGGCGGCATGGGACGTTTCTCCCCTCACGAAGCGTGATTAGCGGGCGCCTGAGGCGGGCACGCTACACGTCGCGTGTGAGTTGGGGGCGGACGGGTTGCGGCACTCATCGGAAGTGCCCGGCGCCGCCACGTCAGAGAGCGAGGATGACGGCCGTGACGACGAGCAGGACGAAGGCATCACAGGCGGCCACGGGGGCCACGCACGCCGGGGCGGGCGCCGGTGCCGGCCAGGCGGTGCCCAAGCCGACTCGGGCCGCGACCGGGGCCAAGGCGGCCTCGCGCCCCACGTCGGCCCCGCCGCGCCGATCCGGAGCCGGGGAGGCCAGGCGCACCACGGCCGGCACCAAGGCCCCGGTGAGCACGGCCCCGGTGAGCACGACCCCAGCGAGCACGCAGCCTGTGAAAGAGCAGCCGGTGAAGAACCCGGCCAAGACTCCCGCCGTGGAGAAGGAGACTGCCATGACGGTCACGCAGACCATCGAGACCGTGGCCGGCGTCGCCGGACTGCCCCCGTACCGGGCCGCGGAAGACCCGTGGACCCCGGACGAGGTCGCCGAGCTGCACGCCGAGCTGCAGGGGGACGCCGAGCGGCTGCGCCGGGAGATCGGCCTGGCCGAGACCGGCATCGCCGACCTGCTCCGGGACTCCGGCGAAGGGGCCGGCGACGACCAGGCCGACGCCGGGACCAAGAACTTCGAGCGCGAGCACGAGATGTCGATAGCGAACAATGCTCGCGACATGCTCCAGCAGACCGAGCGCGCGCTGGCCCGGCTGGCGGCCGGGACCTACGGGATCTGCGAGTCCTGCGGCGAGCCGGTCGGCAAGTACCGGCTGCAGGCCTTCCCGCGGGCCACGCTGTGCATGAGCTGCAAGCAGAAGCAGGAGCGGCGCTGAGCTGAGGCCGGCCCGGCGCTCGCCGCCGGGCCGGCGATCTTCTCGGGCGTGATCGTGCTTCGTGGTCCCGGCCGCGAAGGTAGGGTGTGCGCGTGGCTTCAGAAGTACGCGCGGACGCAGAGGTGGCCGAGGACGTGGCCGGGATCGTCGACGAGACCGATGAGGGGACCGGCAGGTCCGGTGCCGGCGACGGGACCGAAACCGAACCGGCTCCGGCCGGCCGGGCCGTGCCCAGCGCGGCTGAGTCGGCTGAGTCGGCTGAGTCGGACGCGTCGGCCGAAAAGGGCACGCCGGCCGAGCTGGCCGAGTCTGGCGAGTCGGCCGCCGCCGAGTCCGTTGTCCCCGGAGCCACTGCCTCGGAAGCCACAGCCCAGGAAGCCACTGCGCCGGAAGCTGTCGAGCAGGCAGCCCCGCGCGGCAAGCGCCGCATCCTGATCGTCCTGATCTTCGCGGCCCTGGCCCTGACCGTGGACGCGGTCAGCAAGGCCCTGGTGGTCGCCAAGCTCCAGGACCGCCCGCCGTACCGCGTTCCCGGCGGCTTCCTGGACTTCAACCTGATCCGCAACCCCGGCGCGGCCTTCAACATCGGCGAGGGCCAGACCTGGGTCTTCACCTTCATCGCGGCCGGGGTGGTGTTCGTCATCCTGCGGGTGGCGCGCAACCTGCGCTCGCTGCCCTGGGCCATCGCGCTCGGGCTGCTGCTCGGCGGCGCGCTGGGCAACCTGAGCGACCGGCTGTTCCGCTCGCCCGGCGTGGGCCGCGGCGACGTCGTGGACTTCCTGCAGATCCGGACCTTCCCGCTGGTGCACTACGACTTCCCGGTGTTCAACCTGGCCGACAGCTCGATCGTGATCGGCGGCTGTCTGATGGTGCTGCTGTCCTTCCTGGGGATGCAGCCGGACGGGACCCGGCAGAAGGACACCGCACCCGCGCAGGCCACGAGCGAGGACCCGAAGTCGCAGGACCAGGCCTGACACTGAGAGTGGCCGCCGGCGGTGCCGCGCCGGGCGGATAATGGTCCCCATGTCTGATCTCCGCAGCCTCCCCATCCCGGACGGGCTCGAGGGCGAACGCCTCGACGCCGCGCTGGCCCGCATGTTCGGTCTGTCCCGGACCCGGGCCGCCGAACTGGCCGCGGCCGGGCACGTGCGGGTGGACGGCGCCGAGGCCGGGAAGTCCGACCGGGTGCGCGGCGGGGCGTGGCTGGAGATCGAGCTGCCGCCGGTCGTGGACCCGGTGGCGGTGCGCGTCGAGGCCGTCGAGGGTATGCGGATCGTGCACGACGACGAGGACATCGTGGTCATCGACAAGCCGGTCGGCGTCGCGGCGCACCCGAGCCCGGGCTGGCTGGGGCCGACCGTGGTCGGCGGGCTGGCCGCGGCCGGCTACCGGATCTCGACCTCCGGTTCGGCCGAGCGCAAGGGCATCGTGCACCGGCTGGACGTCGGAACCAGCGGGTTGATGGTGGTGGCCAAGTCCGAGCGCGCCTACACCCTGCTCAAGCAGGCGTTCCGGGACCGGACCGTGGACAAGCGCTACCACACGCTGGTGCAGGGGCACCCGGACCCGATGCGCGGGACCGTGGACGCGCCGATCGGCCGGCACCCGCACCACGACTACAAGTTCGCGGTGGTCCGGGACGGCAAGGACAGCGTCACGCACTACGAGACGATCGAGGCGTACCGGGCCGCGACGCTGCTGGCGATCAAGCTGGAGACCGGCCGGACGCACCAGATCCGGGTGCACATGGCCGCGCTGCGGCACCCGTGCGTCGGGGACCTGCAGTACGGCGCGGACCCGAAGCTGGGGGAGCGGCTGGGCCTGACCCGGCAGTGGCTGCACGCGGTGAGCCTGGGGTTCGAGCACCCGGGGACCGGGGAGTGGGCGCAGTACGAGAGCCGGTATCCGGACGACTTGCAGCACGCGCTGGACCTCATCGCGGCAGAGAGCTGACGCCGGCTCTGCGGCACCGTTCTCGGGCGAAGATGCGAGCCCTTTCATCGGGCTCTGCGGCGTTGCGGCGCGGTCCGCGGCGATCATGGCGGTTGACTTGGTCCCGTGGCGACGAAATCGGCGTGGTGGTGGCCGCCGGCCCACCCGCGCACCTGGGCGGCGATGGCCGGCGCGGTCCTGCTGGTGGCGCTGGCCACCGGGGTCGGCGTGTACCTGTCCCACCTGGACCGGGGCGGCCGGCACAGCGGCTTCGGCGCGGGCGCGACCGGCGCCCCGGACCGGGTCGACATCGTGGCGACGATCAACCGGGTCGAGGCGGCCCGCAACGATGCCCAGGTGCGGGTGTTCGTGACCCTGGTCGGGAAGTACGCCAAGGACGGCGACGAGGTGTTCCCGGCGCAGGACGTGACGATCGAGACATCGTCGCTGTCCAGCGGCGAGCTGACGTACCCGGCGGGCAAGCGCGTCGTGTCCAAGGACATGCTGATGGACCTGCCCGGCGGTGACATCGCGGACTATCCGTTCGACCGCTACTCGACCACGCTCGCCTTCTCGGCGACGGTCGGCGGCCGGCCGGCCCCGATCGCGGTCGCGGTCGTCGACTCGGACCCGGGTTTCGTGACCCGCGCGGCCGAGAACGGCGACCCCGAGGAGCCCGGCTTCGACCTCCAGCTGCGCCGCACCCGGGGCACCTTCGCGATGGTCTGGCTGATGTACGTGATCATGTGGGCCCTGGCACTGTCGGTCCTGACCGGCGCCCTGGTGATGGCCCGCAGGAGCCTGGGCATGGTGTGGCCGGGCCTGGGCTGGATGGCGGCCTCGCTGTTCGCCCTGGCCGGGTACCGGAACACCGCGCCGGGTCAGCCGCCGATCGGCTGCCTGCTGGACTACACGGTGTTCCTCTGGGCGGAGGCGATCGTCGCCTTCTCGATGGTGTACGCGGTGCTGCGGGGGACGCGGGTGGAGATGCGGGTGTTGGAGGAGGGCTGATGCCTGCCTGCTCCTGCGCCTACCCCTCCCGCCCGATCTCCGCGACCACCGCGTCGGTCAGCCGCACCAGCTCGTCGGGGGCCAGCTCGATCTCCATCCCGCGCTTCCCGGCCGAGCAGAACATGGTGTCGAACAACAGTGCGGTTTCATCGACGACGGTCGGCAGCGCCTTGCGCTGCCCGAGCGGGGAGACGCCGCCGAGGACGTAGCCGGTGGTGCGGGTGACCGCCGCCGGGTCGGCCATCGCCGCCTTCTTCCCGCCGACCGCCGTGGCGAGCGCCTTGAGGTCCAGCGATCCGGACACCGGGACCACGGCCACGGTCAGCGTCCCGTCCACCTCGGCGACCAGCGTCTTGAACACCCGCTCGGGCTCGACGCCCAGCACGTCCGCCGCCTCCCGGCCATAGGACGCGGCGGCCGGGTCGTGGTCGTAGGTGTGGACGGTGAACTCCACGCCTTCCTTGCTGAGCAGGGCGGTCGCCGGAGTGCCGGAGGTCTGACGGTTCTTCGCTGCCATGCGGTAATGGTGCCATCAGCAGGTTCTAGGAGTTCTCTTAGCCATCATCCGCCACTCCCGGCTGTCAGGAGGGGGTGCGGCATGAAAAGCTGATGGACGATGAACGACCAGACTTCGCCGACTGCCGATGGGCAGGGCCCGGGTTCCTCGCCTCGGCGGAACCCCTATGAGGAACCGCAGAGTGCTTCCGGCGCGCCCCCGGCGCCCGGGGTGTCGGGCCCGACGCCGGTGGGCCCCGGTGGATCGGGAGGCCCGGCCGGGTACCGTGCTCCGGCCGGTCCGGGCGGTTCCGCTGGGCCGGGCGGTTACGGCGGGCCCGTTGGTCCCGCCGCCGCGGTCGGTCCCGGCGGCCCGGTCGGCCCCGGCGGCTACGGCGCCCCGGCCGGCTCGCGGCGCTCGCTCCAGGTGACCCTGATCCAGTGGCTGCCCGACATCCTGGTCGCGGCGGTGCTGCTGGTCACCGGAGCCGTGCTGGGCGTGCTGGCCGGGCTGGCCTGGTACCGCTTCGCGCCGACGGTGTGGCTGACGCTGCCGGCCAACGCGGTCTCCCAGGTGACATCCGGCGTGGACCAGTCCGCGCTGCTGGTCGAGCCGGAGGCCAAGGGCATCGCGAGCGTCGACGGGTACTACTTCGTCTTCACCGCGATCGTCGGTCTGCTGCTGGCCGTCCTCGGGTTCTTCCTGGCCCGCCGCGGGCCGTTCGCCGGTGAGCGGGACCGCCAGGGCCACCGGGACGGCGCCGGCGTCGGCGCCTGGGCCGGGGTGCTGCTCGGCGGGCTGGCCGCGGCCACGATCGCCGCCGCGCTCGGCCGCTGGGTCTCGATGCCGGATCCGCTGACCGTGCTGCACATCATCGCCGCCGGGCACAACTTCCACGCCCCGGTCGCCCTGCACGCCCAGGGGCTCTACCTGGCCGCGCCGCTGCTCGGGATGGTGCTGTTCCTGGCGCTGACCGCGGCCTTCACCAAGCCGACGCCGCCACCGTGGCAGGCCTTCGGCGAGGAGCACGGGTACCTCCCGGTCAATGACGCGCGTCACGACTACAACCCGGTGCGGCAGCCGGGCGGTGGGCAGAACGGACAGCCGCAGTCGCAGCAGTCCCAGCCCCAGTCCCAGCCGGGACCGGTCGCGCCGGAAGCGGGCGACGCACCGGAAGACAAGGGGCCCGGCACCACACCGGGTGCGAACACCGGTGCCTCCCAGGCGGACACTTCGCTCGGCTGACCTGCCGAAGCGCGGACCTGCGGACGCGCTGACCTGCGGGTGCGGCGGCGCTTCGGGCGCGTCGCTTACCAGCCGCAGCTGAGCCGCTGCCGCACCGACAAGCGCCGCACCTATCTACTGCGCCGCCGCAGCAGATCCACCGCCGGCAGCGACGGCAGGTTCTTCAAGATCCCGGTCTCCCGCCGCAGGATCTTCGCCTCGGACCGCAGCCGCTCGGCGGTCGTCTCCGTGGTCAGCAACCGCTGCTTCTCGTAGGTGTCCAGTACGGTCGCCGCGCCGATCAGATAGGACAGCACCGTCGGGTCCTCCGGCAGCTCCGGTATCGATCCGACCTGCACCCCGCGCAGCTCCGACAACGCGGCCTGGTACTTGCGGAACAGCGCCGTCAGCCCCGGCCCCAGCATCTCCGCCTCGGGCCCGGCGACCTCGTCCAGCAGCTCGACCTCGCCGCGCGCGTAGGGGCCGTCGTCGTCGAAGGCCTCCAGCCGGAACCGGTGCACGCCGGTCGTGGTGATGTCGAAGCGGCCGTCCTCGTACTCGACGATCGAGTCGATCTCGGCCGTGCATCCCACGTCGTACAGCGCCATGACGTTGCCGCGTCCGACCTCGTGGCCGTCCTTTATGGCCAGCACGCCGAACCGCCGCGGCGCGCCCTCCGGCAGCGCCGACAGGTCGCGCACCAGCTGCCGGTACCGGTGCTCGAAGATGTGCAAGGGGAGCACGACGCCCGGGAAGAGCACGCTTCCGAGGGGGAACAGCGGCAGCTCTGTCGTCACGAACCCAATCTAGTCGCTGCCCGGCACGGCGTGCCCACTCTGCGGACGCGCCGGTGGGGCGTTCGGCACCGAACTAGAATCGGTACGTGATCACTCGAATCGACCTGCGCGGTCGCGCTCTGGACACCTCCCAGGCCGATCCCCGCGTCCTGGTGCCCAGGGCCGAGCTGGACGTCGAGGCCGCGCTGGCCGTCGTCCGCCCGATCGTCGAGGACGTGCACCATCGCGGCGAGGCGGCGTTGATCGACTACGCGGCGAAGTTCGACGGGGTCGAGCTGGCCCGGGTCCGGGTTCCCTCCTCGGCCCTGGCCGAGGCGCTGGAGCGGCTGGACCCGCAGGTGCGGGCCGCGTTGCAGGAGTCGATCCGCCGGGCCCGCAAGGTGCACCGCGACCAGCGCCGCGAGGAGCGGACGACGCAGGTCGTCGCGGGCGGCACCGTCACCGAGCGCTGGGTGCCGGTGGACCGGGTCGGGCTCTACGTGCCGGGCGGCCGGGCCGTGTATCCGTCATCCGTTGTGATGAACGTGGTCCCGGCGCAGGAGGCCGGGGTCGGCTCGCTGGCCGTGGCCTCGCCGCCGCAGAAGGAGTTCGGCGGGCTGCCGCACCCCACGATCCTGGCCGCGTGCGCACTGCTCGGCGTGGACGAGGTCTACGCCGCCGGCGGCGCGCAGGCCGTGGCGATGTTCGCCTACGGGTACCAGGGTCAGGACCAAGACCAGGACCAGGACCAAGACCAAGACCAGGGCCAGGCCGGCGAGACCGGCTGCCGGCGCGCGGACCTGGTCACCGGTCCCGGCAACATCTACGTCGCGGCGGCCAAGCGCCTGCTGAAGGGCGTCATCGGCATCGACGCCGAAGCCGGCCCGACCGAGATCATGGTGGTCGCCGACGCCACCGCCGACCCGGGCCTGGTCGCCGCCGACCTGATCAGCCAGGCCGAGCACGACCCGCTGGCGGCCGCGGTGCTGGTCACCGACTCGGAGCCGCTGGCCGAGGCGGTCGTGCCGGAGCTGGAGACCCGGGTCGCCGCGACCAAGCACGCCGAGCGCATCCGCGAGTCCCTGGGCGGCCGGCAGTCGGCGATCGTGCTGGTCGACGACATCGCCGCGGCGCTGATCGTGGCCAACGGCTACGCCGCCGAGCACCTGGAGATCCAGACCCGCGATGCCGCCGCCGACGCCGCCAAGGTGCGCAACGCCGGCGCCGTGTTCGTCGGCTCCTTCGCCCCGGTCAGCCTCGGCGACTACCTGGCCGGCTCCAACCACGTCCTGCCGACCGGCGGTTGCGCCTGCCACAGCTCGGGGCTGTCGGTGCAGAGCTTCCTGCGCGGCGTCCACGTCGTCGACTACACCCGCGAAGCGCTGGCCGAGGCTTCCGACCTGGTCGTGGCCCTGGCCAACGCCGAAGACCTGCCGGCCCACGGCGAGGCCGTGACGGCCCGCTTCGAGGATCGGGGCTGAGTGTGGACTACCGCGACCTGCCGATCCGCGACGATCTGCGGGAGCTGACGCCGTACGGCGCCCCGCAGATCGACGTCCCCTATCCGCTCAACACCAACGAGAACCCCTACGGTCCGCCGCCGGAGCTGGTGGCCGATCTGGCCCGGGCGGTCACCGAGGCGGCGACCACGCTCAACCGCTACCCCGACCGCGACGCCACCGACCTGCGCAAGGACCTGGCCGACTACCTCGGCCACGGGCTGACTGTCGGCAACGTCTGGGCCGCCAACGGCTCCAACGAGATCCTGCAACAGATCCTCCAGGTCTTCGGCGGCCCCGGCCGCAGCGCCATCGGCTTCGAGCCCTCCTACTCGATGCACCGGCTGATCGCCCTGGCGACCGCCACCGAGTGGATCTCCGGCCTGCGCGAGGGCGACTACACGCTCGACGCCGCCAAGGCGGTCGCGGCGATCGAGCGGCACCAGCCCGACATCGTGTTCCTGACCTCGCCGAACAACCCGACCGGCACCGCGATGGATCTGGACGTGATCCGCGCCGTGGTCAAGGCGGCCGACGGGGTCGGCGCGATGGTGGTCGTCGACGAGGCGTACTTCGAGTTCGCGCGCCCCGGGACGCCTTCGGCGCTGACGCTGCTTCCCGAGGCTGTGCCCGATGGGAAGCCAGGCCGGCTGATCGTCACCCGCACCATGTCGAAGGCCTTCGCGATGGCCGGCGCGCGCGTCGGCTACCTCGCCGCCGACCCCGCGGTGATCGACGCTCTGCTGCTGGTGCGGCTGCCGTATCACCTGTCGGCGCTGACCCAGGCCGCCGCCCGCACCGCGCTGAAGCACGTCACCGCGCTGCTGGGCACCGTGGACGCGGTGAAGGCCCAGCGTGACCGCATCGTCGGGGAGCTCACCGCCCTGGGCCTGCACGTGGTCCCCTCCGACGCCAACTTCGTGTTCTTCGGCGTCCCCGGCGGCGATCAGAAGGCGTTGTGGCAGCGGGTCCTGGACCACGGCGTCCTGATCCGCGACGTGGGCATCCCCGGCATGCTGCGGGTCACCGCCGGGACCGAGTCTGAGACGACGGCGTTCCTGGACGCCTTGAAGGAGAGTCTTGCCGTGTTGGATGGAGAATCGTGAGCCGCGTGGGCAGGGTGGAGCGGACGACCGGGGAGACCGGCGTCCTGGTGGAGATCGACCTGGACGGCACCGGCGAGGCCGAGATCTCCACCGGCGTCGGCTTCTTCGACCACATGCTGCACCAGCTGGCCAAGCACGGCCTGTTCGACCTCACCGTGAAGACCGAGGGCGACCTGCACATCGACGGCCACCACACGGTCGAGGACACCTCGCTGGCGCTCGGCGCCGCCTTCCGGGAGGCGCTGGGCACCAAGGCCGGGCTGCGCCGGTTCGCCGACGCCCGGGTGCCGCTGGACGAGACCCTGGCCGAGGTGGTCGTGGACCTGTCCGGCCGGCCCTACCTGGTGCACGAGATGCCCGAGGGCCTGGCGCCGATGATCGGGGACTACGACACCGAGCTGACCCGGCACATCTTCGAGTCGTTCGTGGCGCAGGCGCAGATCTGCCTGCACATCCGCGTCCCCTACGGCCGCATCGCGCACCACGTGGTGGAGGCCCAGTTCAAGGCCCTGGCCAGGGCGCTGCGAGAGGCCTGCACGGCGGACCCTAGAGTGAACGGTATTCCGAGCACGAAGGGTGTCCTTTAGAGATGACCGGCAGTTACGCGGCCGCAGGACTGGTGTTCCTCGGCCTTTTCCTCCTCGGCGGGGCCTTCTCGCTGTTCCGGCAGGGCTCCGGCAGTAACAGCATGCGCGCCATGTCGCTGATGCTCGTGCTGTGCGCGGCCATGGCGATCGGCGGCGGGATGATGCGCTGGTGAGCAAGCCCTCCGTCGTGGTCCTGGACTACGGCTCCGGCAACATCCGCTCGGCCGAGCGCGCCCTGGAGCGCGCCGGGGCGCAGGTCACCGTCACCTCCGACGCTGACACCGCGCTGAACGCCGACGGCTTGTTCGTGCCCGGGGTGGGGGCCTACGCGGCGTGCATGGCCGGGCTCAAGGCGGTGAACGGCGACCGGATCATCGGCCGCCGGCTCGCCGGGGCCCGGCCGGTGCTGGGGATCTGCGTCGGCATGCAGATCCTGTTCGAACGCGGGGTGGAGCACGGAGTCCAGACCGCCGGCTGCGACCAATGGCCGGGCACCGTCGAGCGGCTGGACGCGCCGATCATCCCGCACATGGGCTGGAACACACTGGATGTCGCCGAGGGCTCGAAGCTGTTCGCCGGACTCGACGCCGACACGCGGTTCTACTTCGTGCACTCCTACGGCGTGCGCAAGTGGGAGCTGACGGACACTGGACGGATGGCGGCACCGTTGGTGACTTGGGCGACCCACGGGGAGCCGTTCGTCGCCGCGGTGGAGAACGGGCCGCTGTCGGCGACGCAGTTCCATCCGGAGAAGTCCGGCGACGCCGGTGCGCAGGTGCTGCGGAACTGGCTCGCGCAGCTGTCCTAGCCGCCTTTCCTCCCTCTCGTTCCGTACCCAGCCTCCTTACCCAGCAAAGGATTCCAGCGATGCCCGGCTACCTCGAACTCCTGCCCGCCGTCGACGTCGCCGACGGCCAGGCCGTCCGGCTCGTGCAGGGCGCCGCCGGCTCCGAGACCTCCTACGGCGACCCGCTCGCCGCCGCCCTGGCCTGGCAGCAGGCCGGTGCGGAGTGGATCCACCTGGTGGACCTGGACGCCGCCTTCGGCCGCGGCACCAACGCCGACCTGCTGGCCGTCGTCACCGGCTCGGTGGACGTCAAGGTGGAGCTGTCCGGCGGCATCCGCGACAGCGTCTCCCTCAAGCGCGCACTGGCCACCGGCTGCGCCCGCGTCAACCTCGGCACCGCGGCTCTGGAGCGCCCGGAGTGGGTCCGCGAAGCCATCGCCGAGCACGGCGACAAGATCGCGGTCGGCCTGGACGTCCGCGGCACCACCCTGTCCGCGCGCGGCTGGACCCAGGAGGGCGGCCAGCTCTTCGAGGTCCTCCAGCGCCTGGACGCCGACGGCTGCGCCCGCTACGTCGTCACCGACGTCAACCGCGACGGCACCCTGACCGGCCCCAACCTGGACCTGCTGCGCGACGTCTGCGCGGCCACCGACAAGCCGGTCGTCGCCTCCGGTGGCGTGTCTTCGCTGGCTGACTTGCAAACGCTTGCCGCGTTGGTGCCGATCGGGGTCGAGGGCGCTATCGTCGGCAAGGCGCTCTACGCGGGCGCGTTCACGCTTGAAGAAGCCCTCGAACTCACCAGGAGCGCGTGACACATGAGCAGCGTCCAGCGAATCGGGTCCGACGGGCAATGGGAACACGACTACGGCTACTCCCGCGTAGTCGTCGCCGGCCCTCACGCCTGGGTGGCCGGCTGCACCGCCACCGTCGACGGCAGGGTGCAGGGCAACGGCGACCCCTACACCCAGATGAAGGTCGCGCTGGACATCGCCCGCAAGGCCCTGGAGGAAGCCGGCTTCGGCCTGCACGACGTGGTCCGCACCCGCTGGTTCGTGGTCCACTCCCGCGACATCGCCGAGGTCGGCCGGGCGCACGGCGAGGTGTTCGCCGAGTGCCGCCCGGCGGCCACCGCGCTGGTGGTTTCGGGGCTGATCGATCCCGGGATGCTGGTCGAGGTGGAGCTGGATGCCTACCGGGATCTGGCTGACGCCGAGTCCGGCTCCGGCTCCGCCTGAATCCGAACCCTGCGAAGGAGCAGCAAGTGAGCACCGCCACCGGCTTGGCCGTCCGCGTGATCCCCTGCCTGGACGTCAACGCCGGGCGAGTGGTGAAGGGCGTCAACTTCGAGAACCTGCGGGACGCCGGCGACCCCGTGGAACTCGCCCGGGCCTACGACGCGGCCGGCGCCGATGAGCTGACGTTCCTGGACGTCACCGCGTCATCGGACGCCCGCGAGACCGTCTACGACGTGGTCAGCCGCACCGCGGACCAGGTCTTCATCCCGCTGACCGTCGGCGGCGGCGTCCGGACCGTGCAGGACGTGGACCGGCTGCTGCGCGCCGGGGCGGACAAGGTCGGCGTGAACACGGCGGCGGTGACGCGCCCGGAGCTGATCGCCGAGATCGCCGACCGCTTCGGCAACCAGGTGCTGGTGCTGTCGGTGGACGCGCGGCGGTGCCCGGAGGGCGTGGGCACCGAGTCCGGCTACGAGGTCACCACCCACGGCGGTCGGAGCTCCACCGGCATCGACGCGGTGCGGTGGGCGGCGCGCGCGGCGGAGCTCGGCGCGGGGGAGATCCTGCTGAACTCGATCGACGCCGACGGGCTGAAGCAGGGCTTTGACCTGGAGATGCTGGCGGCGGTGCGGGCCGCGGTGCAGGTGCCGCTGATCGCCTCGGGCGGCGCCGGCGCCACCGGGCACTTCGCGCCGGCGATCGCGGCCGGGGCGGATGCGGTGCTGGCGGCCTCGGTGTTCCACTTCGGGGATGTGACGATCGGCCAGGTCAAGGAGTCGCTGCGCGGGGCTGGGTATCCCGTGCGCTGAGCCCGCACCGTAGAGCCCGGCCCGGCTAGACTCGGCAGCGTCCGACGAGGGAGCAGGTCCTGGGCGAATGGGGTCGAGCGTGCGACTGCGGGTGATGGTGTTGACGTCCTCAGATGAGGAGGCTGATGATGCCGCGCCGTGGGCCTCCGGCCTCTGGCAGGAACTCGCGGACCTGGACGAGATCTCGGTCGAAGCCGAGGAGAACCAGGTCGCCGGCGCGAAGGGCGACGGCGCCACAGGCGGATCGCTGCTGGTCAAGCTACCCGGTACCGAGCTGGTGCGCGCCGTGCTGGGGACATTGCGGGAATGGGTGACCCGCACCGGCCGATCGGTGGAGGTGTCACTCGACGGAGACGTGCTGAAGCTCACCGGGGCCAGCAGGGAACAGCAGAACCGGATCATCGAGGCCTGGCTTGACCGGCACGCGCCCGGCGCCTGAACTCCCCGATCAACACCGCTCGGCCCTGTTGATCGCGACCGGGGTGTACCGCGACCCGGAATTGGCCCGACTGCGCGCCCCGGCGCAGGATGCCGCCGACCTGGCCGAGGTCCTCGGCGCTCCGTCCCTCGGCGGATTCGGGGTGACCACGCTGGTGGACCCCGAGGTGCACGCCCTGCGCATCGCCGTCGATGATTTCCTTTCCGGGCGAGGCCCGGGAGAGGTAGTAGTGGTCTACCTGTCCTGCCATGGTCTGCTCGATGCTCGGCGCAGGCTGTATTTCGCGGCAACGGATACGAACAAGGCCCGACTGCCCTCCACCAGCCTGGATGCGCAGTGGTTGTTAGAGCGCTTGGACGACTGCCGGGCCCGCCGGCAGATACTGATCCTCGACTGCTGTTTCAGCGGCGCCTTTGCCCGCGTCAAAGGAGGCAAAGGGTCCGAAGACATCACGCTCGATCGCCACTTCGGTGTTGAGCATGGTCGTGGCCGGGTAGTGCTGACCGCATCACGGGCGACTGAGTATTCCTTCGAGGGAGAGCCGCTCAACCCGTCCGGAACCCGATCCGGCGGCGGCGATCTGCCGGTCCAGGGATCAGTGTTCACCTCTGCTCTGGTCGACGGGCTGCGCACCGGCAAGGCGGATAAGGACGGCGACGGGTTCGTCTCCGTGAGCGAGGCCTACGCCTATGCCTACGCCAAGGTGCGGGAAGCCGGCGAGGCTCAAACCCCTCAGCAGTGGCTCTATGGCGGAGAAGGAGAGGTGTTCCTGACCCGAAGCCCTCTAGGCGTCCGGGTCGACCGGCCACAGCCCAAGCCGGCTCCCCAGCAGACAAGGATGCCGCCAACCTGGACGTGGATGCTCAGTTGCCGCCACCCCGTCCGAGCGGTGGCCTTCTCGCCCGATGGCTCGCTACTCGCCAGTGCTGGCAAAGGCGGCTCGGTACAGCTGTGGAACCCACAGACCCGGCAAGAGACAGGCTCCGCAATCGCTTCCGCCCGTTCCGTCCAGGCATTGGCATTCTCGCCGGACGGGGCGCTGCTGGCGGAGGGCGGTTTCGACCGCAAGGTTTATCTGTGGCGCCCCGACGGCCCCCGATCTCTTCAATTCCCGCACCTTCTCCGCAGCCACCAAACATTGGGTGGCCGCACCGGAGTGGTCTTCGCCTTGGCGTTCTCTCCAGATGGATCACTCCTCGCGGCAGGAGGACGTGCCAAGACCGTGCGGCTATGGAACCCCCACACCCGGGAACCTGTCGGAGAGCCCCTTACTGGTCACACCAAATATGTGATCGCGCTGGCATTCTCCCCGGACGGGACACTGTTGGCCACGGCCAGTACCGACAAAACCGTGCGACTCTGGGATCCACGCACGGGCAAGCCGGTTGGTGAACCGTTGGCGGGCATCGAAATGGGGAGTAACGGGTTGGCGTTCTCCCCAGACGGATCACTGCTTGTCAACGCCGGCGGCTACGGCGAAGGCCCGCGCATGTGGGATCCGCGTACCGGACGACCCGTGAGCAATCGTTTCCCCGGCTACAAAGAGCACACCTGCGCGATAGCGTTCTCGCCTGATGGAGCACTGCTGGCCACGGCTGGTACCGGGAAGACGATCAGGCTGTGGAATCCGCGCACCGGGCAGCCGGTCGGCCAGCCTCTCACCGGTCACAAAGGCGCAATCCACTCGTTGGCGTTTTCCTCCGATGGATCAATACTGGCCAGCGGCAGCATAGACGCGACCATAGGGCTATGGGGACTGCCGGCGAGCAATGCGTGACACCGCTGCCGTCTTTCACCGCACCTCCCTCACCCGGCAGCCTTCTCCAGATGAACGAGCTCGGTCCCCGGCTTCAGCATCTCCCGCCGGCTCTCCCGATACCCCAGCCGCTCATAGAGCCGAATGTTCTCCACACTGAGATGCCCGGTGAACAGCGCGAACCGCTCGACACCGGCCGGTGCCCGCCGCTCCACCTCGGCCAGCAACCGCGTCCCGATCCCCAGCCCCTGCGCGTCGGGGGCGACCGTCAGCCGCCAGATGCGCCACACGGCCCCGTCCCGGCGGGCTCGGACGGCGCCGATGATGCGGCCGTCGCGGACGGCCTTCAGCGCGAACGACTGCGCCAGCTCCGCTTGGAGTTCCTGGTGGCTCTGGATCAGGGCGGGGAACGACCAGTCGTCGTACAACTGCGCCTCGGTGACGTACGCGGCCCTTTGCAGGGTCAGAACCTCGCCGGAATCAGCGGGTTCCATCGAGGCGATTACGAGGTCGGCCATGCACCAGGAGCATAGCGACACCGTCCCGCCTCCATCCCGCTATGCACCCGCCCTACATCCCAAGATGCAGTCCCAGCCCTACCAGGTTCGCCGTCCAGTCTGACGACTGCCGCACCCCCCGCCCCATAGCGTTGCCGCATGATCGAGGCACGCAGCCTGACTAAACGCTACGGCGACAAGACCGCCGTCTCCGACTTGTCCTTCACCGTCCGCCCGGGCATCGTGACCGGCTTCCTGGGCCCGAACGGGGCCGGCAAGTCCACCACGATGCGCATGATCCTGGGCCTGGACCGGCCCAGTTCCGGTGCGGTGACCGTGAACGGCAAGGCTTACGCCGAGCACGCCGCGCCGCTGCACGAGGTGGGCGCGCTGCTGGAGGCCAAGGCCATCCACACCGGGCGCTCCGCCTACAACCACCTGCTGGCACTGGCCGCCACCACCGGTATCGAGCGGTCGCGGGTCGATGAGGTGATCGACCTCGTCGGCCTGCGCGACGTGGCCAAGAAGCGGGCCGGAGGGTTCTCCCTCGGGATGGGGCAGCGGCTGGGTATCGCCAGTGCGCTGCTCGGGGATCCGGACACGCTGATCCTGGACGAGCCGGTGAACGGGCTGGACCCCGAGGGGATCCTGTGGATCCGGAACCTGCTCAAGGCGCTGGCCGCCGAGGGCCGGACGGTGTTCGTCTCCAGCCACCTGATGTCCGAGATGGCGCTGACCGCCGAGCACCTGATCGTGATCGGGCAGGGCAAGCTGATCGCCGACACGTCGGTGGCCGAGTTCATCTCGCGCGCCTCCACCGGCAGCGTGAAGGTGCGGACGCCGGACGCCGCCAAGCTGCGCGAGCTGCTGGCCGGACCGGACGTCACGGTCTCCTCCTCGGTCGAGGGCACGCTCCAGGTCGAGGGGCTGACCAGCGACCGGATCGGCACCGTCGCCGCGGAGAACCGGATCACGCTGTTCGAGCTGGCCCCGCACGAGGCCTCGCTGGAAGAGGCGTTCATGGAGCTCACCGGCGACGCCGTCGAGTACCGCGCCCCGGCGCAGAAGACCAGCGCCGGTGCCGACGCCGGTGCCAGTGCGGCAGCTGACTCCGCAGCCGATGTCGAGGTGAACGCATGACCGCCGTCGCACAAGCCCCCACGCCGGTCCGCCGCGCCCACACCGGCAAGGTCACCCAGGGCCGGGTCATCAAGAGCGAGTGGATCAAGTTCCGCACGCTGCGCTCCTCGCGCTGGTCACTGATCGCCGGGGTCGGGGCGATGATCGCCATCGCGCTGCTGTTCAGCCTCGCGATGAAGAGCCACTACCCGCACATGAGCCAGGCCCGGCAGAAGGAAGTCGACCCGGTCGCCGACCCGATGCGCGGGGTGTTCCTCGGCCAGCTGGCGGTCGGCGTCCTCGGGGTCATGATGATCACCGGCGAGTACACCACCGGGATGATCCGGGCCTCGCTGTCCGCCGCGCCCAAGCGGCTGCCGGTGCTGTGGGCCAAGGCGCTGGTGTTCACCGTGGTGGCCTGGACCATCATGACGGCCACCGCGTTCGTCTGCTTCTTCCTGGCGCAGTCGATCTTCTCCTCGATCCACATCGACAAGAGCATCTCCGACCCCGGCGTGCTGCGCGCGGTCTTCGGCGAGGG
Organism: Catenulispora pinistramenti; assembly: GCF_018274385.1. GTDB lineage: Bacteria > Actinomycetota > Actinomycetes > Streptomycetales > Catenulisporaceae > Catenulispora > Catenulispora pinistramenti. Next base: position 9,365 of record NZ_JAAFYZ010000099.1, on the reverse strand, counting down.
CCTGTATTTGACCGTCGTCGGCCTGCTCGGTGTGGCCCTCGGCGCGATCATCCGCAGCACCGCCGGCGCCATCGCCGCGCTGTTCGGCATCCTGCTGGTGCTGCCGGTCCTCGGCGAGGTCCTGAACCTCACCTCCTGGGGCGACCACGTGAACCCCTACCTGCCGAGCAACGCCGGGCAGCAGGTGATGGCGCTGACCACCACCTCCCCGGACATGAAACCGTGGCCCGGCTTCTTCCTGTTCGTTGGTTACGCTGTGGTGGCGATGGCCGCGGCGGCCATCCTGCTGAAGAGACGAGACGCGTGAGTTCTGCGACGTCCTATGAAGACCCCGGCAGCCGCCGGGGTCTTCGGGCTGTCGTGGATGCCCCGACGACGGTGTCGGCCTGGCTCGGCTCACCGGCGATGAAGCGCTTCCTTCAGGCCGCCGGCCTGGAGAACGGGGTGCGCAGCGGGCAGAAGTGGGCCGCCGCGCACACCACGGCGGTCGACGCGCTGTTCGTCCTGGCGATCCTGGCGCCGCTCGGCGGCCACCTCTACCTGAACCCGCCCCAGCACGCGGTCGCCGGCTGGGTCCTGCTCTTCGGCTTCTTCGCCCCGCTGGCGCTGCGGCGCCGATTCCCGTGCACGGTGTTCGCGGCGGTGGCGGCCGTCGCGTTCGGGCAGTGGCTGTGGGACCTGCTGCCGCCCCAGGTGGACTTCGCCCCGCTGATCGCCCTGTACTCGGTGGCCGCGCATGCCTCGATCCGGCGCACGCTGGCCGCGATCGGCCTCATGGAGGTCGGCGCGGTGATGGTCGCGGAGTCGTGGGCGCACGAGAACGAGGCGCTGCGCATCTTCATGTTCGTCTCCGGCATGGTCACCGCGGCGGCGGTGCTCGGCGTCAACACCCGCACCCGCCGCGCGTACTTCGAGACCCTGGAGGAACGCGCGCGCCGCCTGGAGATCGAACGCGACCAGCAGGCCCAGATCGCCTCAGCCGCCGAACGCGCCTCGATCGCGCGCGAGGTCCACGACGTCGTCACCCACAGCCTCTCGGTGATGGTCGCGCTGACCGACGGCGCCTCCTACGCCGTCCACACCTCCCCGGACCGCGCGGCCGAAGCCGTCGCCAAGGCCTCCGAGGTCGGCCGGCAGGCGATCACCGACATGCAGCGGGTCCTGGGCGTGCTGCGCGGCTCGGCCGGCGCCACGATGGCCGAACTGCACCCGCAGCCCGGGCTGGCCCAGCTGGACACGCTGCTGGCCGAAGTGCGGGTGGCCGGACTGCCGGTCGAGCTGGTGGTCAGCGGCGCGCGGCCGGACCTGTCCTCGGGGATGGAGCTGGCGGTGTTCCGGGTGGTGCAGGAGGCGCTGACCAACACCCGCAAGCACGCCGAACCCGGCGCGTCGGCGCGGGTGCGGCTGGACTTCGGCGCGGACGCCATAGCCGTGACAGTGCTCGACGACGGCCTGACGGCGCGCGCCGGCCGGAGCGACCGTCTCAGCGGCGCCGACGCCGGCGGGCACGGCATCGCCGGGATGAAGGAGCGCGTGGCGGCCTTCGGCGGGGAACTGGAGGCCGGGCCGCGCAGCATCGGGCACGGATGGCGGGTGCACGCCCGGGTGCCGGTGTCCGTCGGCGCCGATGTCGAAGCCGAACCCGCCGCCCCCGCATGATCAGCATCCTCCTGGTGGACGACGCCCCACTCCTGCGCATGGGCTTCCGCATGGTCCTGGAAGCGCAGCCCGACGTCAGAGTCGTCGGCGAGGCCGGGGACGGTGCCGAGGCCGTGACGCTGGCCACCGAGCTCCAGCCGGACGTGGTGCTGATGGACGTCCGCATGCCAGGCGTGGACGGCATCGAGGCCACCGCCCGCATCACCGCCGCGGCCCTGCCCTCCCGCGTCCTCATCCTGACCACCTTCGACCTCGACGAGTACGCCTTCGCCGCACTGCGCGTCGGCGCCGCGGGCTTCCTCCTCAAGAACGCGCACCCGGCCGACCTCATCGCCGGCATCCGCACCGTGGCCGCCGGCGACGGCGTAGTGGCCCCGCGCATCACCCGCCAGCTCATCGAGGCGTTCGCACGCCAGACCGACCCGGCCACCGCCACCGACCCGCGCGCCGACGAACGCCTGGGCCGACTGACCGACCGCGAGCGCGAGGTACTGGTCGAGATCGCCCGCGGCCAGTCCAACGCCGAGATCGCCGAGACCCTGCACCTGTCCGAGGCCACGGTCAAGACCCACGTCAGCCGGATCCTCCCGAAGCTCGAACTGCGCGACCGGGTACAGGCGGTGGTGTTCGCCTACGAGGTCGGCCTGGTCGCGGCCGGCTCGCAGCCCGGCGGCGACAAGTAGCCGCAGCCCGGCTGTGCCAGGACGCGATAGCTGGAACTGAATGCCATCCGTGAGGTGGTGGCGAGTCCGGTGAGCCACGGCAGTCGGCGCCGCCCGGTCACGCGGCTCGCCGACGAGCATCTTGCCGCCCGGGGCGTCGCGGTGGCGGCCTACGACGGCTGGTGCTGCGGGATTCTGGGACTGGGACTGGGACTGGGACTGGAAGTGGAACTGGAGGTGGGCGGGGGTGGAGTTTGCAGGAGGATGAAGTTTGCGAACCGGGTTGCGGTTGGGGTGTGGGTTGAAAGGCGATTTTTACGGCCTTCGGTTATAGTTGTGCCGGTTCGGGGTTCGGGGTGGTGGGTGTGTTTGTCGGCTGCCGGTTCCCGCGTTCACAACCCCGCCCCACCTCAGGCCTCTTCAACTCCAGTAAGCCAGTGCAAGGTCAAGGGCTGTGATGAAGGGCCGGGCCTCCGGCGGGCCTCGGCAACCTCAGGGAAACTTGCGCGGTTCCCTAGGGTGGCTGGGTGAGTCTCAGCGGCTGTGGTTTGTGGGGTGGTGCGGTCCGTTCCCCACGATCGCGTCGTCAGCCCGGGGGGTACAGCACCGGTGTCCGGGGGTAAAGTCCGCGCGCGGCGGTCATGCAGGTGGGCGGCGGTTTCGTATGGCGCGAACTTGACCCCCGGCCACCGGCACTGTAGGCGAAGCCCTGCCGACGCGACCGAGGGGAACGAACCGAAAACCAGCCGGAAGAATGGCAATCGAAGGGAACGACAACGCGGGTCGGCGATGCGGCTGCCGGTGAGGGTGCGGCGGCGGGCCGGTGGTCAGTTGGTCGAGAGCATGCCCGGGTGCGGTAGGCGGCATGCTTTGGTGGCCAGGTCTATCTGTCATCCGGCGGCGGCGATCTTGGCGGCCAGGCGAGCCCACACCCATACCCGCGCCCGCCAGCACAGAATGAGTACCTTGCGACTGTCGCGCTGCCAGCGCCCCGACCGGCGGCCGAATCTGCCGAGTCGCCGGTACCTCACCCCCTGTTTTGTATTTCTCCGGCTGGTTTTCGGTTCGTTCCCCTCGGTCGCGTCGGCAGGGCTTCGCCTACAGTGCCGGTGGCCGGGGGTCAAGTTCGCGCTATCAAAACCGCAGCTTGAGCACCCAACCGCCGCGCGCGGACTTTACCCCCGGACACCGGTGCTGTACCCCCCGGGCTGACGACGCGACCGTGGGGAACGGACCGTAACCACCTCACAAACCGCAGCCGCTGAGACTCACCCGGCCACCCGAGGGAACCGCGCTAGTTTCCCTGAGGTTGCCGAGGCCCGCCGGAGGCCCGGCTCTTCACCATGGGTTTGACCTTGATCTTGCTGTTGATCTTGCTCTTGATCTGGCCTGTGCTCGTGTCCTGACTTGCTGGAGTTGAAGAGGCCTGAGGTGGGGCGGGGTTGTGAACGCGGGAACCGGCAGCCAACGAACACACCCGCCGACCCGAACCCCGAACCGGCACAACTATGACCGAAGGCCGTAAAAAGCTTTGAAATCCACACCCCAACCGCAACCCGGCCCACAAACTCCAGCCCCCAGCAAACGCCAGCCCCCAGCAAACTCCACCCGCCAACGAATCCCGCCCGCCGACCGGCACGTCACGAACCACGTCACGAACCACGTCACGAACCACGTCACGAACCACGTCACGAACCACATCGCGAACCACGTCGCGAACCACGTCGCGAACCACCCCGCGAAAACTCCCGGGCAAACGTTGCCTGATACAGCACTAGCGACCCGCGCGGAGGAAATCGGCGGGGCCGCGCCTTTCGCCGTATATCGTTTGCGGCACGCCTCGCGGGGCCAGAAAATAGGCCGCCGTCGCCAGGACCTGGTGCGAGACGGTTCAGTGAATGGGCGGTATATGTTCGATGTGATCATCGCCGGGTGCGGGCCGACCGGCGCGATGCTGGCCGCCGAGCTGCGGCTGCACGACGTGCGGGTGCTCGTGCTGGAGCAGGAGACCGAGCCGGCGCCGTTCGTCCGGGCGATCCTCGGCGTGCACATCCGCACCCTGGAACTGATGGCGATGCGCGGATTGCTGGACCGCTTGCTGGAGCGCGGAAGACAGCGTCCGCTCGGCGGCATCTTCGCCGCTCTCACCAAACCGGCGCCCGACGGCTGGTTCGACACCCCGTTCGCCTATGTGCTCGGCGTCCCGCAGCCGGCCCTCAACCTCCTGCTCGAAGAGCACGCGGTCGCACTCGGCGCAGAGGTCCGGCGCGGCTGCGCGGTGGTCGGTTTCGAGCAGGACGGCGAAGGCGTGACCGTCGAACTGGCCGACGGCGAGCGGCTGCGCGCGAGCTACTTCGTCGGCTGTGACGGCGTGCGCAGCGTGGTGCGTAAAGGGCTCGGCGTCGGCTTCCCCGGCGAGCCCGCGCGCAACGAGACGTTGCTGGGCGAGATGGCCGTGGACGTGCCGTCGGAGGAGATGCGCGCCAAGGTCGCCGAGGTCCGTGAGACCAATCCGCGATTCCTTCTCACGCCTTCCGGCGAAGGGTCCTATCGCATCGTCGTCCCGGCCGCCGGAGTCACCGATCGCGCGGAACCGCCCACGTTCGAGGACTTCAAGCAGCAGCTCCGCGCCGTCGCCGGAACCGACTTCGGCGTGCACTCCGCGCGCTGGCTGTCCCGCTTCGGCGACGCCACCCGGCTGGCCGAGCGCTACCGGGTGGGGCGGGTGCTGCTGGCCGGGGACTCGGCGCACGTCCATCCGCCGGCCGGCGGGCAGGGCGTCAACCTCGGCGTCCAGGACGCGGTCAACCTCGGCTGGAAGCTGGCCGCGCGGATCCGCGGCTGGGCCCCGGAGCCGTTGCTGGACACCTACCAGGCCGAACGGCATCCGGTCGCCGCGGACGTGCTGGACAACACCCGCGCGCAGATGGAGCTGACGTCCACCGGGCCGGGGCCGCGGGCCGTGCGCCGGCTTCTCAGCGAGCTGATGGACTTCGACGAGGTGAACCGGCGCCTCATCGAGAAGATCACCGCGATCGGGATCCGCTACGACTTCGGCGACGGCCCGGATCTGCTCGGCCGCCGGCTTCCCGACGTCGAGTTTAAGCAGGGCCGCGTCTACGACCGGATGCACGCGGGCCGTGGCCTGCTTCTGGACCGGAGCGAAGGCGCAGGCCTCAGTGCCGAAGGCTGGTCCGACCGAGTAGACGTCGTCACCGACCCCACAGCGGCCCTGGACGCTCCGGCCGTGCTGGTCCGCCCCGACGGCCACGTCGCGTGGGTCGGTGCGGACCAGCAGGCGCTGACCGATCAGCTCGGCCGCTGGTTCGGCGAGCCGGTTCGCTGATCCGGCCTGCCGAACCGGGCCCGCTGCTCCGGCTCAGCCCGGCAGTCGGTTGCTGAGCAGGAACGCGATGAGCGGGCTGCTGACCCGCGGATCGCTGAAGTTCACGCCGTGCCCGGAGGCGTCGACGGTGACCATTTCGGCCCGGTGGCCGAAGGCGTGCAGGGTCTGCCGGGCGCCGGAGTAGGCGGTGTCGGGGTCGTAGCGGTTCTGGAGCATCAGGATGTCGCGCGGTCCGGCCGGGCTGGGGCGGACCGGCGGGTCGGTCGGGCGGTAGTGCCAGAAGGCGCACGGCCAGACGTTGCCGGACATGCCGTCGGTGAGCGGATAGCGCTGCCGGTCGGCGGCGGTGTGGGCGACGTAGTACGCCGGGTTGCTCGGCCAGGCCGAGTCCTGGCAGATCACCGCGTCCTGGGCGGCGACGAAGTTGTCCGGGATCACCGTCGGCAGGGTCGTGCCCGGGCCGCCGCCCGGGACGGTGGTGGTCCGGGTGGCGGCCAGCTGCCAGGCCACGGCCGCGATCGAGTAGTAGGCCGGGTTGGTCAACGAGGAGTAGGTGGCGGCCCGCAACGCGTTCCCGGTCAGCACCCGGCCGTCGGCGAGGGTCAGCGGTGAGCGGTCGAGTTCGGCCGTGAGGCGGAAGTAGGTGGCGCGGACGGCGGCGGGGGTGGCGCCGAGGTGCAGCGTGCTGTCGCGGGCGGCGAGGTAGGCGGCGAGCGCCGGGAAGGTCTCGGCCGCGCCCTGGCTGAACAGGCTGATGCCCTGTTTGACGCCGCCCGGGGCGACTGAGCTGTCCAGCACCACATGGTCGGTGCGGGTGGGGAACAGGCTCGCGTAGACCTCGCCGAGGTAGGTGCCGTATGAAGTGCCCACATAGGAGATCGCCGGGTCGCCGAGCGCGGCCCGGATCCGGTCCAGGTCCCGCGCCGAGTTCGCGGTGGTGATGTCGGCCAGGTAGGGGCCGCTCGCCGCCGCGCAGTCGTCGGCGACCGTGTGGGCGTAGGCCAGGTTGGCGGTGATCGACCCGTCGGGCGCCGGGAAGGGGTAGTTGAGTTCGGCGGCGCGGTCGGCGGCCGGCAGATCGCAGCGCACCGGCGTGCTGTTGCCGACCCCGCGTTCGTCGAAGCCGATCAGGTCGTAGGCGCTGAGCACGGCCGACGGCAGTATCGAGACCATCTGTCCCGGGTAGTCCAGCCCCGAGCCGCCCGGGCCGCCCGGCACCACGACCAGGTCGCCGCGCCGGTGTGCGGGGTCGGCGGTGCGGATCCGCGAGATCTCCAGCGTGATGGTGCCCTGTCCGGGATCCCGGTAGTCACGCGGCACCCGTAGACTCGCGCACTGCTCGCGGGGATCACGCGGGAACGGGACGCCGTTCGCGTTCGGGGTCGGCGCCGGGCAGGTGCCCCAGGCCAGCGGGGTGGCCGGGGTGGTCGCGGCGGAGGCGGCGGAGGCGGTCGCGGGGATGGTCGTGGCGGTGGTCGTGGCCGAGGTGCCCGGCGTGCCCGGGGCGGCCGCGATGGCGGGCGCGGCCACGGCGGTCAGCGCGAGCACGGTCGACAGAAGCGCGGCACCGGTCACGGCCGGGGCGCGCAGGATTGCAGTCATGGCGCGACGCTAAGGGGGCTGACCTGCTCTCGTCGTCGGTGCAGGGGTGGAGGTCCGGGTGGAGATCGGCGGCGGGCAGTCGGCCCGCGGTGCGGCGGTCGACCGTGGTGGCCGAATTCGTGCGGCGTTCCGTGCAACCTCCCGGCTCACTCCTTCCGTCCTAGGCGGGACATGGGAGGGGAGGGTGCTGGATGCGCCTTACCGATGAGGCAGAGTTCAAGGAGTACGCCGCCGCGCAATCGCTCGCGCTGCGCCGCACCGCCTATCTGATCGAGTACTTCCCTAAAAGGCACTAGCGTATGCGAGGGAAGGCAGGGCACTGTGAACAGCATGGAGCAGGACGGGATGACGTTGCCAGTCACGCCGTACGACGGGTGCGGCAAGTGCCTGGTTGCGGTGCGGCGGTTGTCGCGTTGGACGGATGCGACCTCATCGCCGGAGCGGCAGGCACGCCAGGACATCGAGGCCGTGGACGGCATCAACGGCCACATCATTGGGTGGGCCGATGACTGGGAGGTGTCCGGGGCGGTCAACCCGCTGAACCGGCCCGCCCTGGGTCCGTGGCTTCGCGATGAGATGGGTCCCTATGACGGGATCATCGGGCCGGACGTGTCGCGTATCGGTCGGAACATGCGGGATTCGCTGAACACGTGCTGGCTGATGGAGGAGAGCGGCAAGCTTCTGGTCACTGCCGATCATGGTATTTGGGACCTGACGGACCCGGCGCAGGAGAACCAGTTCACTGCGCTTGCCTGGGGTGCTCAGATGGAGCTTCGGGCGATCCAGAAGCGAAACAGTGACGCGGCGGAGAATGCGCGGGCATCGGGCAGGCCGCGTAACAAGAACTCTTACGGCTACCGCTTTGTCCGGCTGGTCCCTACCGGGAAGGTGGATCACGTCGCCATCGACCCTGTAGCGGCGAAGGTCATCCGCGAGGTGGCGCGGCGGATCTTGGATGACGAGTCTGGGCAGATCACAGTCAACACCGAAGCGGCCCGGTTGAACCGGGAAGGTGTCCTGTCGCCAAAGGATCACCGCGCCGTCATGTACGGCCGGGAGTCGGAGGGCACCCCGTGGGGTAGCAAGATGCTGAAGTCGATTCTGACTAGCCCGGCCGCCCTGGGCTACCTGATGCACCAGAACAAGCCGGTACTGCGGCCGGATGGGCATCCGGTGCAACTGGCCGATCCCCTCTGGGACGACGCCATGCGCAAGGCTCTGATTAAGAAGACCGCGCCGAAGCGGAAGCCGAACCGCGCGCCGCGAGGCGTTCGGCTGCTGGCGGGTCGGGCGTTCTGCGGTACTTGCGATGAGCGGTTGTACGTCGGCGTCAGCCAGCGCGGCGACGGGAACGAACTGCGCTATCTCTGCAATGGCCGCTCACGCGGGTTGCCCAAGTGCGAGCATTGCAAGCCTGCCCCGAGCATGGCCGCCGCCAAGCTGGAGCGGATCGTGGAGGAGAAGTTTCTGGGTAACTGGGGCAGCACGCCGCTTCTGCGGCGCGAGTTCGACCCGGGCACCGGGTACGCCACACGCATCGCCGAGTTGGAGGGTGACCGGGAACGACTGGAGCGCGACCGGGCCGCAGGGCTGTACGACCGGCCCGCCGATGAGGCCCGCTACTACGAGAACCACAAGCGCATGAGCGCCGAGATTGACGATCTGTCGGCGCTGCCGGAACGTCCCGCGTCCGTGGATTGGGTGCCTACCGGTCAGCGTGTTGCCGACCAGTGGCAGGCCGCCGCCGACGACGCCGAGCGGCGAGAGATCTTGGCCACCTACGGCGTCAAGGTCATTCTCTACCCGAACGACGGCACCCACGGCGACCGGGTAGTGGTCCACGGCTTCGATGAAGACGCCGAATCCGATGTCCGCCAGGCAATCGCCGACTACGAAGCCGAGCAGGCCGCCATAGACGATGACGCCGACTGGGCAACCGGCGCCGAGGAACGCCGACGCTGACACCCCGGCCCCAGGGGCATGCCAAGACGCCCCGGCCGGTAATCAACCAGCCGGGGCGCAGAGACGAGCACGCACACCACAAAGATGATCTTGCGGGGCGCCGGCGGCCCCGGTTACGTACCCCACCCCCGCCC
>NZ_JAAFYZ010000098.1 GCF_018274385.1 Catenulispora pinistramenti | reverse complement strand
ACCGCAACCTACCCCCAGACAAAAGCCCCCGCGAACAGCCCCACCAACATCCGAACCCGGACCCCCCACCCCAATTGACGCCCGCCCCAGATCAAGGCAGGGTGGGGTCGCATTCGGCGCGCAACGTATCAGGGTACTTACAGCATCGAGCGTGGCGACACAGGGTGAACCGGGGGAATCGGGAGAAATGAGCCAGGAGTCCTACACGCGTGCCGCGCGCCTGGTCTACATCGCGCGCTATCCGTTCGACGGGGCCAAGGCCGCCCTCGTCCAAGCACACCGGCGCGCCGCGGCGGCCGTCGCCGCGCATCCCGACGATGATGACGCCGCCGTCCGCGAGGCCCTGCGGTCGGTGCTGGACGGCTACGGCAGCTGGGCGTCGAGCCGGTTCCTGCGCGGACCGCGCCTGGTGCCCGTGGACGTGACCGCGGAGCAGCGCAAGGTGCTGGACCAGATGAAGGCGTACGACTACCGTGTGGCCGTCGCGGCGATCTACCACCTGCTGGAGGGCGCCGCGATGGACGACCTCGGCGGTCTCGTCAGTCCAGAGCAGCCTGACCTCTACGAGGGGCGCGTGCGGGAGGCCGTTGTCGGGCTCTGCCGTGACCGCGAGACCGGGGAGATCAGGGCACTGCTCCTCGGCCGCGAGTTGGATCCGGTGGTTGTGCCGGTGTCGGCGCGGGCGGTGCTGAGGCGTCGTCGGCGCCGGACCCGGGTGGGCGGCGCGGTCACCGCCGTGATCGTCGCGTTGGCGGCGGCCGGGGTGTGGTGGTTCGGGATACGCATCCCTCCGCTGGGTTCCTATGCCAACGATCCGCGGGTTTGGAGCGCGTCGCAGGTCGTCGGCGGCGACTACGGCATCGATGCCTGGCCGGCGCGCGGCGAACTGCTCGGCGACACCGCGCTCCTGCGCCGGGCGGCTGACGGCTGGCGGGCGCGCGGTCTGCCGTCCGGTACCCAGCCGCACGTGATCTTCGCCGGCCGGGTCCAGGACGTCACCGTCGTGGCGATGGTCGTCGATCAGATGCCCTCCGACGCCAGCTCGCTCGCGGTCTATGCCGAGGGCCTTCGTGACAAGCAGCTGGGCGAACCCCACTTCGGCGACACGCGCGTCATGGTGAACCCCCTCCCGCCGGACCCGGCAGGACCGGGCGCGATCCGCCTGCTGGACTCCCGCGTCTTCCAGACCGACCCGATCCTGTTGCCGCCCGGGGCCTCCGATGTCGAGACGGGCCCGTTGGACACCCCCTCGACCGGCTGGCTCCCCGCCCATCCCGATGCCCGCGGTGTGCTTGAGGTTCCATTGCCGCAGCAGACGGCGCAGCAGCGGGTGTCAGAACCTTCCGACTGGTCGCCGTCAGCGGGCATCCGGTTCAAGGAGTCGGACCACAGCGCCGTGGACATCCCGTCCGTGACGGTGCCGGATACCTTGTACAGTCCCGCGCCGCTGCTCCCCGTGCTCGGCAGCGACTACATGGACCATCAGGACCTGAGCAACGCCGACTGGTGTGCGTTCCGGGAGCAGGCCGAGCTGAACGGCGACCTCGACGACATCGGGTACCTCAGCGAGTACGCGTCGGACATGGCCAGCGGCCCCCTTCCCGACGGCGGCGGGACCGGATACGTCATCAGCCGGGGAGGTGTCGGCCCACAGTGGGGTCCCTTCTCTGACGCCGCGTTGCTGGCCGAGTCGGGGGCCTCGTGCGCCACGGCCACCTTGTGGCCCGGCCAGGACATGGCGAACTACGCCAGAAGCGAGGCATCCAGTCCGACCCGCACCTTCGTCACGCAGGCGACCGCCGCGATGGTCTGGATCTCCCCGGCCAAGCGCCCGTACCTGGTCGTCGCCGCCAAGCCCGGTGTCGCCAAGTTGCGGGTGAGCGGGCCGGCGACTGCGTCCGCGGACGGGAGATGGCTGGTCGCCCCGCTGCCGTACGTCACTCAGCAGGACGAGCCGGCGGAGCAGCCCCTGGTCGAGGCGTACGACGCGGCCGGACATCGGTGCGGCGACCCTGATCCGGCGAAAGCCGGTGCGCAGTACTGCTACTCACCCTGAGGTGCCGCAGCCCGCGGACGCACAATCCTCGCGGCTCGCGGCTCGCGGCTCGCGGCTCGCGGCTCGCGGCTCGCGGCCCGCGGCCCGCGAAAGCACAGGGCCGGCCGCCGCGCTCCAAGCGCAGCCGCCGGCCCCTCCCACACCAAAGCGCGAATCAGCTCAGCTCACGAAGTCTTCGTGATCGCCACCGCCTGCCCGGAATCCCCGAACGCCTGCCCGGCCAGCTGCCAGCCGCCGTTCACGTACTCCAGCGCCAGCCCGCTGTTCCGGTTGACCAGCTTGTACTGCCCCACACCGGCCAGCGAGGTGTTCGTCGCGGCCGCGATGTCCGCCGCCGACGACGACGGGCTCAGCGTCTGCGGGGCGTCGTTGCCGATCGGCTGCAGGTACCACTGGTCGGCGCCGCCGGGGGAGCCGCTGCCGCCGTTGCCGCTGGGGTCGAAGTTCGCCTGCTGCGCGCCGGTCGCCACCGCCGAGCCGATCGCGCGGGTCTGCTCGACCGTGCTGCCGGTGGACTGGAGATAGCCGCCGGTGCCGACGTTCACCAGCTTGTAGAAACCGGTGCGGTAGCCGGTGGACCACTGGTCCATGACCGGGACCAGCCGCCACGCCGATCCGCTGCCGTCGCTCAGCGCCGTGCCGCCGACCGAAAGGCCGTAGGACGCGGACGAGGCGAAGCTGATCGGCGCGCCGCCGGCGTCGACCGGTGTCGCCTGCGCCGAGTAGTGCGTCTGTCCGGCGGAGTGCGGCGCCATGCTGACGTCCCACATCCCGCCGGTCAGCGCGGACACCATCCGGTAGGAGCGGCTGCTCACGTTCTGGTTGGTCAGGCTCCCGTAGTCGATGCTCGTCAGGTACGAGTTCGACGCCCCCGACGGCTCGGTCCCGACGATCGACAAGCTGTCCGGATTCCCCAAGTCAGAGGTCTGGTACACGTTGGCGTCGTAGCCCACGCCCTGGTAGTCCAGCGAGAACGGGTTGAACGTGAAAGCCGTCTCCTGCACCACGTTCGGCGTGATGTACAGCCGGTTCGTCGCGGTGTCCAGGAACACCGCCCCGCCGAGCGTCGTGCTCTCGGTCGCGCCGGTGGCGTCCGTGACCGCGACGTTCACCTTCGAGCTCGCCGTGGAGACCGTCACCGAGCTGTTCAGCGCCGGATCCTGGTAGCTGACCGACGGCACCGTCGCGCCGGACGCGTCGGTGATCGCGCCGGTCGAGGTGTTCGCGGTGTATACGTTCCCTGAGGTGTCGTCGAAGGTGAACGTGTTGCCGTGCTGGTTCGCGTAGTAGGCGCGGTAGTCCACCGACGTCCCGTCCGCGCCGGTCCCGGCGAAGTCCACCTGGTCCGTCGCCGGGTCGTAGGACGGATTCAGGTGCAGCGCACTGCCCGCCATGCCCTCATACCCGCCGACCCCCGGCTGCGTCCACGTCCCGCCGTCCCACTTGTTCCAGGTCCCCGGCGCCATCTTCCCGCTGATCGGGGCGCGCGCCACCGCGGGCCAGTACGCGAACGTCGTGTAGTTCGGCTTGAATTTGATCTGGGTGTTGTAGACCACGTAGAAGTAGCCGGTCGAGTAGTCCACGAACAGCCGGCTGCCGGCCACGCCGTAGTCCCAGGTCTTGCCGGGCTGCGAGGAGGCGTCCTCAGAATCGTTGCCCAGATACGGCGAAGTGATGATCTCGCCGCCGTAGTTCCAGGTCTTCCCCTTGTCGCTGGAGGACGCGGTGAGGATCCGGTTGCCGTGGATCCCGGTGCCGATCCGCTGGTTCTGTGTCTGGCTGCTGCTGCCCCACGGGTTGAAGTCGTACTCGTCGTTCACGACCCCGTACCAGGTCCCGCTGCTCGGATCGACCCAGGTGCCGACCACGTCGCAGTGGTCGTCCTGGTACGGCGAGGGCGCGGCGTTCTGCGCGGCCTTGTCGATCTGGTAGCACAGCGCGCCGGGCTTGTTCCAGTAGGTGTCGGCGGTGATCTCGGTGGTGCCGGAGCCGACCTGGTTGTTCAGCGCGCCGAGGTCGGTGTTGGTGAAGGTGTTGGTGTCCGAGCCGCTGTCGGTGCTCTCGTAGTCGGCGTAGGAGCTGAGCCAGTGGAACTGGCCGTCGGCGTCGGTGAACGCCGAGCCCGCGATGTCGCCGGTCAGCCCGGAGTTCAGGGTGCCGGTGTGGTCCAGGGTGTAGGTCGGGTACTGCTGGGTCGCGGCCTGTGCCGGGGTCGCGGCGAGCGCCGCGAATCCGAGCGTGGCCACGGTGAGCAGGGCACTGATTCGTCTCGCCCGGCCTCGGTGTGGATGGGAGTGGGGACGGGAGTGGGGATGGTGACGGTGCATGCCTCGCGTTCCTTTCCGTCGTAGTAAGCGCTTACTTGACAGTGGTGCGGGAGGAACTGTGGTGCTGTGGAACACCGGCCCACATCAGGGCCCGTGGTTGCCGAGCGCTTCCACCGGTCCGGGCCACGGCCCGGCCCCGGCCTGCTCGGCGACGCGGACGGCTTCCGGCGGCAGCTCGCTCAGCCCTTCGGCGTTGTCCTCCATGACGCTTCCGGCGCCGGAGAACGCGGGGGTGATCGTGTTGTCCGTCCAGTTGCCGGCCGCGCGGTTCTCGACCCCGTACTCGGCCCAGTTCGACACCCACTTGTACCCGACGCGCGTGACGACGTTGCCCGTGACGAGAATGTGCGAACTCTGCTCGTCCAGGTAGATCCCGTTGCCGTCGTTGGCGGTGGTGCCGTACTCGGACCGGTTGATGTAGTTGGCTTCGATGACGGTCCCGGGTTGCGGGCCCTGCGTGTAGATCGCGCCGCCGTCGTACTGGCGCTCGGCAACGCGCAGCACGTCGGTGATCCGGTTCCCGGCGATCCGGTTCCCGCCGAGCCACGGATCCTGGGCCTCGGGCTGGTTCCAGCCCCAGCCGATACTGATCCCGGAGTACGGCAGGTGCTCCAGGGTGTTGCGCTCGATGGTCAGGTTCCGCGTGTAGCCGGCCCAGATCGCGACCGAGTCCGTGTACTCCGCACCGGTGCCGTGGAAGGTGTTGAAGGACACTGTGTTGCCCTCGTCCGCTGCTTCGGCAGTGGGATGCGGGTCGATGCCGCCGACATACAAGCCGCCGGAGGACACGTCGGCGAACGTCGAGGCCGTGACCGTGCTGTCCTTCGTACCAGCCTCGAACACGGCTCCGGCCCCGCCGAGACGCACGAACTCGCAGCCGCTGACCGTGACCCGCCGGCCCCCGCGGACTGTCAGCGCGGCAACGGGCTTCGTGTAATGAGACCCGGCCTCGCCCAGCGGACCCGACGCACCAGTCAGCGTGAATCCCGCCTGAGCTCCGACGTAGCCGTCTGACCGGTGCCAGGCGGTGTGGGCGAACGAGAGGCCTTTGAGGACGAGGTCATGCGCGCCGTCCACGACCACCAACTGCTCGGCGACCGGAACGATGACTTCCGCGCTCTCCATGTCTTCGCCGTCACGCGGAAGATAGGTGACGGTCCGCGCATCGGAGTTCCAGACAAAGTGCCCCGGCTCGGTCAGCGACTCCAGGGCATTGCTCGCGAACATCGACCAGCTGTGAATCTCGGTCCCGACCGCCGTGTTGTCCCAGTGCGGCCCCACGCGTCCGGTGCCCGGCAGCGCGTTCGTCCAGCAGGGCTCTGCGAAGCGGATCAGATCGTCCGAGATGTCGGTGATCCGGCAGTGGTAGTCACGCCACCGCACCCGGAACACCAGCTCGACATCCGAGGGACGCCCGTACGCCGCGACGCCCAGAGCGCCAGCGCCGGTCATCCCCTCCGGGCCGATCTTGCAGTCCTCATGCTCCAGCCAATCGCTGCGCGCCCACGAGGCTCGCAGCCCATTGACGTAAAGCTGGCGCGGGGTGAGCACCGCATCCGGAACCGTGGCGACCCACCGGCCATGCTCAGCCGGCCGCCAGCCGGTGACCACGACGCCCCCGGAGAGCTCCACCCGGCCGCCCGGCTCGGCGGTCCACGTCACGGTGTACCCGTTCCGCCCCGAATCCAGCTCGGTGAAGACCAGGGGAGTAGTCCTCATATAGGTTTTGGCGCTCAGTCTTACCTCTAGGTCCTGCCCCTGTCCGGCCGCTAGCAGCCGCCTAACCTCACGCTGCGCGGTGTCCAGATCGTCAAAGCTGAGCAGCACGTCTCGCGGTCCCCTCTTCGCTGGCTCCCGGCAGGAGCACGTACATATATCCGGCTCGCCGCGGTGAGACACCGTGATCGAGCCACAACGCGTGATAGATCCGCCGGACCTCGACGTCGTCACCTTCGGTGGACACCCCGATGTCGATGGCGTGCCAGGTCCCCACCCGCTCCTCCCGCAGCGACACCAGATCGGCGCCGCCGGGGAACACGTAGCCGCCGACGCCTTCCAGGTACGCCCACTGCACCCCGTGATACCGACGTTCGAGGCCCAACTCAGCATCCTGAGCCACGCCGTCCACCACGAACCGCCGCGTGGCGTCCGCCCGCAGGTTCCGGTTCTCGACGATCGTCTCTATCCGGCGGCCGTCGGACGCGGAGAGGTCCGTCCCGAGCGCCATCACGGCATCGTCCGTGAAGTGCCACTTCTTGCGCGCCCGAAGCGTGCTGCCCTCGCCGTAAAGGTCGAGTTCGGCAGTACCGAACCCGCCCTCGACGGCGGCCCCGCCGGCGATCCGGTTCGGGGCCATGATCGCGCCGGTGCCCCGGCCCGCCCCGCGTCCGACGTCCTCGCGCCGCTGGGTGTCGACTGTCGTGCCGGGAAGCCGGTATGGATCGACCGTCGGCCAGAACCCGTCCGTGTAGTGGTCGGGATCATCGAGGTCGTAGATGTAGAGCATGCCGTCGCCGGTGTACCAGCCGTGCAGGTTCTCGCCGTTGCCGCACTCGTAGCGCGCGATGCGCTCCGAGGACAGCGACAGCGCGGCGGACCAGCGTGGCCGGTGATGCACCACCCGGTCCATCGAGCCGAACACGTGGAAGCCGTCCGGACGCTCCAAGGTCTTCCATCGGGCGGCGTAAGAAGCGGGAGCGCTTTGCGCCAGCAGCTCGATCGCGTCGAGCGCCGCGGCGCCGATGTCCAGATCCCGTGAGTGCTGGCGCGCGACGGCCCGGCCTCGGACGGTGTCCATCATCCGGCCTTCGAACAGGAACGGCAGGAACGATCGCTCGACCGCGTCGAAGACCACTGACACACCGGGATCGGTGACTTCCCACGGCGAGCCGCGCAGCAGCGCCAGGATCTCCGCGACCGAGGTCAGCAGCACGACGCCGTACGATCCGGTGTAGGCGACCGTGTCGTGCTGGATAAAGGAGCCGTCTTCGTAGAAGCCGTCGCCGGAAGTCACATACCGGAACAGACTGTTGGTCCTGCCGTCGCGCAGATCCGACAGCCCGTCGCGCGCCAGCGCCACTCGCTCGGAGTCCCCGCCGAGCAGTCCGGCGAGCGCGACGATCAGGGCTTTGTCGGCACGGTTCGCCCCGGTCTCGGCCAGTGGCGACCACGGGCCGGTCTTGGTCCGGCGATCGGCGTCCGGGCAGAACCGCTGCACCGTCGCGAGATACCGCGTCAGATCCGCGTCGGGAAGGTGCGCACGAAGCAGGACACAGATGTCCAGCAAGATGCGCGGCGTCCCGATCTCCCAGTGCCACCAGTTCCCGGTCTCCTCCGCATCGGGGCGGTAGGCGTTCTCATGCAGGAAGCGCAGGGCGTCGACGATGGTGTCGGTCGAACCGTCACCGGCCAGCGCAAGGGTCCGCAGCCGCGCGTAGCTCAGGGTCGTGTGACCCTCGTCGGACACGTCGAGGTCCAGCTGGATCTCAGCGATCTCGGTCTCGGTCCGTCGGCGGAGCAGCTGCTCGTACCGGACGAGCAGCTCCTCGAATATCGCTTCCCGCATGAGCGGCTGTCCCCTCCTCAGCTCTTCGGCGCGTTCGCGTACGCCTGCTCGAACTCCGACCGCATCTGGTCGCCGCCGTTGCTGCGCCAGGTCTTCACCGCGGAGTCGAACGAGCTCATGCTCGACTGCCCGCCGATCACCTGCGTCAGGGTGTCGGTGACCGCCTTGTACAGCGAGACGCCCTGCTTGCCGAAGGTTGGCGAGTACAGCGTCGCTGTCGGGTCCGGCAGTGCCATCGGCACCAGCTCGCTGTAGGCCTGGTGCGCCGCGTCGGTCAGGGCATTGACACCCGGGTTGTAGGTGACCAGCTGCGGCGCGGCGACGTACTTCCAGGTGACGTTCGAGTCGTTCTTGCCCTGGTCGGTCTGCACCGGGTTGTGGTTGGCGTCCAGCGTGTAGTCGGCGCCTTCGACGCCGTAGGTCTTCAGCAGGTACTCCTCGGTGCCGAACGGCGCGGCCAGGAAGTCGGCGATCTTCAGCACCTCGGCCAGCTTCGCCGGGTCCGCCTTCTTCAGCATGGTGCCGGCGAAGACCACGTTGTCCTGGTAGGCGACGCCGGCCCCGCCGTTGGCGCCGAACGGCACGAACGGCATCAGCCTGGCGTTCGGGTCGATCTTCTGCGCGGTGGCCCAGACGCTGGTGGACAGCGCCGGAAGGCCGTCGTAGATGAGCGCGGCCTTGCCGGACTGGAAGGCGTCCTCCATCTTGGCCTTGGTCCAGCCCTGCGAGCCCGGGTAGTAGCAGCCGGCCTTGGCCACCTTGACCATGAACTCCAGCGCCGCCTTGAACTCGTCGGTCTCGATGTCGGCGGTCAGCTTGCCCGCGCCGTCCACCCGCCACTTGTTCGGGACGCCGAAGATCTGCTCGAAGATCGGCAGGCCGTAGTAGTTGCCGCCGGCGTTGGTGGCCAGTGCGTAGCGGTCCTTGCCCGGGTTCGTCAGCTCCTTGAGAAGGGTGAGGAAGTCGTCCGAGTTCTTGATGTCCTTGTAGCTGTTCACCCCCGCCGCCGCGAACAGGTCCTGTCGGTACAGCCCGGCCCCGGCGCTGATGCCGCGCGGGATCGGCAGGAAGTACAGCCGGCCGGCGACCGTGCACTGCTCCCAGAACACCTTCGGGATGGCCGCCAGGTGCGGGTAGGCCTTGATCTTGTCGCCGCCGATCAGCTCGGTGAGGTCGGCGATCTGCGAGTCCAGGAACTGCGGCAGGTTGCTGATGGTCGGGACGCCGCCGAGGCCGTCGTACTGGATCAGGTCCGGCAGCCCGCCGCCGGCGATCAGCGTGGAGAGCTTGGTGTCGAAGTCGTCGCCGACCACCATCGTGATGTCCACGCTCGCGCCGAGCTTCTTCTCCACGGCCTGCCACGCCGGGTTCGAGCCCCGGCTCGGCGGCGGCGCGGTGAACAGCGGCGTCATCGCCGAGAACTTGCCGCCGGACAGCGGCGGACTGGCGAACGCGGCGGTCGGCGAAGCCGGGTAGTTGTAGAACCCGGCCGGGACCCCGGCGTCGGTGCCCGGCAGGTCCGGCGTCGGGCCGTTGCTCAGCGGCGTGTAGGTCGGCAGCTGGACCTGCGCCGCGCTGCCGGCCTTGTTCACGGTCGCCGCCTTGCCGCTGCCGCACGCGGCCAGCGTGGAGCCGCCGGTGGCCAGCGCCGCCGCGGCGCCCACGCCGCGCAGGAATCCGCGGCGCCCGAGGCTGTGGGGTGTGTGCATGCTTCTCCTTGCGTTGGGTGCGGTCCTGATGTGGTTTGCGGTGCCTGATGTGGTGCGGGGTCGGCCTTGGAGCGTGTGCGGATCGGTGGCCGGTCCGTGCGTGCTCTCAGCCCTTGACGGCGCCGGTGAGCACGCCCTTGGTGAAGTAGCGCTGCAAGAACGGATAGATGGCGGCGATCGGCACGACGCTCACCACGACGACCGCCATCTGCACCGCCTGCTGCGGCACGACCCCCTCGTTGGCCGCGCTGGTGGCCTCGCCGCCGATCACCAGGCCGCGCAGCACCAGGGCCAGCGGCCACTTGCTGGTGTCGTTCAGGTAAAGCAGGGCACTGAAGAAGGCGTTCCAGTAGGACACCGCGTAGAACAGCGCCACCACCGCGAGCACCGCCTTCGACAGCGGCAGCACCACGCGGGTGAGGATCCGCCAGTCGCCCAGGCCGTCGATCCGGGCCGCGTCCAGCAACTCGGCGGGCAGGCCCATGAAGAACGAGCGCAGCACGACCAGGTTGAACGCGCTGACCAGACTGGGCACCACGAGCGAGGCCAGGGTGTTGTACATCCCCAGCTTCTGCACGGTCAGGAACATCGGGATGACGCCCGGCGTGAACAGCATCGTGAACAGCGCGGTGGCCAGGAAGAACCGGCCGCCGACCACCCCGGAGCGGGACAGGCCGTAGGCCATCCCGATCGTGGCGGCCATGCTCAGCGCCGTCCCGACCACCGTCACCAGGAAGCTGATCCACAGCGCCTGCGAGACGATGCCGCCGCTGAAGACGTAGCGGTAGGCGTCGAACGTCGGGTGCGAGGGCCAGATCACCAGACCGCCGGAGGCCGCGATGTCAGACTCCGAAGACAGGCTGGTCGCGACCACCGCCAGGAACGGGTAGATCACCACGACGGAGATCAGCGAGATCGCCAGGATCTTCCCGCCGCGGCCGAGCCGGCTGGGGCGTTCCATCCACGGCGGCCGGCCGGTGCGCGAGGGCCGGATGTCCATGTCAACGGTCGCCACGGCTGTAGATCCCTTCCTGTCCGAAGCGGTGCGCGACCTTGTTGGCGCCGAGCACCAGCACCAGGCCCACGACGGCCTTGATCAAGCCGGCCGCCGCGGCGGTGCCCCATTGCTGGGTGGCCACGCCGTGGTAGTACACGTAGGTGTCGAGGACCTCGCCGGCCTTGGCGCCGACGGTGTCGCGTTGCAGCAGGATCTGCTCGAAGCCGACCGACAGGATCGTGCCCAGGCGCAGGATCAGCAGCAGGATGACGACCGGCATGATCCCCGGCATCGTGACGCTGCGGAACCGTCGCCAGCGGCCCGCGCCGTCCACGGCCGCCGCCTCGTACAACCCCTGGTCGATGCTCAGCAGCGCGGCCAAGAAGATGATCGTGCCCCAGCCGCAGTCCTTCCAGATCGCCTGGATCGCCACCAGCCACGGGAAGAACCCGGGGTCGGACATGAAGTCGAACCGCGGCAGACCGACCGACGACATCATGTGCTGCACCGCGCCGGTCGGGCCCAGCACCTCCTGGAAGATCGAGACGATCACCACCCAGCCGATGAAGTGCGGCAGGTAGACCACGCTCTGCACGAACTTGCGGATCCGGCCCGAGGCCACCGAGCTCAGCAGCAGGGCCAGGCCGATCGGCGCCGGGAAGAACAGGACGAGCTGGATCAGGCTGATCACGAAGGTGTTGGTCAGCGCGGTCCAGAACGCGCTGTCGGCGAACAGGTCCGTGAAGTTCTGCATGCCCACCCACGTGCTGTGGATGAAGCCGGTGTACGGCTGGTAGTCCTCGAACGCCGAGAGGTACCCGAACAGCGGCGCGTAGCTGAACACCGCGAAGTACAGGAAGCCCGGCAGCATCAGGGCGAGCAGCACCTTGTCGCGCTTGATCCGCTGCCACAGGGTCAGCGAGGAGCCCGCGGCGGTGTGCCGGCTGCGCTGGCCGCGACTGCGGACGCGGACGCGGCCGCGGACACGGCGATCGGTGGCCGCGGCCTGCTCGGGCGCGGATCTGGGGACCGGGCGGTCCGCGGCGCGTATATCGGTCAACGTGCTCTCCCCTGGCATCGGTCGGGGTCCTCGGTGGCGCTCACGACGTGACAAGGCCTCGGCAAGCCGTTCTGGCCGGTAATCGCTTACTGATGTGATGAGCTGCACAGGAGTATTCGGTGGCTCCGCTTTTCTGTCAACCCCCAGCATCCAAACTGTTTTCTTGCAGTTCCTGGCCTCGTGGTCTTGCGCTGGGGATGTAGTAAGCGTGTACCATCCGAGCGACAAACAGCGGAGGGGGAGATCATCCTGACCACGTCCCACACGGCCGCGTCCGTCCCGGCCCCGGCCCCGGCGGCCGCACCGGACCGGCCGACCCTGTTGATGGCCGTGACCACCGACGAGGCCGCCCTGGTCCTGGACGCCGAGAGCCACCGGCGGCTGGCCGCGACCGCGAGCATCCTGACCGGCGGCGACGTCCCGGCCCTGGCCCAACCGGCGTTCGCCGCCGCGCTGGCCCGCGCCGAGGTGCTGCTGACCTCCTGGTCCTCGCCGCGCGTCGACGCCGACCTGCTGGCCGCCGCGCCCCGGCTGCGCCTGGTGGTGCACGCCGCCGGCACCGTCAAGTTCCTGATGACCCCGGAGGCCTTCGCGCGCGGCGTGCGGGTCTGCTCGGCGGCCGAGGCGAACGCGGTCCCGGTCGCCGAATACACGCTGGCCGCGGTGATCCTGGGGGCCAAGCGCGCCTTCACCGCCGCCGCCCGCTACCGCCTGGGCCAGCGCTCGGCCGACGGCACCCACCGCAACCTGGACGGCATCAGCCCGATCGGCACGCACCGGATGACCGTCGGGGTGGTCGGCGCCTCCCGCATCGGCCGCCGCGTGGTGCGGCTGCTGCGCGACGTGCTGGACGCCGACGTCCTGGTCTACGACCCCTACGGCGCCGGCGACCTGACCGACGACCCCCGGGTCCGGCTCACCACCCTGCCCGAGCTGCTGGCCGCCTCCGAAGTGGTCAGCCTGCACGCCCCGCTGACCCCGGCCAGCCGCGGCATGCTCGACGCCGGCGGGCTGGCCCTGATGCGCGACGGCGCCGTCCTGGTGAACACCGCCCGCGGCGCGCTCGTCGACCAGCCGGCGCTCATCGCCGAACTGGTCGGCGGCCGCATCGACGCGGTCCTGGACGTCACCGACGCCGAACCGCTGCCCCCGGACTCCGTGCTGTTCAGCCTGCCGAACGTCTTCCTCACCCCGCACATCGCCGGCGCGCTCGGCGGGGAGGTGCTGCGGCTCGGCCGACTGGCCGTGGAGGAAGTGGAACGGTACGTAGCCGGTCTGCCACTACGGTATGAAGTGCTTCCCGACCAGCTGGACCGGCTGGCGTGAAGCCACAGCCGAATAGCCGGACGAAAGGAGCGGTCAGGGTGCCGACGCCGCAGGGCAAACCGGCGCGGGCGTCTCGGGCGCCCCGCACACCGAGGGACGGCGCCGGACCCAAGCGGGCCACCGTCCAGGAGGTCGCCGAGGCCGCGGGCGTGTCCACGGCCACGGTGTCCCGGGTCCTCAACGGCAACTACCCGGTCGCCGCCGACACCCGGCGCCGGGTGGAACAAGCCGTGCGCACCCTGGGCTACGTGGTCAACGCCCAGGCCCGTGCGCTGGCCGGCTCCCGGACCCGCACGGTCGGGATCATCGTCGAGGACATCATCGACCCCTTCTTCGGCTTCATCGCCCGCGGCGTGCAGCGCCAGGCCGCCGAGGACGGCAAGCTCTGCCTGGTGTGCAGCACCTACGGCGTGGCCGGCGGCGAGCTGGACCTGATCGACAGCCTGCGCGAACAGCGGGCCGACGCGGTGATCGTGGTCGGCGGCGGCGTCGAGGACCCGGCCTACCGCCGCAAGCTCGCCGACCGGGCCCACGCCTTGAACCAGGACGGCTCCTGGCTGGTGCTGTGCGGCCGACCCCCGCTGGCCGCCGACGTCCCGGCCGGCGTCGTGGACTACGACAACACCGGCGGCGCGCACGCGATCACCGACTACCTGCTGGGCCAGGGCCACCGCCGCATCCTCTACATCGGCGGCCTGGACCAGATGTCGGTGCACCGGGCCCGCGTCGCCGGCTTCCGCCGCGCCTACGCCAGCCGCGGCCTGGAGGTCGACGAACGCCTGATCCAGCCCGGCCCCTTCAGCCGCCGCCTCGGCTACGAGCGCACCGCGCAACTGCTGCGCGACGGCTCGGCGGGGCAGTTCGCCGCGGTCTTCGGCGCCAACGACGGCGTCGCGGTCGGCGCGATGCAGGCACTGCGCGAGGCCGGACTGCGGATCCCCCAGGACGTCTCGGTGGTCGGCTACGACGACATCCCCCTGGCCGCCGAGGTCACCCCGGCCCTGACCACCGTGCACCTGCCGCTGGAGCAGATGGGACGCGAGGCCGTGCGGCTCGCCGTCGCGCTGCGCGGGGAGTCCGACGGCCCGACCGACACCCGGCACGTGGGGACGCATGTGGTGATCCGCGATTCCACGGCTCCCGCGCCGGCTTCTTGACTGGTTTCTTGACCGAAGGGCTCGATCCTTGTTCACACGCGCCGAGTGGGAATCCGAGGCGGACCGCTGGTTGCTGACCGCTCGCAAGTACGCGGTGCACGGCGGCGCGTTGATCTGCCCGCCGGGGCCGCCTTCGCAGAGCGGGCCGGTCAGCGACGGGATCGAGGGGTTCGCTCGCAGCTTTCTGATCGCGGCGGCTCGGCTCGGTGGGGGCGCGGAGGACCCCCACGATCACGCCTCGTTCCACATCGAGGCCTTGACCGCCGCGATGGACCCGGCTGCTCCCGGCTTCTGGCCGCGTGCGGTCGGGTTCGAGGACTGGCCGCACGCGGGGATCACGCAGCCCGCGGTGGAAGCGGCGAACCTCGCCTTCGGCCTGGCGCTGTGCCGTGGGCGGGTCTGGGATCAGCTTCCTGATCCGGTCCGCGAGCGCCTGGCCGAGTGGCTGGCGCACCACGCGCGGCTGCGGGTGTGGCAACACAACAACTGGCTGCTGTTCCCCGCGGTGATCGAGGCGTTCCTGGCGTCGGTCGGGATGCCGGTCGACGGCGGTCACGGCGCGGAGAACGTCGAGCGCGTCGAGTCCTGGTACCTCGGCGACGGCTGGTACAACGACGGCCCGCCAGCTGCTCCAGGCCGGAACCTCGACCACTACAACTCGTGGGTGTTCCAGCCCTTTCTGTGGCAGTGGTACCAGCTACGCGGCGATGCTGAGCCGCAGTGGCGCGTCGAGCGGTACCGGGCGCGCTTGGCGGAGTTCGCAGCGTCGTACGCGCTGACGTTCGGTGACGACGGAGCCCCGCTGCATATGGGGCGCTCGCTGGCATATCGGCACGCTGTGTTGGGCGGCTTGTGGACCGCCGCGCTGGCCGGCGCGGACACGCCGAGCCCTGCTGTCGTGCGGGGCATCGCGGGACGCACCTTGGACTACTTCCGGCGACTCGGTGTGGACGGTTCCGAGCCACCGAGCCTTGGCTGGGGTGCGCGAGAGTTCCTGCCGGTGGTTCAGGAGTACAGCGGGCCGGGTTCTGCTTACTTCGCCGGGATGGGCTTCCTCGGGCTCTCTGCTCCGGCTTCGCATCCGCTGTGGGCCTCCGACGACGCTCCGTTCCAGCCTTCTGATTCACCCTCGGTCGCGATCCTCCCCGCCCTCGGCTGGGCCGTGCAGCACGGTCGCGGCGACGGCATCGTCCGCGTCGTCAACCACGGCAGCGACCACGCCAACCACGGTGACGATCCTGGTGACCCGCACTACGCGAAGTTCGCCTACTCGACGCGCACCGCTCCCGGCACGGGGATCGCCTGGTCCGACCGCGCCTGGGTCACCGGTATCGACGGCCACGCGGCGCTCGTCGACGAGTGGGGCCGGGCCACGCGGCGCGGCCGGATCATGGGGAGCGCGGCGGGGGAGGGGTACGTCGCGTCGTGGCACGTGCCGCGGCTCGGGGCTTCGGGACGGGAGCTGCCCGGGGCCCGGATCGTGACGGCTTCGTTGGTGACTGGCGAGTATGAGGTGCGGTGTCATCTCGTGACGGCGCCGGATGGCTGGTCGCTGCGGGAGGGCGCGCATGCGGTGGCTTCGGATGACGGGGTGTCGTCCGGGCACGAGACCGCCACGGCTTGGGCCGTGGGTGCGGGCATCCGGTCGCTGGTGCTTGGGCTGTTCGGGTACGAGTCCGGTTCTGTTGCGCGCTACGAGGATGGGAACGCGTTCGGCAAGTACAGCGCTGTTCCATACCTGTCCGCCCGGCCTTCGGCGACCGAGTCCGTGCACGTCGCGCTGCATATATTGGATACCGGAACCGATGCCGGGCTGGCTAACGTGGTCGACGTCGATGTGTCCGGCACCCGGGTGACAGCGCGCCGGGTCGGCGGGCACGCCGTCACCGTCGATCTCGCCCACCTCTTTGGACATGACTGATGCCGCAGCTCGAACTGGTCCGCGCCGACCACGCCGCAGCCCTCCTCGCCTTCGAGCGCGAGAACCGGGACTACTTCGCGGCGGTGATCCCGGACCGGGGCGATGCGTACTTCGCCGAGTTCGACGCCCGCCACGCCCAGCTTCTGCAGATGCAGGCGGCCGGCACGGACTACTTCTATCTACTGGTGACCGAGACCGGCCAGATCGCGGGGCGGTTCAACCTGATCGGCGTGCACGACGGGTCGGCAGACCTCGGGTACCGGATGGCGAAGGAGTTCGCGGGGCGTGGGCTGGCCACCGCCGCTGTCGGTGAGATGCGCGAGCTTGCCGCCGCGCGCTATGGCCTCAGCGCGCTGCGGGCCAAGGTGACGCTGGACAACCCGGCTTCGAGCCGCATCCTGGAGCGCAACGGGTTCGTCACCACTGGCGAGATTACGCTTAACGGGAAGCCGGCGGTGACCTATCTCTGTGAGCTTCGCTGAAGCTTGCGAGCCGGGTTGCGGTCGGGCTGTGGGGTTGAAGCCCGTTACGGCCTTCGGGCCTGGTCGCACCGGTTCGGGGTGCACCTACCCCGCATCCTTCAGCGCTTCCTCCAGAAACTTCGCCAGTTCCGCCGTTTCCCCCAGGTACCGCTCATAAGGGAACCCGGCCTGGACCAGCGCGTTCTGCAGCACGTCGTGCAGCGGTCTCCCGTTCTCGTGGAAGACCTTGCGGCCGGCTTCCGTCGTCTCGACCAGGCGCCTTCGCGCGTGCTCGGGATCCACCCGCACGCGCACCATGCCCGCCGCCTCCAGTGGCCTCAGGGCGCGGCTGATGGCCGGGTCGGAGACTGATAGCGCCTGGGCCAGGCGGTGCTGGGTCGCCGGTTCGATGTCCTCAAGGGTCCCGAGCAGGCGCATCTGGCTGTAGCTCAAGGCGTCGGCGGTGTTTTCGGTCAGCTGCTTCGTCGCCTCTCCGAGCAGGTAAACCACGCGATGTAACAAGTCGGCCAGCCCGTCATCCATGAGGCGAGCCTACCAGAGAGTTGCGTGGTTAATATTAACCATGCAAGACTCATTCTCATGAGCCACACGACCTACGCCGTGAAGACCGTCTTCCCCGCGATCTGGATCCTGATCGCCGTCGTCGGCGCCGCCATCCGCACCCGTCACAGCCCCTCCCGCGAAGCGGCACTCGAGACCTGGCAGCGGTGGTGGGCCGTAGCGGCCCTCGGCTGCGGGAGCCTCTACATCTGCATCTCGTTCCTGGTGGGCCAGCAGTCAATGGCCGACGCGATCGGCTTCACCCGCAGTCCGTTCCAG
Organism: Catenulispora pinistramenti; assembly: GCF_018274385.1. Lineage (GTDB taxonomy): Bacteria > Actinomycetota > Actinomycetes > Streptomycetales > Catenulisporaceae > Catenulispora > Catenulispora pinistramenti. The sequence continues at coordinate 17,714 of NZ_JAAFYZ010000098.1, read as the reverse complement.
TTCGAGATCGCGTTCGCCAACCTCGCCCTGGTGGTCATGGCCCTGCGGGTGGCCCGCCCCGGGACCACTCCCCGGGAGCGCGTCACCGTCGGCCTCGGCGCCGGGGTGTTCCTCTGGGGCGCCGCCTTCGGCCACGTGTACCAGTGGTTCGCCAACCACGACCACCAGCCCGGGAACACCGGCGGGGTGCTGGCCGCGGATGTGCTGTTCCCGGCGGTGATGATTGCGCTGGCCTGGCGGGCGCAGCGGTTGGGGGTCGGTGGCGCCGGCGCTCGCGCCGAGGCTGGGGCCGGGCAGGTCGCCGAGTTCGGCGGCGAGCGGCACGCTGCCTCTTCCTGAGTCCGGGGTTGTCCCTCGTTCCCTTGCCGGGCGCTCACTTCGGTGGGCGCCCGACATCGTGCGTTGTCCGTGGTTCAGCTATACGTCCGATCTCTGGGCAAGGCAAGGCTCGTGGATGCCCGCTGACTATGGAATCTTGCGCGAAATCCCGCTCATGGGGTTGACAGACATCCGAGGAATCATCAGGGTGACGCCTGAAGAGTAAGGGATGTTAACGCGGAGGTGACGAATGATCAGTACCTTGCGACGCTCCAGACGTGTCGCGCTGGCCCTCGGCGCGGCGGCGGCCCTCGCGGCGGGCACCACGGCCGCTGCCGCCTCGACGAGTGCCGGCTCCGACAACCACCGGGGCGCCACGGTCTTCGTGTCCCCGTGGGGTGACGACCACGACAGCGGCGCGAATCCCGGCCACTCCGTGCGCACCCTGCAACGGGCGCAGCAGGTCGTGCGATCGCTGGATTCTGCGATGAGCGGCGATATCCGTGTCGAGCTGGCCGACGGTACGTACTCGATGTCGCAACCGCTCGCCTTGGATTCTCGCGATTCCGGTACCAATGGCCACACGGTGATCTGGACCGCTGCCCCCGGTGCGCATCCGGTGATCAGCGGCGGCACGCGGGTCAGCGGATTCCGTCCCTCAGGGCAGACCACCTCGTCCGGTGCACAGATCTGGTCGGCTCCGGCGCCGGCCGGGCTGTCGTCGCGCGAGATGTTCATCGACGGACACCGCGCGTCGCGGGCGTCCGGGGCGGTGCCGGTGACGCTGACCGCGACGCCGACCGGCTATACCGCGTCCTCGGATCTGATGGCGGGGTGGGGGAATCCGACCGGCATCGAGTTCGTGTACACCGGCGGCGACGGCTACTGGTCGTTGAGCACCGGCGGCCTCGGCGCCTGGACCGAACCGCGCTGCCCGATCGCGTCCATCTCCGGCACGACGATCACCATGGCAGAACCCTGCTGGATCAACTCCACCCAGCGTGTGATGCGCACGGACGGTTCGGGACGGACCGTGAACCTCGTCGGGCCCGCCTCAATCGGCAACCACAAGCTGCCGACGTCGGTGGAGAACGCGCGCGAACTCCTTCAGCAGCCGGGCCAGTTCTACTACGACGCCAAGGCCGGTCGCGTCGACTACGTCCCGCTGCCCGGTGAGAAGCTGACCCGCGCCGACGTCGAGTTGGCCACCGCGCAGACGCTGGTCAGCGGGACCGGGACGGCCGATGCGCCGGTCCACGACATCGCGTTCTCCGGCTTGCAGTTCTCTTACGGGACATGGGACCAGCCGAGTTCGAATGAGGGCTTCTCGGAGATCCAGGCCGGCTACACCATCACCGGCGCCAACGGAAACGCGACCCAGGGCCTGTGCCAGTTCGTCGCGGGCGGCACCTGCCCGTTCGGCGACTGGACCAAGGAGCCGGGGAACGTCTCGTTCCACCACGACCAGCGGATCTCGTTCACCGGCGACGTCTTCACGCACCTCGGCGCGGCCGGCCTGGACCTCGGCGACGGCTCGCAGAACGACACGGTGAAGGGCTCGGTGTTCACCGACATCTCCGGCAACGGCCTGGAACTCGGCGGCGTCGACGACCCGCTGCCGGCCGCCGCGGGCGACCACACCGTCGGGAACCAGATCACTGACAACCACATCTTCTCCACGTCGGTGGAGTACCGCAGCGGTGTCGGGATCGACGTCGGCTACGCCGAGAACACCCTGATCTCGCACAACCAGATCGACCACACCCCCTACACCGCGATCTCGATCGGCTGGGGCGGCTGGCCGGACAAGATCAAGGCCCCGGCGATCGCCAACTCCAGCCACGGCAACGTGATCTCGGACAACCTGATCTACGACGCGATGCAGTACCTCGCCGACGGCGGCGCGATCTACACCCAGGGCATCACCGGGTCCTCGCTGGCCGACGGCGAGCAGATCACCGGGAACGTCATCCACGACATCCTGGACCACGGACACGCCATCTACTGCGACAACGGCTCGACGTTCATGACCATCACCTCGAACGTCGAATACAACAACCAGAACGACTGGGGCTCTCCGCACGGGGACTACGTGCCGCCGGCGGACGGCTCGACCGACGACCCGCTCGACGTCGAACACAACTACTGGCAGCAGGGCGACCAGGACTCCAACCAGAAGAACGTCGTGGTGGCGGGCAACACCATCATCGGCGGTCCGCAGGACGCGCCGAGGGCTTTGGTCGACGCGGCCGGACTGGAGCCGCGCTATCGCAGCGTGCTGAGTGCGGATCCGGGACGTAGCCGCGGTGCGGTCCCGTCCGCGCCGGAGCAGGCGGCGGCGTCCGCGGGGGAGGGGTCGGCGTATGTGTCCTTCACTCCGACCTTCTTCGATCAGGGACGTCCGGTGACGGCCTACACGGTCACCGCTTCGCCCGGCGGGAAGCAGGTGACAGTGGATGCGCCGACGTATCTGAAGTCGTTCTACGTGCTGGTACCCGGCCTTACCGACGGAACGGCGTATACGTTCACTGTCACGGCGGACACCGCCCGTGCCTCGGAGTCCAGCACACCTTCCTTGCCGACCCGCGCGGTGACCCCCGGCCCGACGACCGCCCTCCCGGCAGCTCCCGCTTCCGCGTCGGCTGACGTCGGCGTGGGCGACGTGAGCGTGCACTGGAACCCGCAGACCGTGGCCCACGGCACGTCGCCGAACCTTTCGTACGACGTGACGCTGACGGACCAGAAGACCGGCGCTGTCACCACGGTCACCGAGACCGGCAAGACGGAGGTGTGGGCGACTAACGGCCGCGACACGTTCGCCGTCGTCAGTGGACTTACACACGGCGACGCGTACGCGATCACGGTCGCGGCCCGGAACGCCGCCGGAGTCGGCCCCGCGGCGTCTGCGGGGGTGGTGACTATCGGCTAGTGCCGTGTCAGGCAACGTTTGCCTGGGAGTTCGCGCTTTGCTCGGGCGGGAGTCCGCGATGTGGTTCGCGATGTGATTCGCGACATGTCGGTCGGCGGGCGGGATCCGTTGGCGGGTGGAGTCTGCTGGGGGCTTGAGTTTGTGGGCCGGGTTGCGGTTGGGCTGTGGTTTGAAAGGCGATTTTTACGGCCTTCGGTCATAGTTGTGCCGGTTCGGGGTTCGGGGTGGCGAGTTGTGTTTGTCGGCTGCCGGTTTCCGCGTTCACAACCCCGCCCCGCCTCAGGCCTCTTCAACTCCAGCAAGTCGGAACAAGGGCACAGGCAAGATCAAGAGCTGAAGATCAAGAGCTGAAGGTCAAGGTCAAGGGCTGTGGTGAAGGGCCGGGCCTCCGGCGGGCCTCGGCAACCTCAGGGAAACTAGCGCGGTTCCCTCGGGTGGCCGGGTCAGTCTCAGCGGCGGCGGTTTGTGGGGTGGTTGCGGTCCGTTCCCCTCGGCCGCGTCGTCAGCCCGATGGGTACAGCACCGGTGTCCGGGGGTAAAGTCCGCGCGCGGCGGTCGAGCATTTGACCTGCGGTTTCGCACAGCGCGAACTTGACCCCCGGCCACCGGCACTGTAGGCGAAGCCCTGCCGACGCGACCGAGGGGAACGAACCGAAAACCGGCCGGAGAAATACAAAACAGGGGGTGCGGTACCGGCGGCTCGGCGAGTTCGGCCGCCGGTCAGGGTACTGGCAGCGCGGCAGTCCCGAAGGTGCGCATCCTGGGCTTGCGGGCGCGGGCTCGTCTGGCCGCCGAGATCGCCGCCGCCGGATGACAGATAGACCTGGCCACAGCGCCAAGGCATGCCGCCTACCGCACCCGGGCATGTTCCCGACCAATCGACCACCGGCCCGCCGCACCCTCACCGGCAGCCGCATCGCCGACCTGCGTTGTCGGTCCCTTCGATTGCCATTCTTCCGGTCGGTTTTCGGTTCGTTCCCCTCGGTCGCGTCGGCAGGGCTTCGCCTACAGTGCCGGTGGCCGGGGGTCAAGTTCGCGCTATCACAAACCGCAGCTCGCCCGCCTGACCGCAAGCGCGCGGACTTTACCCCCGGACACTGGTGCTGTACCCATCGGGCTGACGACGCGACCGAGGGGAACGGACCGTAGCCACCTCTGGGACCGCAGCCGCTGAGACTCACCCGGCCACCCGAGGGAACCGCGCTAGTTTCCCTGAGGTTGCCGAGGCCCGCCGGAGGCCCGGCTCTTCACCATGGGTTTGCCCTTGATCTTGCTCTTGATCTGGCCCTTTGCCCTTGCTTCGACTTGCCGGAGTTGAAGAGGCCTGAGGTGGGGCGGGGTTGTGAACGCGCGAACCGGCAGCCGACAAACACACCCACCACCCCGAACCCCGAACCGGTACAACTATGACCGAAGGCCGTAAAAAGCTTTGAAACCCACACACCAACAGCAACCCGGCCTACAAACCCCAGCCCCAGCAAACTCCACCCGCCAACGGATCCCGCCCGCCGACCGACACGTCGCGAACCACATAGCCAGAGGCTGCGTGCCGTTTCGCGCCGGTACCCCCAGGAATCAATCATCTAGAGCCGGCGCTGGATCGTGCGGCGGCCAGTGATGCGTAGAGCTCTGGCCGCCGCGCTTTCATCCACCACCGCCCGACCGAGCCGGTGACCAGGTCCATATCGAGATCTGCGGTGACCATGTCGTCCTCGATGGACCGGCTCTCGGTGAGGATCTGGCCGCGGGGATCGACGACCATCGCGCCGCCGGTGCGCAGCTCGTCATCGTCGCGGCCGACGCCGTTGCTGAAGACGATGAACATTCCGTTGTCGTGGGCTCGGGTCGGCAGGTGGCGCAGCAGCCAGTCACGTCCGGTCGGGCCGTCGAACGCGGCCCGGACCGCAGCGGGGTCCTCCGCGCGGTTCTCCCACAGCGACGACGGAAGCGGGTTCTCGCCGAATGGGACCATGGTGTGAGTCCCGCCGGTTTGGTGCGGCGCCAACAGGATCTGCGTGCCGAGAACCGCGGTCGTGCGCACGTTCTCCACGATGTTGTTGTCGAGGCAGATCAGGACCCCGACACGCACGCCCCACGGCGTGTCGAAGACCGTGTAGCCGTCGCCCTCGGAGATGCCGGGGTAGCCGGAGGTGTGCAGCTTGCGGTGGATGTGGACGGTGCCGTCCGGCAGGCAGACCGCGTAGGCGTTGAACAGCAGGCCGCCCCGCTCGGCGACCAATCCCACCGCGATGCCGATCCCCAACTGGTGCGCCAGCTTCCGCACCCGGGTGATCGACGGTCCGTCTTCGGGTTCTGCGATGGCGCGTAGTTCCTCGGCCGATCGCTTCGTGAGGTGCCGGTTGCCGACCAGGCAGAGCTCGGGAAGAGCGGCGAACTGGACGCCGTCCTCGGCCGCGGCGCGGGCGAAGCGCTCGACGCGCGCGAGATTGTACTCCTTGTCCCCGGGGCGGGGTTCGAACTGGACAGTCGCGACTCGGATCAGCATGAGGCCCATCGAAGCCGCGCCGCTTTGATGCGTCCAATGAATGTTCGAGGGCCATCAATAAGCCCGGGGAATGGAAAGCGCTCGACGCGGGTGAGTCACGAGCCACCCGGGCCGAGCGACGACACGCGGCTCGGCAGCCCCGCCCAGGCCCGTGCGGTTGCCGCGTGTCGCAGCGCTCGGAGGGTTCAAGACGCGCGCGGGGCGCAATGATCGGAGGGTGCGCCGGATGTCCCCGTCGCGCTTTCCCAGCAGATCGGATCGGACTGAGCAGTGGAGCCGGAGCCGCAGCGGGTGGTCGTGGTCGGCAGCGTCAACGTCGACGAGGTCGTGGGGGTGGCGGCGTTGCCGACACCGGGCGAGACGGTGCTCGGCCGGGAGCGCGCCACCGGCCTCGGCGGCAAGGGCGCGAACCAGGCGGTGGCCGCCGCGATGGCCGGCGGCACAGTGGCGCTCGTCGGCGCGGTGGGTACCGACCCCCAGGGCGAGGCGGTGCTTGAGCAACTGGCGAAGTACGGCGTCGACACGTCCCTGGTGGCCCGGCTCGACAAGACGGCGACCGGCCGCGCCCTGGTGATACTGAGCGAGGCCGGGGAGAACGAGATCATCGTGATCGGCGGAGCGAATCAGGCCCTGGACGAACGGGCACTGAATCGCGACACCCTTCACGACGCCGCAGTGCTGGTGTTGCAAGGCGAGGTGGCACCAAGCGTGAACCGCGCCGCACTGCGACTGGCGGCCGAGGCCGGGGTCCGCGCGGTGGTGAACCTGGCGCCGGTCCACGACCTCGGCGCGGAGCTGGCCCACGCCGATCCGTTGGTGGTCAACGAGATCGAGGCCGGCCAGCTCCTCGGCGCGGACTTGGCGACCGTGCACGACGTCACGGCCGCGGCGCCACAGCTACGCGGTCTCGCGCGATCAGTGCTGGTGACGCTCGGCGCGTCAGGCGCGGTCCTCATCACTCGCGATAGCGAGGACCACCTACCCGCACCGCGCCCGACCCGCGTCCGCGACACGACCGGCGCGGGCGATGCCCTGGTCGGCGTCCTGGCGGCCGCCCTCGCGCAGGGCTTCGAACTCCGCCCGGCGGTCGAAAGGGCGATCCGCGCAGCGAGTCTTTCGGTCGCGGAGGTCGGCGCGGCGGCGAGTTACGAGGCTTTTCGGGGTCAGCTCACCTGATGACAACTCGGCCTGCCCGGCCGTCCGAGCCCTCCTCATCACCGATCTCAGTACCCCTGCCGTTCTCCGGCATCCGGCTTCCGCCTTGACATGCAGCCAGCTGGCTGCCTAAATTAAAGGCAGCCGAAAGGCTGCATATCGACAACCACCACCACCGGGAGCCGCGAGAGCCGCATGGACGAAGTGTTCAAAGCACTGGCCGACCCGAGCCGCCGCGCGCTGCTCGACTCGCTTAACGCCCGCAACGGGCAGACGTTGCGCGAGTTGTGTGCGGGGCTGGACATGGCCAGGCAGTCCGTCAGCAAGCACCTCGCCGTGCTGGAGGAGGCCGGGCTGGTCACCACGGTGCGGCAGGGCCGCGAGAAGCTGCACTACCTCAACGCCGCGCCCGTGCATGAGATCGCCCACCGGTGGATCAACCGCTTCGACCAGGCCAGGGTGCAGGCCCTGGCAGACCTGAAACTCGCCTTGGAGGGCAATCCGATGGACGCGCCGACCTTCGTCTACAGCACCTACATCCGCACCACCCCGCAGAAGCTCTGGCAGGCGCTGACCGAGCCCGCCTTCACGCGCCGCTACTGGTCCACGGAGTTCGCCACCGACTGGTCCGCCGGTGCCCCGATGACCTGGGACAACCACGGCGTGCAGATCAGCGACCCGGAGCAGGTCGTGCTGGAGGCCGATCCCTACAGCCGCCTGTCCTACACCTGGCACGCCATCACCCCCGAGCTCGGCAAACGCTTCGAATGGGACGAGGAGCTGACCGCCAAGCTGGCGGGCGAGTCCCGCTCGAAGGTCACCTTCACCATCGAGGAGGAGGGCTCGGAGGTCGTGAAGCTGACGGTGGTCCACGACGGCTTCGAGGCCGGATCGGCGTTGGCCGAGATGGTGAGCCAGGGCTGGCCGAGTGTGGTGGCCAGCTTGAAGTCGCTGCTGGAGACCGGCGAGCCGCTGCCGATGGGGGCCTGAGCGGAGCACGCGGATCACCCGCCCCCGCGCCGCTCCACCACATACCCAGCCCTGCTGTACACCTGCTGAAACCCCGCACTCCGCGCCTGATCCAGAATCCTCGCGGAGTGCGAGAGCCAGTCGTCGGCACCGGTATCCAGCACCAGCCAGTCGAACTCCGCATGCGCGAACACGGTGTCAGTGGCCAGATACACCCGCGCCGTGTCCGTCAAATGCGGGGCCAGCGGGCTGCTGGCCGCGACGCGCGCCCCCTCAGGTACCAGCGCGACGGCCTGCCGCGCGGAAGCGGTCCGCGGACCGTCGTGCCAGAACGCCGGACTGAACGCGGTGCGCAATGGTGACAGTGCGATGAGGGCGACCGCCGCCGCCATCACCGCGGCCGGCAGCCGCCGCGCCAGCCACCGAAACGGAACCGGCCCCCGCTGGAGGGCGTCGATCAGCGCGAAGAACACGATCGGCATCAGGATCGCCGAGTAGTGGTAGTCGGTGTCCCAGTACATGTGGTCGCCCGAAGTGAAGCGGAGCAACAGGTCGGGGACGGCCAGCAGGATCAGCGGACTGCGCAGCGCGAGGAACGCGGTCGGGACCAGCAGCATCGCCAGCGTCTTCAGCTTGACCAGCGGCCAGACCAAGTGAACCGGTATCAGCCAGGGCTTCGACAGCGCGGAGGCGCCGGACGACTGCCGCCCGCTGCTCTGCAGATACGGATACACATGCTGCGGGTTGAAATGCGGGACGACCACCAGCACCAACAACGCCGTCGCGACCGGCCCCACCACACACAGCACCCGTCCGACCCGGCGGTCGTGCCGCCAGATCAGCAGCCCGAGCACGGCGATCGTCAGCCCCATGTCCTCCTTGACCAGCAACAGGCCCGACGCCCACCACGCGCACGCGGCCCACCGCCCAGCCAAGTAGGCGTCCAACGCCAACGCGATCAGCGGCACCGCGAACGCGGCCTCGTGGAAGTCGAAGTTGACGAGCTGCTGCAAACCCCAGCTCATCGCGTACGCGACGGGAATCCACCAATGCGGAGCGGCGCGACGGGCGACGACGAACACTGAGAAACCCACCAACGCGGACTGAGCGATCAGCAGCAACTCGATGTGCGGCCACAGCCGATACAACGGCCCCAGCACGGCCACGATCGGCGAGAAGTGGTCGCCCAACAGCGGAAACCCGTGTCCCCAAGGCCCCGACGGCGCGCTGTCGGACCTGATCGTCGACACCGGCAGGTGGCCGGCGGCGTAGGAGCGCACGCTCTGCCCGAAGATGCCCAAGTCGTAGGCGTTGGACCGGAACAGCGCGTGCCGCCGCAGCGAGAACACCGCGTAGCCGACCGTCGTGACCAGGGCCAGTGCCGCCGAAGTCCGGGTCGAGGAGGACGTGTCCTGCTCAACCCCGACTCCGGTTATCGCGACGCCTGCGTCCAACACGGTCGGCACCCCCACCATCCCGAGGGTCGTCCCTCGAGTCCGGTTCACCATCCTGCTATGTGATCAGAGCACTACGGATGGTGAGAAGGGTACTGAACGCGCGTTCTGAAGTCTGTAAGATTCGGCGGCAGTTATTTCGGGCCCTGATACGTCGAGGAGCCGAACCGCCTACCCGGCCCGGTGCAGACTCGACGTCCGCACGACCAACTCCGGTTGCAGCACCACAGCCTGGTGCGCGTGCGTGCCTTCCTCGTCGCCCAAGGCATCACCCTCCGCGAGCAGCATCTGCGTCGCCAGCCGCCCCATCTCCGCGGCCGGCTGCCGTACCGACGTGAGCGGCACCGCGACCGCGGACGCGAACTCGATGTCGTCGTACCCGACGATCGCGACTTCCTCCGGAACCTTCACCCCGGCGGCATACAGCGCCTGCTCCAAGCCCAGGGCCAGCAGGTCGTTCGCGCAGAACACCGCGGTCGGGCGGTCGGCCAGGCCCAGCAGGCGCGCGGCGGCGTCACGGCCCGCCGCGATGGTCATGTGGGCGGTCGGGAGTTCGTGCAGGGCCTCCGGCGGGAGTCCGGCGGCGGCGACGGCGGCCAGTGCGCCGGTGCGCCGGTCGCGGATCTGTTGCAGGTGCGCCGGTCCGCTGATGTAGGCGATGCGGCGGTGGCCCTGCGCGAGCAGGTGCTCGACCGCCAGTCGGCCGCCGGTGACATCGTCCACTGATACCGAGCACACCTCGGCGTCCTCGACCAGCCGGTCCACCACGACGTACGGGATCCCCTGGCGGCGTAACGGTTCCAGCGAGCGTCCGGTGGGATCGGCCGGGATCACCAGTACGCCGCGCACCTGCTGTTCGGTGAACAGGCCGATGTAGTCCGCCTCGTCCGACGGCGACTGCGCGCTGGTGCACACCATCACCCCGAGTCCGGCGGCGCGGGCGGTCCGCTCGGCGCCGTTGGCGACGTCGACGAAGAACGGGTTCGCCAGGTCCAGCACCAGCAGCGCGACGATGCGGCTGGTCCCGGTCCGCAGCTGGCGCGCGGACTCGCTGCGCACGTATCCCAGCCGCTCCACCACGGCCAGGATCCGGGCCCGGGTCTCCGGCGCCACCGAATCGGGCCGGTTGAAGCTGTTCGACACGGTGCCGACGGACACGCCGGCCTCCCGCGCGACGTCCGAGATCCCGACTGTCTTCTTGGCCACCTGAGCCCGCCTGCCCGCTAGCGGCTGGACGCCGACTGAATGGTTTCACCGGTCGGCCTCACCTTACAGGCCGGGCCGCGCACCGGCCCCACCTGGGGGTTCGTTCAAGATCGGTTCCCCGCCCCGGGATCGCCTCTTGACGTCGTCCTGAGCGCCGCCTAAGGTCGGCAGCAGGCAGGGATTGAATCGATTCAATCCGGCCGGCGAGATCATCGACCAGACCATCGGCGAGATCATCAGTGGAGCCAGTCGGCGAGACCATCGGCGAAGTCCATCGACCACGACCCCCGCGAGGTGGAGCCATGCCCGACCTGTCGGCCGTGAAGGCCGCCCTGAAGGCGCAGGAGATCGAGACCCCGTCGTGGGGCTACGGCAACTCCGGCACCCGGTTCAAGGTGTTCGCGCAGGCCGGGGTGCCGCGGGACCCGTTCGAGAAGCTGGCCGACGCCGCCCAGGTGCACGCCGCCACCGGGGTCGCGCCGCTGGTGTCGCTGCACATCCCGTGGGACCGCGTGGACGACTACGGCGCGCTGGCCCGGTACGCCGCGGAACTCGGCGTGCGAATAGGGATGATCAACTCCAACACGTTCCAGGACGACGACTTCAAGCTGGGCTCGGTGGCGCATCCGGACCCGCGGATCCGGCGCAAGGCCGTGGACCACCTGCTGGAGTGCGTCGACATCATGGACGCGACCGGCTCGTCCTCGCTGAAACTGTGGTTCGCCGACGGCACCAACTACCCGGGCCAGGACGACATCGTGGCCCGGCAGGACCGGCTGTCCGAGGCTTTGTCAGAGGTCTACGACCGGCTCGGGCCGGACCAGCGGATGGTGTTGGAGTACAAGCTCTTCGAGCCGGCCTTCTACGCCACCGACGTCCCGGACTGGGGCACGTCCTACGCGCACTGCCTGAAGCTGGGGCCGAAGGCGAAGGTGGTCGTGGACACCGGGCACCACGCGCCGGGGGTGAACATCGAGTTCATCGTGGCGTTCCTGCTACGGGAGGGCAAGCTCGGGGCGTTCGACTTCAACTCCCGCTTCTACGCCGACGACGACCTGATGGTCGGCGCCGCCGATCCCTTCCAGCTGTTCCGGATCCTGCACGAGGTGGCCAAGAACGGCGGCTTCGACAAGGCCAACGGCGTGGCGTTCATGTTGGACCAGTGCCACAACCTGGAGGCCAAGATCCCGGCGTTGATCCGTTCGGTGATGAACGTGCAGGAGGCCACGGCCAAGGCGCTGCTGGTGGACCTGCCCGCGTTGCGTGCCGCGCAGGCGGCCGGGGACGTGCTCGGCGCGAACGCGGTGCTGATGGACGCCTACAACACTGACGTCCGCTCGATGCTGGCGGACCTCCGCAAGGAGATGGGGCTGCGGCCCGACCCGCTGGACGCCTACCGGGCCGGCGGCTACGCGGAGAAGATCGTCGCCGAGCGGGTCGGCGGGGTGCAGGCCGGATGGGGAGCTTGATGAACGACAGCCTGAACGACGACAGCCTGACCAATGACACCCTGACCAATGACACCCTGACCAATGACACCCTGACCAATGACACCCTGAGCAATGACACCCTGACCAATGACACCGTGGCCGCGTTGGTGGCCCGGTCGAACCGGCTCGGTGCCGATCCGCGGAACACGAACTACGCCGGCGGCAACACCTCGGCGAAGGGGGCCGGGACCGATCCGGTGACCGGCGGGGACGTGGAGCTGTTGTGGGTCAAGGGTTCCGGCGGCGATCTGGGCACCCTGACGCCGGCCGGGCTCGCGGTGCTGCGGCTGGACCGGCTGCGCGCGCTGGTCGACGTCTATCCCGGGGCCGACCACGAGGACGAGATGGTCGCGGCGTTCGACTTCTGCCTGCACGGCAAGGGCGGCGCCGCGCCGTCGATCGACACGGCGATGCACGCTCTGGTCGACGCGCCGCACGTGGACCATCTGCACCCTGATTCGGGGATCGCGCTGGCGTGTGCGGCGGACGGGGAGAAGCTGACGGCTGAGTGCTTCGGGGACGCTGTGGTGTGGGTGCCGTGGCGGCGGCCCGGGTTCCAGCTCGGGCTGGACATCGCGGCGGTGAAGGCGGCGAATCCGCAGGCGATCGGGTGCGTTCTCGGCGGGCACGGGATCACGGCCTGGGGTGATTCGGCCCAGCAGTGCGAGGCGAATTCGCTGCGGATCATCAGGACGGCCGAGGCTTTCCTTGCCGAGCGCGGGAAAGCTGAGCCGTTCGGGGCGGTGACCGCAGGCTTCGAGCCGCTGCCTGAGGATGAGCGCCGGGCGCGTGCGGCTGCGCTGGCGCCTTATATCAGTGCTCTGGCGTCGGCGGATCGTCCGCAGATCGGCCACTTCACCGATACCGAGGTCGTCCTCGACTTCCTGTCCCGCGCCGAGCACCCGCGGCTGGCGGCGCTCGGCACCTCCTGCCCCGACCACTTCCTGCGCACCAAGGTCCGTCCGCTGGTCCTCGACCTGCCGGCCTCCGCGCCCCTCGAAGACGCGATCGCCCGCCTCGCCGAGCTGCACGCCGACTACCGCGCCGAGTACGCGGCCTACTACCGCCGGCATGCGACTCCTGATTCGCCGGCGATGCGCGGCGCGGACCCGGCGATCGTCCTGGTCCCCGGCGTCGGGATGTACTCCTTCGGCCGGGACAAGCAGACCGCGCGGGTCGCCGGCGCGTTCTACGTCAACGCGATCAACGTGATGCGCGGTGCCGAGGCGGTGTCGGAGTACGCGCCGATCGAGGAGTCGGAGAAGTTCCGGATCGAGTACTGGGCGCTGGAGGAGGCCAAGCTGGCGCGGATGCCCGAACCCAAGCCGCTGGCCACCCGGGTGGCGCTGGTCACCGGCGCGGGGTCGGGGATCGGCAAGGCGATCGCGTACCGGCTGGTCGCCGAGGGCGCGTGCGTGGTGGTCGCCGACCGGGACGGTGTGGCGGCGCAGGCCGTGGCCGCCGATCTGGGCGGCGCGGACCGGGCGGTCGCGGTGACCGTGGACGTGACGTCCGAGGAGCAGGTCGCGGCGGCGTTCGACGCCGCGGTGCTGGCATTCGGCGGCGTGGACCTGGTGGTCAACAACGCCGGGATCTCCATCTCGAAGCCGCTGCTGGAGACCACGAGCGCGGATTGGGACCGACAGCACACCATCATGGCGCGCGGTTCGTTCCTGGTGTCGCGCGAGGCGGCCCGGGTGATGACGGCGCAGGGTCGCGGCGGGGACATCGTGTACGTGGTGTCGAAGAACGCTGTCTTCGCCGGGCCGAACAACGTCGCGTACTCCGCCGCCAAGGCCGACCAGGCGCACCAGGTGCGCTTGCTGGCCGCGGAGTTGGGCGAGCACGCGATCCGGGTGAACGGCGTCAACCCCGACGGCGTGGTGCGCGGGTCGGGGATCTTCGCCGGGGGCTGGGGCGCGCAGCGTGCGGCCACGTACGGGATCCCGGAGGAGAAGCTGGGCGAGTTCTACGCGCAGCGGACGCTCCTGAAGCGGGAGGTGCTGCCCGAGCACGTGGCCAACGCGGTGTTCGCCCTCGTCGGCGGCGACCTGACGCACACCACCGGGCTGCTGGTGCCGGTGGACGCCGGGGTCGCGGCGGCCTTCCTGCGATGAGCGGGGTATCGGGGTGAAGACGGTCGCGGCGATCGACCTCGGCGCGTCAAGCGGGCGCGTCATGGTCGGTCGCGTCGGCCGGGACACGCTGGAGATGCGTGAGGCGCACCGGTTCGAGAACCGGCCGGTGCGGGTCGGTGGGACGCTGCACTGGGACGTGCTGGCGCTGTATCAGGGGATTGTCGACGGGCTGCGCGCGGCCCGGCAGGTGGACTCGGTGGGCGTCGACAGCTGGGCCGTGGACTACGGGCTGCTGGACGCCGACGGTGCGCTGCTCGGCAACCCGGTGCACTATCGCGACGCGCGGACGGAGGGCATCGCCCAGCGGGTGTGGAAGATGATGCCCGCCGAGGCGTTGTACGGCGTCACGGGGATTCAGTACGTGCCCTTCAATACGCTGTATCAGCTTGTTGCGGCGCGCGGGTCGCAGGCGTTGGGCACGGCTCGGCAGGCTTTGCTCATCCCGGATCTGATGGGGTACTGGCTGACCGGGGTCGCCGGTACCGAGGTGACCAACGCCTCCACCACGCAGCTGCTCGACGCGGTCAGCCGGACCTGGTCGGCTGAGGTGGCCGAGCGGGTGGGAGTGGACGTCGGGCTGTTCCCGCCGCTGCGTCAGCCGGGATCACGGATCGGCGAACTGCTGCCGGCGGTGTTGGAGGAGACCGGGCTGCGTGGGCCGATCCCGGTGACCGCGGTGGCGTCGCACGACACGGCGTCGGCGGTGGTCGCGGTCCCGGCCGCGGCGGGGGAGCGGTTCGCGTATATCAGTACCGGAACATGGTCGCTGGTCGGGCTGGAGCTGGAACGCCCCGTGCTGACCGAGGCCAGCCGGCTGGCGAACTTCACCAACGAGGCCGGGATCGACGGGACGGTCCGCTATCTGCGCAACATCATGGGTTTGTGGCTGCTCCAGGAGTGCCTGCGGGAGTGGAGGACCGACTTGCTGGCGCTTCTGGAAGCCGCAGCCGGGCAACCGCCCCTGCGTTCGGTGATCGACGCCGCCGACCCCGGCTTCCTGGCGCCGGGCCGCATGGCCGACCGCATCCGCGAGGCGTGCCGCACCACCGGCCAGCCGGTGCCCGGCACGCCACCGGAAGTCACCCGCTGCATCCTCGACTCGCTCGCCCTGGCCCACCGGCGCGCGATCGAGGACGCGCAGCGACTCGCGGACCACCCGGTGGATGTGGTGCACATCGTCGGGGGCGGGGTGCACAACGCGTTGCTGTGCCAGCTGACGGCCGACGCGTGCGGCCTGCCGGTGGTGGCCGGGCCCGCCGAGGCCGCGGCGCTGGGGAACGTGGTGGTGCAGGCGCGGGCGCTCGGCGTGGTCGGCGAGCCCGGGGCGGTGCGGGACTTGCGGGACTTGCTGATTCGCACGCAGCCGCTGACGCGCTACGAGCCGGCCGGAGAGCGGGCGGCGTGGGATGCGGCCGCCGCGCGGTTGGCGGCGACGAGCAGCTGAGCCCGCGCTCGCTCGCCGCTGAAGACCAGCAGCCGCCGGCGCGTCGGCCAAGCAGTTGGTATTGCTACTGTTTGGCCTGCTGCTGCAATGCTGCGATGCGATGAAGGGGGACGAAGGATACGGGCTCTGACGAGCACCGCACCTTCAACTATCGATGACGGGTGGGACGGGCTACGCGGTGGGCGGCCGGTACCGGTTGGACGACTTGATCGGCCAGGGCGGAATGGGGCGGGTCTGGCGTGGCTACGACGCCAACCTCGACCGGATCGTCGCTATCAAGGAACTGACGATCCCCGAGGGCGTCGCCGCCGACGAGCGGGCCGAGCTCGTCGCGCGCGCCGTGCGCGAGGCCCGGGTCGCCGCCCGGCTCCGGCACGACGGCGTCATCACCGTGCACGACGTCGTGCAGGACGGCGGTGTCCCGTGGATCGTCATGGAACTGGTGTCCGGGGGATCGCTGGCCGCGGAGATGGCCGATCGTGGTGCGCTGCCGTGGCGGCGGGCCGCCGAGATCGGGACGGTGGTCGCCGACGCGCTCGGGCACGCGCACGCCGGCGGCATCGTCCATCGCGATCTCAAGCCGGAGAACGTGCTGCTCGCCGGGTCCCGGGTGGTCATCGCCGATTTCGGGATCGCCCGCGTCCTGGAGTCCGCCACCCATCTGACGCGCACCGGCGTGGCGCTGGGCACGCCCCACTACATGGCGCCCGAGCTGCTCGAGGGCCTGGAGGCCACGGCCGCCGTCGACCTGTGGTCCCTCGGCGCGATGCTGTACACGCTGGTCGAGGGACGGCGGCCGTTCGACGCGCCGACGCTCACGGCCCTGTACACCGCGATCCTCATGAAGGCGCCCGAGCCCGCGGTGAACGCCGGACCGCTGGCCCCGCTGCTGGTCCGGCTGCTGGACAAGGACCCTGCGAAGCGGCCCGATGCCGTTGAGACGGCCGGGATCCTGCGTGCCGCGGCCGGTGGGTCCGTACCGGTGCCGGGCGAGGTCGTCCGCCGGCCCGTACCGGAAACGATGGTCGCCGCGCCGGTGCCCCCGGGGCTGTCCGCGTCGGGTAGCGCGCCAGCAGTCGACTCGCTGTTCATCTGCAGACCGGGGCAGCGGATCGAACGCGCCTGGCTGATCCCGGTCACCGACTACGCAGAGCCGTCGGTCGCGGTCTACCTCCAGGGCAAGAACGACCTGCACGGCTCTTGGTCGCAAGCGACGTTCCACGTCCCGCACGCTCCGGACCGCGATCGCCGACTGCTGCAAATGGTGCCGTCTCGGGGCGATGCCATGCTGACGCTCGGTCCGGGGATGGCCCTCGGCGCGGCGGCCCTGACTGTGGACCGTGCTCAGGCCCGTCAGGTCCTCAATCTCGCCGATCTGGTGACCAACACGGTGAGCCCCACTGCGCTGGGCCCGTTGCCCGGCCGGATAGAGCGGTTCACCGCCGGCACCGTCTTCCGGACGTCCGGGCGTCTCGGAATCGCGGTGACCGGGCCGGGCATCGCGCCGGTCGCCCGGGTCGGCGGCGGCGATTGGCGCAAGCTGCCCGGCGGTTTCCAGCCGATGCGGCTGGCCTCCGCCGCCGATTCTGTCGTCATCGGCTGGCACGGCAACGCTCGCCTTCCGGGCGCCAGAGCCGTCGCCTGGAACGCCGAGTCCTGCCGGACTCTGTACACGTTCGATGACCGCCGTGTCGTCACCGGCGTGGCGGTATCGCAGTCCGGCTCCCTGGTCGCGGTGAGCAGCCCGGCTGGTATCAGCCTCTACCGTCCGGCCACCGGTGAGGAGCTGACGCACCTTCCGCTCACCGGCGGCGCGCAGTCCGGACAAGGCATCGTGCTCCTCGACGATCCCACCGGACGGCCGAGGGTGACCTACGTCCACGGCCGGAACGTCCGGCTGTGGGACATGAGTACCCGCGAGTTGCTGGCCGAGCTGCCGCTGCCGGACGAGCCGATCCTCGCCGCTGCCCTCGTGCGTACCGAAGCGGCACAGGCGATCGTCATCGCGACACCGTCCCGGGTCGCGATGATGGAGTTCCCCGCGAGGATCTGACGAGCTGGTGAAAGGTGCCACCCTCACCCGCCCGCAACCGCGACCTCCGCCC
>NZ_JAAFYZ010000097.1 GCF_018274385.1 Catenulispora pinistramenti | reverse complement strand
GCCCTTCCCCGAGCCCACGCCGCCGAGCCCGGTCCCGCGCCCCGACCCGCAGCCGCCGGAACCCATGCCGAGTCCGGCCGGGCCGCCCGGGCTGACGCTGTAGCAGCCGCTATAGCTGTCATCGCCAGGTGTCCTCGCCGTGATCGCCGAACCCAGGAGCGCCGCATGCCGTCCTTACCCGCCGACGTCGATCCACGTACCCTGACTCCGGTCCTGGACGGCCGCTGGGCCGCCCTGCGCGCCGAGGTCCGGGCGCGGATGGCGGCCGAGCCCTACCGGGACCCGGTCGGCCTCGCCGTGGAAGCGCACCGTGCCCTGGTCTTCGACCAGCTCCAGGCGCTCGCCACGACCGACGTCCCCGGGCTCGGCTTCGACAAGGCGTACGGCGGCGGGGGCGACATCGGCGGCTCGGTCGTGTCGTTCGAGATGCTGGGCTTCGGCGACCTGTCGCTGATGGTCAAGGCCGGTGTGCAGTGGGGCCTGTTCGGCGGTGCCGTACAGCTGCTGGGCACCCGGCCGCATCACGAGCGCTACCTGCGCCGCATCAAGGACCTGGACCTGCTCGGCTGTTTCGCTATGACAGAGCACGGCCACGGCTCGGACGTCCAGCACCTGCGGACCACCGCGACCTACGATCCGGACACCGCCGAGTTCGTCGTCCACACCCCGGATCGCGCCGCCACCAAGGAATACATCGGGAACGCCGCGCGCGACGGTCATGCGGCGGTGGTGTTCGCGCAACTCATCACGCACGGCGAGGCCCGCGGCGTGCACGCCTTCATGGTCCCGATCCGTGATCCCGACGGCCGGGCGGCGCCCGGCGTCCTCATCGAGGACTGCGGCCCCAAGGCCGGCCTCAACGGCGTCGACAACGGCCGCCTGGCCTTCGACCACGTCCGCGTCCCGAGGGAAGCCCTGCTCAACCGGTTCGGCGACGTGGCCCCGGACGGCACCTACTCCAGCCCGATCGAAGGCGACGCCCGCCGCTTCTTCACCATGCTCGGCACCCTGATCCGGGGCCGCGTCAGCGTCGGCGGGAGCGCCGGGAGCGCGACCAAGCGGGCCCTGACCCTGGCCGTGCGCTACGCGGAACGGCGCCGCCAGTTCGCGAAGCCGGACGGCGAGGAGGTCGTGATCCTGGACTACCTGGGCCACCAGCGCCGCCTGCTGCCCGCCCTGGCCACCAGCTACGCGCTGCACTTCGCCCAGGACGAACTCGTGGCGGCGCTCCACGACACGGCCTCCGACGCACCGCAGGAGGAGCAACGCCGGCTGGAGTCCCGCGCCGCCGGGCTCAAGGTCGCCAACACCTGGCACGCCACGGCCACGATCCAGAACGCCCGCGAGGCCTGTGGCGGCGCCGGCTACCTCGCCGAGAACCTGCTGCCCGGACTGAAGGCCGACACCGACGTCTTCACCACCTTCGAAGGGGACAACACGGTCCTGCTCCAGCTGGTCGCCAAGGGGCTGCTGACCGACTACAAGGACGCGTTCCAGAACCTGAGCCCGCTGGCCACCGCACGCTTCGCCGCCGAACGCGTCCTGGGCGCGGTGGCCGAGCGCACCGCGGCCCGCAAGGTCGTCGACGCCGTCGACCGGCTGACCGAGGGCGACGACCGCGAGGCGCTCTTCGACCGCGACTGGCAGCTCAAGCTGTTCCAGGACCGCGAGCAGCACGTCTTGGAAGGCGTCGCCGACCGGCTGCGCAAAGCCGGGCCGGACCCGTTCGCCGTGTTCAACGCGGCCCAGGACCACGTCCTGCGCGCGGGCCGGGTCCACATCGACCGCCTGGTGCTGGAAGCGTTCGTCCACGCGATCGGCCGCTGCCCGGACCCCGGCGCGAAGGCCCTCCTGGAGCGGGTCTGCGACCTCTACGCACTGAGCAACATCGAGGCGGACCGCGCCTGGTTCCTGGAGCACGGACGCCTGAGCGCCGGCCGGTCGAAGGCCGTCATCAGCGCGGTGAACACACTGTGCGCCGAGCTGCGTCCGCACGCGCGGACGCTGGTGGACGCTTTCGACATCCCCGAGCAGTACCTCGCGGCGCCGATGCTGGACGGCGACGCCGGATGAAGACTGGCCGCTCACGTCTACTGGCAGCCCGGACGGCTTGCGAGGATGATCGTCTCATAGGAGTGGATCACCCGGACCAGGCGTCAGAACCCCGAGCAGGGAGGCGCAACACCATGGAATCCGGCGTCGTCGTCGGCTACGACCAGCGTCCCGCCGGCGAGCGGGTGCTCGCCGAGGCCGCGGCGGAGGCAGATCGACGCGAGGTCCCGCTCACGGTGATCCACGCGCTCCACCACGCACCCGCGGCACCACCGGAAGCTTCCGCCACGCAGCCCGGCCCGGTTCGGCAGGACCCCGTCGACCAGGCCGCCGACCAACTCCGGGCCGACCACCCGGGTCTGACGATCCTCACCCGAGAGCTGGACGGCCCCACCCCCGCCATCCTGGCCGAACAGTCCCTGGACGCGGACCTGCTGGTCGTGGGCCACCACGGCCGCGACGGCTTCCTGCGCCCCGGCTCCGTCGCCCGGCACACGGTGGCCCGCGCCACCTGCCCGGCCCTGGTGGTGCGCGGCTCGGAACACCGAATCCGCGGCACGGTGATAGCCGCCGTCGACGTCGGCGACAACGCCGCCGAGCTCCTCGACTTCGCCTACACCGAGGCCGCTTCCCGCGGCGCGCGCCTGAAGGTGGTCAGCGCGCCAGGCACCCTGTGGCCACGCGTCTACACCGGCGACGCCGGCCCCCTCGGCCGCCCCCCGACCCAGGCCGCCGAGCGCGCCGAGGAGGCACTGGAACAGGTGCTCCAACCCTGGCCGGACCAGTATCCCGAGGTGGTGACCGACCACGAACTCATCGAAGGCTCACCCACAGCCTTCCTCACCGGCGCGACGACATACGCCGACCTCATCGTCATCGGCACCCACCGCCACGCGGACGGCCGCCCCGGCGTGCGCGTCGGCCCCGTCGCCCAAACGCTGCTGCTGCACGCCGACTGCCCGGTCGCGCTCGTCCCGCACGACTGAGGCGCCGGCGCCTCTGGTGCCGGGGTTGGCGGGGTTGCCGGCGTCGGCGGCGTTGCCGGAAGCAATCTCCGGCCGGCCTCAAACCCCCGGCCTCAAACCCCCGCCGGCGTCGTCTGCCGAATCGACCGAAGAAACACATCATTCCCGCTCGTCAGCTTCATCCGCTCCAGCAGCAGCTCGACCGCCTGCTGAGGCGGCCGCGAAAGCAGCACCCGCCGCAGCCGCCGCAGCGCGTCAAGCTCGTCGCCCGCGACCAGGAGTTCCTCGCGCCGTGTGCTGGACCCGGCGACGTCGATCGCGGGGAAGATGCGCTTGTCGGCCAGGGCGCGGTCCAGCCGCAGCTCCATGTTGCCGGTGCTCTTGAGCTCCTCGAAGAAGTAGTCGTCAGCCCGGGACCCGGTGTCGACGAGCGCGGTGGCCAGGATCGTCACCGAGCCGCCCTCCTCCAGGTTCCGCGCGGCGCCGAACAGGCGCTTGGGAGCGGCGACCGAGGCGGCGTCGACGCCGCCGGACAGGGTGCGGCCGCCGGACTTGGCGTTGTTGTTGTGGGCCCGGCACAGGCGGGTGATGGAGTCGAGCAGGATCACGACGTCCTGACCCGCCTCCGCCAGCCGCTTGGCGCGCTCGACGGCGAGTTCGGCGACGGCGATGTGCTCGCCGACCGGCCGGTCGAAGGTGGAGGCGATGACCTCGGCGGCCACCGAGCGGCGCATGTCGGTGACCTCCTCGGGGCGCTCGTCGAGCAGCACGACCATCAGATGGCACTCGGGGTGGTTGACGGTGACCGCCCGCGCGACGGCCTGCAGCAGCATGGTCTTGCCGGTCTTGGGCGGGGCCACGATCAGGCCGCGCTGGCCCTTGCCGATCGGCGAGACCAAATCGATGGCACGCGTGCTGTATTGCGCCGCATCAGTCTCCAGACGCAGCCGCTGGTGGGGATACAGCGGAGTCATGTCCGCGAACCGCTTCCGCGCGTACGGCTGGTCCGCGGGCCGGCCGTTGACGGTGTCGACGCGCAACAGCGGTCGGGCCTTGTCGGCTGTCTTGCCGGACTTGGTGGTATCAGAGGCGTCGGACGGATCGGGGGCGGCAGCGCCGACGAGGAGGTCGCCGGAGCGCAGCCCATGCCGGCGGATCAGGGCGGGCGGGACATACAGGTCACGAGGACCCGGCGCGTAGCCGTCGACACGCAGGAAGCCGTGCTGGTCCTGCTGGTCGAGAATCCCGACCACCGGCATGACCGGCTGCGGATCCTGGGCGGTCTTGCTCCCAGCGCTCCCAGCCCTGCCGCGGGACTGCCTGCTCTTGGGAGTTTCGGCCTTGGGAGTTTCGGTCTTGGGGTGTTCGAGTGTTGCGGTAGTCATAAGGAGTCCTTTCAAGGACGGAAGGGGAGAGGGAGCCGTACCGGTCGTCGGAGATTCACGAAGCGAGCGGCGGGTCACCGGGAACCACAGCGGACGGAGAAGTCCAGCACTACGCGCTCAGAGCGCGGATCTGGCGACTCAGGTCCGGTGGTGAGGAAACGCCCTGCTGACAAGAACGTCAGGCGGGCCATGAAAACTGAAGATGCATCGACACCCGCGATATCAGAAATCAGCGGATCACTGGGATGCTGAGGCCACTATAGCACATGGTTCACGGCGGTCAGTCCCACTCAAGCTCGCCCCGAGATATCCCGTTGCGCGAACCCCGCCCTCCCGCCAGGATCACGGCATGGTGTTCTCCGCCACGGACGGCCGCGCCGGCATTGACGCACCCCTGGTCAAGCGCCTGATCGCGGCGCAGTTCCCGCAGTGGGCCGACCTGCCGGTGGTCCCGGTCGAGCGCGACGGCAACGACAACCGCACCTATCGCCTCGGCGAGGAGATGACCGTGCGCCTTCCGACCGCCGCCGGCTACGTGGCCGGTGTCGCGAAGGAGAACACGTGGCTGCCACGCCTCGCGCCGCACCTGCCGCTGCCGATTCCGAAGGTGCTGGGGACCGGCGCGCCGGGGCAGGGGTATCCGCACCCGTGGTCGGTCCGGAACTGGCTGCCCGGCACGACGCTGGACCTGGAGCGCCTGGCCGACCCCGCCATGTTCGCCACCGATCTGGCCGCCTTCATCCACGCGCTTCAGGCCTGTGACACCACAGACGGCCCGCTGGCCGGCGCGCACAGCTTCTACCGCGGCGCCTCCCCGGCCCACTACGACGATGAGACCCGCCGCCTGCTGGCAGAGCTCGAAGGCCGCGTCGACACCCGGCGCGCCGCAGGGGTCTGGGAAGCCGCCCTGGCCGCCGAGTGGACCGGCGCACCGGTCTGGTTCCACGGCGACCTCGCCACCGGCAACCTGCTCATCGACCACGGCCGGTTGTCCGCCGTGATCGACTTCGGCACCAGCGGCGTCGGCGATCCGGCCTGCGACCTGGTCATCGCCTGGGTGACGCTGACCGGCCGGGCCCGCGAGGCCTTCCGCGGCGCGGTCCGCCAGGATTCGGCGACCTGGGCCCGGGGCCGTGGCTGGGCACTTTGGAAGGCGCTGATTCAGTTCGGTGAGGCGATCCGCGACAACCCGGCCACGGCGCCGACCTTCGAGCGGGTCATCTCCGACGTCCTGGACGACCACGATCTGCACGGCTAGCGCACCGCATCTCATATATGAAATCGTCGCCAACCGCCCGCGCGTCAACCCTTAAGCGTTGACGCTCCCAGCCAGCGCCCCTAGGCTCGCATCACTTCTCATATATGAGATCTGACCGACCCAGGAGCCTCGATGCCCGCCTCAGCCCCATCCCCCGCGACAGGCTCCGCGACAGCTTCCGCACCAGGCCCCGCGACAGGCTCCCCGCCCGGCGCGCTCCCGTCCCGCACCGAGGCGGTGCTGGAGGCCGTCAAGTATGCCATCCTGACCGGCGAGCTCAAGCCCGGCCAGCCCTTGGTGGAGACCGAACTCGCGGCTCAGTTCGGGGTCTCCAAGACCCCGGTCCGCGAGGCGCTGAAGACGCTGGCCGGCACCGGACTGGTCACCATGAGCCCCTACAAAGGCGGCTCGGTACGGGAGATCGACCGCGCCCACGCCCGCCACATCTACGACATGCGCCAACTCCTCGAACCCGTCGCGGCCGGCCGCACGGCCGCCTCCCGAGGCGACTGGTCGGCCGCCCGGCGCGCCCTGGAGCAGGCGGATCAGGCTACTGACGCCGCCGAGCGCTCGCTCGCCAACCGCGCCTTCCATCGCCAGATGTACCTCGGCTGCGGCAACCCGCTGCTGGTGCGGACCCTGGACGACCTGCGTGACCAGACCGCGCTCGTCTCGGCCGCGGCCTGGGCGAAACGCCCCACCTGGGAACGGGAAGCGGCCGAGCACCGGGCGATCCTGGCGGCGGCCCAGAGCGGGGACAGCGACGAGGTCAGGATCCTGATGCGCGGGCACATCAGCTCGTTCGTGGCACGCAACTTCCCCGAGGACGAAGCCTGAGACACCCGGGCCGACCCGACGAAACGGAGCCGACATCATGACCGCCGCATCGCAGGACCCGACCCCGCCGACCCCGCCGAACCTCGCGCACCAGCGGGACCGCCTGGCGACGCTGGTGGCGATCCCCGTCACCCCGTTCACCCCCGACGGCGCCGTGGACTGGGACGGCCACGCCGCGGTGCTTCGCCGCCTGGTCGAGCACGGCGTCCAGGCCGTCACGCCCAACGGCAACACCGGCGAGTTCCACACCCTCGGCGACGCCGAGCGGCGGCGGGCCGTGGAATCGGCGGTGGCGGCCGTGGACGGACAGGCCGAGGTGGTGGCCGGCGTCGGCCTGGACCTGGCCGGCGCCGTCGACGCGGCCGGGCACGCGGCGCGCGCCGGCGCCAGTGCCCTGATGATCCACCAGCCGGTGCACCCCTACCGCTCCGCCGAGGGCTGGATCGAGTACCACCGCGCCATCGCCGACACCGTCCCCGGACTCGGGATCGTCCTCTACGTCCGCGACGCGCGCATAAGCGGGGAACACATAGCCACGCTGGCCGGACACAGCCCGAACGTGATCGGCGTCAAGTACGCGGTCCCGGACTCGGTGAGCTTCGCCTCGGTGGCGCGTGACGCCGGGCTCGACGCCTTCGCCTGGATCGCAGGGCTCGCAGAACTGTCCGCCCCCGGCTGCTTCGCTGTCGGTGCCACGGGATTCACCTCCGGACTGGTCAACGTCGCCCCCCGGCTGTCCCTGGCGATGCTGGACGCGCTGCGCGGCGGCGACTTCGCCAAGGCGATGCTGCTGTGGGAAACGGTCCGCGAATTCGAGGAGCTGC
The DNA here is from genome assembly GCF_018274385.1 of Catenulispora pinistramenti. Taxonomy (GTDB): domain Bacteria; phylum Actinomycetota; class Actinomycetes; order Streptomycetales; family Catenulisporaceae; genus Catenulispora; species Catenulispora pinistramenti. The sequence continues at coordinate 29,463 of NZ_JAAFYZ010000097.1, read as the reverse complement.
GCGGCGCCGACGCCGGCGCCGACAACGTCAGCGTGGTCAAGGAGGCGTTGGCCCAGCTGGGAATCATCGATCGGCACGTGCGGCCGCCGTCCCGGTCGCTACCGCAGCCGCTGCGGGACCGGATCGGTGCCGTGCTCGACCAGTGGCGGGCCGGGGGCTGGCTGTGAGTGCGGACATAAGCGCTTCCGCGCCCAACCCGCCGACCCTGCGCAGCGCCGCCTGGTTCGGCGAAGGCGCGACCGGCGGCCACCTCCGGGCCTTCAGCCATCGCTCCCGCATGCGTCAGCTCGGCTATCTGCCGGAGGAACACCTCGGCAAGCCGGTCATCGCGATCCTCAACACCTGGTCCGACATCAACCCCTGCCACATGCACCTGCGCGAGCGCGCAGAACAGGTCAAGCGCGGAGTGTGGCAGGCCGGCGGATTCCCTTTGGAGTTCCCGGTCTCCACGCTGTCCGAGACGTTCCAGAAGCCCACGCCGATGCTCTACCGCAATCTGCTGGCGATGGAGACCGAAGAACTACTGCGCTCCTACCCGGTAGACGGCGCCGTATTGATGGGCGGCTGCGACAAGACCACACCGGCTCTGCTGATGGGCGCCGCGAGCGCCGGGCTGCCGGCACTGTTCGTGCCCGCCGGCCCGATGCTGCGCGGACACCACCGCGGCAAGACGCTCGGCAGCGGCACCGATCTGTTCGGCTACTTCGACGAGTACCGCGCCGGACGCGTGGGGGAGTGCGAGATGGCCGAGGTCGAGGGCGGCCTCGCGCGCTCGCCCGGGCACTGCATGACGATGGGCACGGCCTCGACCATGACCGCCTGCGCCGAGGCGCTGGGCATGACGCTGCCAGGCGCCTCCTCGATACCGGCCGTCGACTCCGCGCATCACCGGATGGCCGCGGCTTCCGGCATGCGCGCGGTGGCGATCGTGCGCGAGGGCGTGACGCCGCAGCAGGTGATGACGCGCGAGGCGTTCCAGGACGCGGCGGCGACGGTCCTGGCGCTCAGCGGTTCGACCAATGCCCTGATCCACCTGATCGCGATGGCCGGCCGGCTCGGCGTGGAGCTGCGGCTGGACGACTTCGACGCGATCGGGGAACGCGTCCCGGTGCTGGCCGACGTCCGGCCGGTCGGCAGGTTCCTGATGGAGGACTTCTACTACGCGGGCGGTCTCAGGGCCCTGTTCCGGCAGCTGGCCGAAGTCCCGGGGACGCTGCATCCGAACCGCCCGACCGTCGCCGGGATCCCTTTCGGCGACTACTACACCGACAGCCAGACTCATGATCCCGAGGTGATCCGCCCCTGTGCGAACCCCGTAGCCGAGCACGGCGGCGTCGCCGTGCTGCGGGGCAACCTGGCCCCGGACGGCGCGGTCATCAAGCATCTGGCCGCCGAGCCGCGCCTGCTCACCCACAGCGGACCGGCGGTCGTCTTCGACTCCTATCCGGACCTGCAAGCGCGCATCGATGATCCGGCGCTCGGCATCACCCCGGACACCGTCCTCGTCCTGCGCGGTGCGGGCCCGCTCGGCGGCCCCGGCATGCCCGAGTACGGCATGCTCCCGATTCCCGCCTACCTGCTGAAGCAGGGCGTCAAGGACATGGTCCGGATCTCCGACGCCCGGATGAGCGGCACCAGCTACGGCACCTGCGTCCTGCACATCGCCCCGGAGTCCCAGGCCGGCGGCCCGCTGGCGCTGGTCCGGACCGGCGACGTGATCACCCTCGACGTTCCGGCGCGCACCCTGTGCCTGGAGGTCGACGACGCCGAACTCGCCCGGCGCCGCGCCGCCTGGGAGCCGCCGGCCCCGCGGTTCGAGCGCGGCTACGGTGCTCTGTACGCCGACCACATCACGCAGGCCGATCAGGGCTGTGACTTCGACTTCCTGGCCCGGCCCGGGGCGAACCCGGCGCCGGATCCGCACTGAGCGACGGAAGTCCTCACCCGCGCTGTGATCACCGCGGTTCCGCCCTACTCGGCCCTCGCCTCGCTCAGCCGCCGCCGGTCGGCCTCGATGACCGCCTCGGCGGCGGCGCGGTCGGCCCAGGTGCCGGGGTGCGCCTGCCGGCCGGGTTCGGTGTCCTTGTAGACGTCGAAGAAATGACCGATCTCGTCCAGGCGCTCGCGAGCCACGTCGGCCAGGTCCTGGACGTCCGCGTAGCGGGGGTCCCCGGCCGCCACGCACAGGATCTTGTTGTCCACACCCTTTTCGTCCTGCGAGCGGTAGATCGCGATCGGCCGCACCGAAACCTCGATACCGGGGAACGCCGGGCTGTCCAGGAGCACCACGGCGTCCAGCGGGTCGCCGTCCTGGGCCAGCGTGCCGGGGATGTAGCCGTAGTCGGCCGGGTAGCTGGTCGAGGTGAACAGCTGCCGCTCCAGCCGGATGCGGCCCAGGCGGTGGTCCATGACGTACTTGTTCCGGGAGCCCGCCGGAATCTCGATCACGACATCGAACCGCATCATGGTCTTCACTCCGAACGCCGTACCCGCGATCGGCCGCGCGAACCCTTCGAGCGGGGTCAACCTGCCTTTATTCGAGTGCTGAGACCCGGCTGGACCGCCGCGGCCACCGCCACCTCTTCCATCTCGCGCACCACCGCCTCGATCTGGGCCGGCGACAGGGCCCGGGTGTCGGCCTCGATGGTGAGCGTGACCGTGTCCGGCGAGTCGTCCACGTGCAGGAACAACCGTTCCACCGGGTCGTTGCGGCGCTCGACCCAGCGGAACTCGCTGGCGGCGCGCGCCCTGGCGTAGTCGTCGGCGGTGGTGGTCGTGGCAGTGGATGCCGCCGGGCCGGTCGGCGTGGCGGTCGGTGTCCCGCGGCGATCGTTGAAGAACGACGCCACGTCCAGCACGGCACCCCGCTCCCGGCCGATCTCCTCGACCAGGGCATTGAGTTGTACCGGGTCGAAGTAGCCGTGCTTGAAGGCGTTCATCGCGGCCGGTCCGGCCCGCTCGATCACGTCCTCGACGGTGCCGTCGGCGACGTCGAGCAGCACCGCCCCGGCCTGGGCCGTGTGGCACACCACGTCGGCCAGCTGCTGCCGGAAGCGGTTGCCGATGACCGGGCGGAACAGGACCGGGTGCACGCCGGTCACGTGCGCGAGCGCGATCGCGTAGACCGCGTGCAGTACGCGGGCCGGATCGGCGCCGGTGCGCTCGCCCAGTGCCGCCAGCGCCGGACGCAGCGCGGGCGAGACGAACTCGGCGCTCCAGTAGCGGGGGCGGCGCGGGTCGCCGGACGGCGGGAAGGTCGGCGTCGGCATCGCGCGCAGGATCTCGGCGAAGTGCCGCAGGGTCCGGTCGCTGTGTCGGCGGCCGGCCGGTGAGTTCTGCCACCGGGCCTGCTCCAGTTGCTGGAGCCCGGCCGGCGGCGTGCTGGCCCGGACCGCGACCTCACGCATCATGATCTCGGCCCCGCCGCCGTCCAGGGCCAGGTGGTGCATGACGACGGCCATCCGGGTCGCCTCGCCGCCCTGGCGTACCACGGCCATCCGGACCGGCCATTCGGTGCGCAGGTCGTAGGGCAGGCGCTGGTAGTGCTCTGAGATGGCGGCGGCCAACCGGTCGGCGGCCCCGGGGTCCGGGGCGGCGTCGGTGCCGGCGTCGTAGACCTCGAGGTGGGTGGATCCGGTCGCCGAGAGTTCTTGGCGCAGCGTGCCGTCCGCGTCGACCCGCAGCAGGGTCCGCATCGACGGGAACCGGCCGTGCAGGTATGCCAGCTCGGAGGCGACGTCCTCGACCCGGGTCCCGGGATCCAGCGGCCGCCAGCCGCCCAACGGGAGCCAGTTGCCCTGCTGGGTCATCGACTGCCAGATCTCGTGCTGTCCCCACGACAGGCCGGCGGTCCCCGCGCCCTCGCCGGCGAACTCCACCGGAACCCGCTCGGCCGGCACCGGAACCGGATCCGCGCCGGGCCCGACGCCGGGCAGCCGGGCGCCGGCCATCTCAGCGATCTGATTCTGCCGGATCAGGGCCCGGTGATGGTCGAGCCCGCCCTCCGGTTCGTCCCGGTCCGTGCCCAGGACGAAGACCCGGCGAAGCGTCGCGGCCTCGGATTCGGTGAGCGCGGCCCGGACCGCGCTCTCGTGGTCGTCGTCCGGATCGGCGCCGGGCCGCAGGTCCAGCAGGACGTCGGTCTGCACCCGGCCGCGCAGGCGGGCCGAGACGACCAGACAGGCGCGGACTTGCGGGACGGACGCGAGGATGTGTTCTTCTACCAGCGCGGGATGGAGCTCTGGCTGTGAGCCAAGATGCATAGCGCACCATATACCATCCACATCAGCGGTCAGGGAATAGCCGGTGGCGCGCCGTCCACCGGCTATCTCAGAGTGCGGACTGCCTACACGCCGGCCTTCGCCTGGGCGTCGTCGACGTCCAAGCGGTCCTCCGGTGCGCTCGGCCGCTGCTTCAGCGCCGGGATGATCAGGCCGGCGAGCGCGGCCAGGATCGTGGCCGCGGTGAGCATCCAGAACACGTTGGTGTAGCCGGAGTCCTTCGGGATCGGGTTCGCCGTGCTGACGCCGGAGGCCAGGATGCTCGCGGCCACGCCGCTGCCGATCGCGCCGCCGATGGTGCGGATGTTGGCGTTCATCCCGCTGGCCACGCCGACCTGCGAGGCCGGGACCGACTGCACCACGATCGCGGACATCGAGGAGAACGCCAGCCCGATGCCGACGCCGAGCAGGCCCGAGGCGACGTAGATCTGCCAGCCCTGCGAGTGCCCCAGGGCGAGCGCGGCGAAGCCGGGGATGCTGGCCAGGCAGCCCAGGACCAGGACCGCCTTGAGCCCGACCCGCTTGGCCAGCGGCGCGGCGGCGATGCCGAGCAGGAACATGCCGATGGTCATCGGCAGCAGGTAGACGCCGGACTGGGTGATGCTGGCGCTCAGGCCGTAGCCGGCCACCGCCTTCGGGGTCTGCACCAGCTGCGGCAGGAACGTCATCACGGTGTACATGCCGACGCCGAACAGCAGCGCGACCAGGTTCGTGGTCCACACCGCCGGCAGCCGCATCATCCGCATGTCGATCAGCGGTGCGCTGGAGCGCGCCTCGGTCCAGATCCACAGCGGCAGGCAGACGGCCGCGCCGACGAACAGCCCCAGCACCTTCGCCGAGCCCCAGCCCCAGGCCGGGCCCTCGCTGACGGCGAGCAGCAGCAGCACCAGCCAGGCCGACAGCCACAGCGCGGCGCCCCAGCTGATCTTGCCCGGGGTGCGCACCGGGGATTCTGGCACCCAGAGCCAACAAGCGACGGTGGCTATCGCGGTCAGGATCATCGGGATCCAGAACAGCCAGTGGTAGTTCAGGTGGGTGACGATGGGGCCGGCGATCAGCAGCCCCAGCCCGCCGCCGACGGCCAGCAGGGCCGAGCCCAGGCCGATCGCGGCGTTCACCTTCTCGGGCGGGAACTCGTCGCGGATGATGCCGAAGGACAGCGGCAGCAGCCCGCCGCCCAGGCCCTGGATCGCCCGGGCGAGGATCATCAGGCCGATCGAGTGCGACAGCGCCGCCAGCCCCGAGCCGACGGTCAGCGCCAGCAGCGTGATGACCAGCATCCGCTCCTTGCCGACCTTGTCGCCGATCCGGCCCAGGATCGGGGTGGCCACCGAGGCGGCCAGCAGATAGGCGGTCATCAGCCAGGTCGCGGTGTCCTGCGTCGTGTGCAGGGCGGTGATGAAGGTCGCCAGGACCGGGGCGACCAGCGACTGCAGGACCGCGTAGGCGGAGATGCCGATGAGCAGGACCGCGAAGATGACGTTGTAGTGGGGACGCGAAGTGCCCGCCGAGCGTCTGGGCATGGTGCGACGGCTCCAGATCGGGAGAAGGGAGATCGGCGGCGGACGAACGGGTCCGGGGCCGTGATCACCCTAGCGATAATGGCGCGACGCGACAATAATGGGGATTGTGGGGCCGGTCACATGTGCGGGGGTGAGACGCCGGCGCACCGTGGGGTGTCGGCGAGCTGTGAGGTGCCGCCGCGCGTCGGCGCGTCAGAGCTCCGGGGCTTCGGCCGCCGCCAGCCCGATCCGGGCCGCCGCGCGGATGGTGTCCTCCAGCGACAGGCCGTGCTCACCCGGCGCGCGGCAGACGTAGTGCCGCAGGCCCTGGTGCATCGAGGCCAGCAGCATCGAGGCCTTGACCTTGATCCGCAGGTCGTCGGCCGGCAGTCCCAGCCGCTCGCCGAGCACCACCGCGAGCGGCGCCACGGCGTCCGAATAGCAGCGGATCCACACCTGATCGAGCGTGGGCTCGGCCTGCGTCAGCCGGAACAGATCGATGACCAGCAGCAGCCGGGTCGGCGAGGCGTCACTGAACCAGCGGGTGTCATCGGCCGCCCCGGCCAGCGGCAGGTCGGTCGGCCAGTCGCGGACATAGGAGGTGAACCGGTCCAGGCCGAACGACAGCAGCGGCCCGGCGCAGGCCTCCTTGCTGGGGAAATAGCGCCACAGCGTGCGGGTGGCGATCCCGGCGGCGTCCGCGATCTGCGCCACCGACGTGCCGTCCAGGCCCTGCTCGGTGAACAGCCGCACCGCGGCGATCGCGATCTCCAGCCGGATCTCGTCCTTGCGCGACTCGGTCAGCGGCGGCCTCCCGCCGCGCCGCGCCGGCTGCGCCGCGTGCTGCTCCTCGCCCATGGGTGGTGCCTTCCGTGGTGACCTTCCGTGCCTGCCGGGCCATATTAATGGCGCTTTGCGAAACTTTCAGGCCGGGGCCGACCTCGAAAGACGCGGCGCCCGGCCACCAGGGCCGGACGCCGCACCTCGGTCATGGCTCAGCGGGTCAGGGCACGACGACTTCGGTGAGCTCGACCTTGGTCACCCGGTTCTGCGCCAGCGGCAGGCTGTCGAGGGCGGTGCGGGCAGCGGCTTCGTCATCGGTGGTGAGCACGAGGAAGGCGCCGGACTGGTCGGCCTTCAGGAAGATGCTCTCCAGGATTCCGGCCTGGACCAGCTCGCCGATGCGTACGCCTTCGGCCTCGAGGTAGGGCGCGATGTTCCCGGTGTTGTGCGACTCGGCTATGAACTTCAAGACAAGCTCCTTATTTGCGTCAGCTCGGGTGGTACGGGCTGCTACGTCGGGAGGGGATGTCTCAATGCTCGTAAGCGCGGCCACGGCGGCGCAAGCGCTCGTTGAGCTTGCGTGGAGGTTTGCCGCCCGCTCTGGCTAGGCGGGCCGCGGGTCAGCGCGTGCTGATGTCACGCGTTCCGCCCCACCACGTTCCCCAGGTTGTCCATCTCGTTGGCGCGGCCGGCGGCGAGGCGCCGGGTCCACTCCTGGTCGTGCATGGCGTCGGCGGTCATGCGGACGTGGGTGCCGCCGTCGGGGGCGGGGCGGAGTTCGACTTCGGTCAGGAACTCGTAGGGGGCGGTGCCGGCATCCCGGCTCCAGTGGTCCGTCACGCTGAGAACGTGTCACGCGGAAACCGCGTTATGAAAATCAAGCCTAGGTGCCGAGCCCCTGAAGCGCGACCTTCGTCGCGTCCGCGATCAACGCGTCCCCGGAACTCGCGTCCTTCGCGTCGCCGCGGTTGGAGAGCACCGCGATCACGATCGGCGCCCGGTGCGGCGGCCAGAGCACTGCGATGTCGTCACGGGTGCCGTAGTCGCCGTTGCCGGTCTTGTCGCCGACCGTCCAGCCCGGCGGGACCGCGGCGCGGATGTAGGGGCCGCCGGTGGTGTTGGCGGTGAGCCAGCCGGTCAGCATCGCGCGGCGTTGCGGGGTGAGGACGTCGCCGAGTGCGTAGGCGCGCAGGTCCTCGGCCAGTGCCCGGGGGGTGCTGGTGTCGCGGGTGTCGCCGGGCGTCGCGGAGTTGATCGTCGGCTCGGTGCGGTCGGCGTTGGTGGTCGGGTCGTTCAGGCCGCGAAGGGCGGTCTGCAGCGCGGGTGGGCCGCCGAGTTGGGTGAGCATCAGGTTCAGGGCCGTGTTGTCGCTGACCTCGACCGCGGCGGTCATCACGGCCGTGAGGCTCATGCCGCCGGTCACGTGCTGCGAGGTGACGGGGGAGTAGTCGACGAGGTCTGCGGCGGAGTAGGTGATGGTCTGGTTGAGCTGGGCGTCGGTTTCGCGGCGCAGCAACTCGGCCGCCACCAGGGCCTTGACGGTCGAGCAGGACGCGAACCGCTGGTCGGCTTGGAAGGCGACCGTGCGGCCGGAGCCGGTGTCGAGCGCGTAGAGGCCGAGCTGTGCGTGGTAGCGGGACTGGAGCGCGGTGAACGCCGCCGTGTCGGTTGCCGTGGCGGTGGGGGAGCCGGAGGGTGTGCTCGTCGCCCCGGACGCCGATGGTGATGTGGCGGCGGCACCAGCACCAGCGCCGGCACCGGTGCTGGTCGCATGCGAGGCCGACGAGCATCCGGCGAGCGTCGTGGCGGCCAATCCGAGCGAGGCCGCGACCGCGACCGTGAATCTCCTCATAACGGCCAGCCTGTCCGCGATGATCCATGCGGTCAAAGACCCCCACGCCATGTTCCATGCACATTCGGCATACGATCTGATCCCGTGGACCTCGTCAGCGCCTGCCGCATCTTCGCCAGCGTGGCCGAACGCGGCAGCTTCACGCTCGGCGCGGCGGCCGAGGGCATACCGCAGTCGGTCGCCAGCCGCCGGGTGGCCGCGCTGGAGAAGCACTTCCGGCAGCCGCTGTTCGACCGCACGGCACGCCGCGCCGTGCTGACCGTCTTCGGCCAGGACATCCTCGGCCCGGCCAAGCGCCTGGTGCAGTACGCCGACGCGCTCGACCAGCACGCCGCGGAGGCCAAGCTGCGGCCGTTGACGCTGGCCGTGCCCGAGATCTGCGACGTCCGGCACCTGGCGCTGCTCGACGCCGCGGCGCGCGAGGCGGACGTGGCGCTGGATCTGCGCAGCGCGGGTCCGGAGCGGCGAGCGGCATGGATGCGCGACAAGACAGTACGCGCGGCGGTGCAGGCGGTGCCGCCGGACGAGGCGGCATGGGTCGTCCCGCTCGGGCTCGCCTCGGCGCCGGCGGCCGGAAGGAACGAAGCGGAACCCCGCGCGATGCGGCTCGAATCGCTGCGGCCCTCGCGGACGGAACCGACGGCGCTGCGCCGCGTGTGGATCCAGCCCGAGGACGACGTTCCGCACGTGCGCGACGTCCTCCAACGCGCCGGACACCGCGCCGCGCTGCTGCCGGGACAGATTCCGGTCGCGATATCGCTGGTCACGGCGGTCGGTGCGGCGTTCCGCACCCGCGACTTCGTTCTGGCCTCAGCGAGCCAGGCGAAGGAACTGGGCCTCCTGTGGCGACCGATCGCCGGGGCGGCCCTTGCCCGGGGATACACGATCGCCGCACATATCGGTGAAGACGCCGCGCTCTTACGCTCGCGTGTGGGCGCCGAACTCGCCCGCGCGCTGGGAGCAGCCGGGACCGGCGAGACAGGAGCGGCGGATGCGTGACAGAGAACTGATCGCAGAGCTCGGCGACCGCCTCACCGAAGCCGGCCTGTCAGGATCCTTCCTCGTCCGCAACCTCGACACCGGCCAAGAGATCGCCCTCGACCCGGACGTCGTCTATCCCATCGCCTCACTGGTCAAGGTCCCGCTGGCGATCGCCGTCCTGGAACAGATCCGCCTCGGCCGGCTCGACGGCGCGCGCCAGCTCGCCATCGCCCCCGACCCCGACAGCGCCACGCCGCCGGTCGGCATCGGCCGCTTCACCCACCCGGCCCGCATCGCGATCGACGACCTGGTCTACCTCGCGGTCTCCATCAGCGACAGCGCCGCCGCCGACGCGCTGTTCGCCCTCGTGCCGCCGGCCGAGGTCGACCGCGTCCTCACCGACGCCGGGATCAAAGGCATCGCGGTGCGCCACCCGATGCGCGACCTCCTCAACGTCTTCGGCACCGAACCCGGCCCGGACGGCCCGCACCTCGTACACGCCCTCGTCATCGGTGCCCGCACCCCCGGCGGCGGCCACCCGGTCGCGCCGCTGGACGTTTCCCGCGCCAACACCGGGACCGCGCGGGCGTTCGCCGACCTGCTCCAAGAACTGTGGGCGCCCTCCGCGCTCCACCCGCGGGTCGCCGCCAGAGTCAGAGCCCTGATGCGGGACGGTGTCCTGCAACGCCGCCTCGGCCCCGACTTCATCTCCGACGCGACCGGCTGGGCCTCCAAGTCCGGAACCCTGCTCAACCTGCGCCACGACGCGGGCGTCGTCGAACACGAAGACGGCGAGACCTATGTGGTGGTGGCCCTGACCGAGTCGACGGTGCCCGCGGCGGCGCAGCCCGCGGCGGACGCGGTGATCGGCCGGGTCGCCCGCGCCCTGCACGACCACCTGCGCGGGCTCTGAACGGCAGCCGGCCCCTGCACCCGGCTGCGAGCAGCAAGCCGGCCACCACCCCCACCGTCACCCGAATCGTGAGGTTTCCAGGAGAGCGCGGGGCGGCATGGCAAACTTCGGGCATGCCAAGTCCCGAAGCCCTCGATCCCAAGGCCGTCCTGCACCGCTACCTGCGCACCTCCCGCGAGGCGCTGCTGTGGAAGCTCGACGGACTGTCCGAATACGACATCCGCCGGCCGCTCACCCCGACCGGGACGAATCTGCTCGGTCTGATCAAGCACGTCGCGAGCACCGCCGCGGGCTACTTCGGCGAGATCTTCGACCGGCCGTTCCCCGAGCCGATGCCGTGGGTCGAGGACGATGCCGAGGAGAACGCCGACTTTTGGGCGACCCCCGAGCAGTCGCGCGAGGACATCGTGGGGCTCTACCACCGCGCCTGGGCGCATGCCGACGCCACCATCGACGCCCTGGACCTCGACGCGCCGGGCCGGGTGCCGTGGTGGGGCGAGCGCGGCGCCGTGACGCTGCACACGATCATGGTGCACATGGTCGCCGAGACGAACCGGCATGCCGGGCACGCCGACATCGTGCGCGAGCAGATCGACGGCTCGGCCGGACTCAACACCCGCACCTCGAATCTGCCGGACCACGACGAGCAGTGGTGGGCCGACTATCGCGACCGTCTCGAAGCGGCGGCCCGCGCGGCGAAGTGATTCGGGACCGTGCCCCGCGGTATGACTCTGATCGGCAACACCCTGGACTGGGCCAACGCGCTGAGCTCCTTCGGTCTGCCCGGTACGGAGCTGGTCCATCAGCTCACCTTCGCTCTGGAGTCCGACAACCAATACTGGTGACGGGGCAACGCCACCGACATTGGCCGGCGGACTCGGGCTCAGTCTGTTTCCGACGGGTCCTGCTCGCGGCGAGCCAGCTGGCTGACGCCGTTGTAGCCCCAGGAGCCGGCGTCCAGCTCATGGAGGGCGACGTAGACGGCGGGTGAGAGCGTGTGAAGAGTGTCGGCCAGCAGGCGGTGGGCCTCGCGGAGGAAGGCTGCCTTCTCGTCGGTGGTGTTGGTGCCGGCGGTGATACTGACCTCCAGGTGGGCCCCGGTCGCGTGGGTCTGGGGCGTGGCCGCGACGAACCACTGCTCGCGGGGGGCCAGGACGGTACTGACGACGGTGACCTGCGGTGATTTGAGCAGTGTGGAGGCAAGCAGCTTGGTGATGCCTTCCACCAGGTTCTGTTGGGTCTGGATGGACAAGTCGGGATCAGCCACAGTCAGGCGAGCGAACGGCACGAGGTCCTCCAGTTGTCGCGACGGCCCGATCCGGTGACGAGGGCGATGACGGATCTGTCGGCATCGTGCGCGGCCATCGTGAGCCGAAGCCCTCGGGTGGACCGCTTGCCGATCATCATGCGCCCTGGAGTCCCGCTACGAGCAGCGCCATAGTTTGATTACGAGTCGTACTGTAATGTTTGACGCGTGACTCATCAAGACGAAGGCGCTGCCGTCCCGCGCCGCGGCCGCCCCCGCAGCGCCGACCTCGACCGCGCCGTCATCGCGGCCACCGTCGAGGTGCTGATCGAGCAGGGATACGCGGCACTGACGATCGAGGCGGTCGCCGGTCGCGCCGGAGTGGGCCGGCCCGCGGTCTACCGGCGCTGGCCGACCAAGGACCATCTGGTGGTGAGTGCCCTCATAGAGACGGTCCCGCCGCTGCGTGTACCCGATACCGGCGAGGTGCTGCGCGACCTTGAGGAGTTCGCGGTCGAGTTCGCACTACGATTGGCCGGCTCTCCCGTCGGACCAGTCGCGATCGCTGTGCTCGCCGAGGCGGGCCGCCGCCCCGACCTGGCGGAGATGTTGCGCCTGCAATACCTCAGGCCCCGCGACACCGTGATCACGGACCTGATCGAACGGGCACTGGCCGAAGGCCGGCTGAACAAGAACCTCGAAGCCGGCACGGTCCGGGATCTGGTCTTCGGCCCGCCTGTCTACCACTGGTTGGTGACCGGAATGCTCACCGGCAATGTGGCCAGAACCCTTGTCGAGGCCGCGATCGCCGCACTTCAGATCCCGGCGGGAGCGGACGGCCGATCCGACGGTGGGGCGTAGGCCGTCTCACCCCGTCATATCAGTGAACTGACCAGCGCCATCAGGCTGTTGATCTTCATGGATCCGTGGCGCGCCGCACCGCCGGGCAGGGTGGGACGCCGTTGTGTATATGCGTGTTCTTCATCGGCGCGGTCGGCTGACGTACCCGCGTGGCCACGGGATCCCGGATCGGACTCATACCTGTCGTGTTCGCCGCCATCGTGGACGACCATCACCTGCTCCGACTGGTGGACCGGCCACGGCGACTTCGGTCCGGGTGCGGTCATCCACCAGTGGGTCACCGCTCTGGTGGCGGCCGGGTATCGATCGGGCCTTCCGCTGCCCCTCACAGGTTGATCACGGAGGTCAGCCCGCCGTCGACCAGGATGTCCGTGCCGGTGACGAACGCGGACAGGTCGCTGGCGAGATAGAGCACCGCGTAGCCGATGTCTTCGGCCGCTCCCACCCTGCGCAGCGGGGTGCGCTCGGTGATCTGGTCGCGGTGCTCGGCGTGGGCGAGATGGTCCCGCGTCATCCCGGTCAGGATCATGCCGGGGCTCACTGAGTTGACCCGGATACCCCGCGGCCCGAGCTCGTCGGCGAGTTGCCGGGTGAGGGCGAGGACCGCCCCCTTGGTCGCGGTGTAGGCGGGGAACGCGAGACCGCGGTGCCCCATCATCGAGGAGATCTGGATGACGCTGGCCGGGCCGCTCATGTGCGGCACGGCGCACTTCAGCACGTTGAAGCACCCGGTCAGGTTCACCGCCAGCACCCGGTCCCACTGCGCGCCGTCGGTCGCGGCGAGCGAGTCGGGGGCCATGATGCCCGCGGCGTTGACCACCACGTCGAAGCGGTCGGCGGCCAGGGCGTTCTCGACCGCCGCGAAGTCCGCGACATCCACGACGGCGGCGGCGAATGCGGTTGCGGACGCGGTTCCGGACGCGGCGTCCGAGGTCCGCGAGGCGAGAGCCTTCGTCTCGGCCAGGCCCGCGCCGTCGATGTCGAGAGCCAGCACCGAAGCGCCGGCCTGGCCCAGGACGATCGCCGCCGCGCGCCCGATGCCGGACCCGGCCCCGGTCACCACGGCACGACGACCGCTGAGATCGAACGCTGCTGTGAGTGAGGCGTGGACCATGTACCCCACATTAGCACAACATCTTGTTGAAACAAGATGTTGCATTAAGCGTCCCCCATGCTTACTGCTTCCCTTGCAGCAGCAGCGCCCGGCTCTCCACCAGCACCTGGCGCAGCGCGTCATGGCGCTCCCGGCCGAGGATCGCGACCAGCCGCTCATCGGTAGCGCGCTCCCGGGCGACGGCGGCTTCGGCCATCGACCGGCCCTCGGCGCTCAGATGGAGTCCGACGCCGCGCCCCTGCCGCACCCGGCGCTCGATCAGGCCCAGCTTCTCCAGGCGGGTGACGATCTGGCTGACGGCCTGCTGGGACCTGGGCATGCGGCGTGTGATGTCCGCGACGGTGATCCCGGGTTCGGCGTGGACGGTCATGAGCATCCCGCTGGAAGCCGTGGTGATCGGCAGATCGGCGAGGGCGGATTCGCCCAGGAGCTCGACGTGCGCCGAGACCTCCCACAGCAGGTCGCTCAGCATCGCGGTGGGAGTGCCGGGATTGGGCGGCGTCGCAGCGGGTGCCGTCGTCTCATCCTTGCGGGTCATGCGGTAAACGGTAGCTGTGCGGGATCCAGGACCATCGGCTCAGGCCGCGAACCGTGGCGCCGCCGCGGTCAGCACCGCCGCCGTGGGCGTCGCCTGCCACACCGCCGAGAGTTCGGCGACGAGCGACTTCATCAGGGCGGTGACGTCCTCGGCGGCCGAGGGGTGCAGCGCCTCGGCGACGATCAGGACCCGGGAGGTGGCCGGCCGCACGGCCGAGCTGCCGCTCTGGCGGTTCGTCCAGCGGCGGGCGTGGGAGGCGCCGGCGGCGTCCGCGAAGATCACCTCGCCGGGCTCCGGGTGCTCGATCGTGTCGGAGAAGGTCACGTACTCCTCCTCGCCGGTGGCGTGGCGGACCTCGAGGTCGCCGTGGATGTGCTCCAGGTCCAGGGCCGCGACCGGGATCGCGAAGGCGACGGAGACCGCGTTGCACAGGTCGATCAGGGGGTGGATGCGGGGGAGTCCGCCTTCTTTGCGAAGCCGTCGCAGCAGGGCCTCGGAGGCGCAGCGGTACTGCGTGGGCCGGAGCCCCATCTTCGAGAACGCCTGGCGCCAGGCCTTGATCTCGGGCAGGTCGGACTCCGTGCCGTCGGCGAGCCGCCCGCTGGCGATCGCCGTGAAGCGCCTCACCTGCTCCTCGACGTCGGCCGTGGAAGTGATGCCGGTGACGGTGACCGCGGCGGCGACCAGGTCGGGGTGTTCGGAGCGGATGGCCGCGGCGTGCTGGAAGTACATGGGCACAGCTTTACCGGACCGGTGAGCGGGGCCGACAGGGCCAATCCGGGTTCGGAAGCGGGGACCAATACCCGATGCCTGAGCACGCCTGGCTTTCAGCTGCTGTCCGGGCCTACATACACGGCTCGCGGCCGTAGCGGGCTCTGGCGCTGGTACTCCTCAAGCGCATGGGCCAGCCACCCGGCAGTCCGCGCGATCGCGAAGACGGCCTGCCCGGCTCCCGGGACCAGACCGGCTGTGGCGCCGAACGCGGCCAGGGCGAAGTCGATGTTCAGCGCCGGGAGGCGGCGTGCGGAGCGTTCGGCGACCAGCGCCTCGGCGACGGCCAGGCGCTCGTTGTCCGGCCACGCGGTGCGGACCAGGTTCATCAGGGTTATGCCACGCGTGTCGCCGGTCTTGTACACCATGTGGCCCAGACCCGGGATGCGCTCGCCGCTGCGCAGCCGCTCGGCGATGACGCGCGCGGCGTCGGCGGGGTCGGCGGTGGCGGCCAGCATGCGCTCGGCGGCGAGTGCGGCGCCGCCGTGCTTGGGGCCGGTGAGGACGCCGAGGCCGGACATCACGACGGCGTAGGGGTCGGCTTGGACGGGAGTCGGCGGGGTGGCGGACAGCTTGGGCCAGAGTGCGGCGGCGACCGCTTCGCCAAGCTGGCCTCGGTCCTGGGCGCGCCGGTCGAGACGCACTGCCACAACGACCTCGGCCTGGCCGTGGCCAACTCGGTGGCCGGGGCGCTCGGCGATCTGGACGCCGGCCAGGACGCGTGGATCAACACCTGCGTCAACGGCGTCGGCGAGCGGTCGGGCAACGCCGACCTGCTGTCCGTGATCCTGGCCTTCCAGCACGGCTTCGGCCCTGGCCGACCGGACCGAGATCGGCGACCCGCTGGACCTGTCCTGGGCCCGCCGCTTCGCCCTGTGGGCCGCCTACGCGCTCGGCCAGCCGCTGCCGAACAACCAGGTCGGCGTGGGCCGCAACGCCTTCGCCCACGAATCCGGCATCCACGCCGACGGCGCCCTGAAGGACCACGGCAACTACGAGCTCTACGATGAGGCCGCGCTCGGCCCGTTCCCCGAGGACTGGCACGCGCGCACCGGCCGCGTGGTGCTGACCGGCGAGTACGGCGGCAAGGCCGGCTTCCGGCACGTGCTGGACGGGCTCGGGATCGAGGTGCGGCCGGACGAGGAGGAACTGGTGTTCCAGCTGGTCCAGCTCTGCAACGCCCAGACCGGCCGGCCGCTGACCGGCGACGAGCTGCGGCTCATCGCCGGCTACCCGCGCCAGCTCGCGCCGATGTTCCCCGGGCAGCTGCCAGCGCTCTGATCTAGACTCGGCGGGTGGACGCTGATATCGCGACAAACCGGGCAGTGACTCTTCATCGGTACGAGGGTGCCGACGTCGCCGGGGGTGCCGCGTGGACCCGGTGACCGCCTCCCTGGAAGCGGTGTTGCAGCGGCACGCCGCCGTCCCGCCGCGGGGTGTCGTCGCGGACTACATCCCCGAGCTGGCCTGCGCGGACCCGGACGACTTCGCCGTGGCCATGGCCAGCGTGCACGGCTCGGTCTACCGGGCCGGCGACCACGAGCGCGAATTCACGATCCAGTCCGTGTCCAAGCCCTTCGTCTATGCCCTGGCCCTGGCCGACCTCGGTCTGGACGAGGTGGCCGAGCACGTCGGGTTCGAGCCCAGCGGCGAGCCGTTCAACGCGATCAGCCTGGAGCCGGGCACCGGGCGCCCGGCCAACCCGCTGATCAACGCCGGGGCGATCGTCACCACCAGCCTGATCCCGGGCGACGCGGCGCAGAGCTTCGAGCGGATCCGGGCCGGTCTGTCCGCGTTCGCCGGGCGTGAGCTGGAGCTGAACGAGGCCGTGTACCGCTCCGAGGCGGCCACCGGCGACCGGAACCGGGCGTTGGGGTTCCTCACGCTGTCCCAGGGGGTGCTGGCCCGCCCGGCCGAAGAGGCCTGCGACATCTACTTCCGGCAGTGCTCGTTGATGGTGACCGTCGCCGACCTCGCGGTCATGGCCGGCACGCTGGCCCGCGGCGGCGTCAACCCGCTGACCAGGACGGCCGTCGTCGACCCCGAAGTCGCCAAGATCGCGCTGTCGGTGATGGCGACCTGCGGTATGTACGACCGCAGCGGTGAGTGGATGGTCCGGGTCGGGCTGCCGGCCAAGAGCGGGGTCGGCGGCGGGATCGCGGCGGTGCTGCCGGGGGAGTTCGGCCTCGGCGTCTACAGTCCGCCGCTGGACGCGCAGGGCAACAGCGTCCGGGCGATGGCGGTGCTCCAGGAGATGTCCAGCCGGCTCGGGCTGCACGTCTTCGCCCCGCCGGCCGGCAGCCGGTCGCCGATCGCCGCCTCCGAGGTCGTCGACGACGCGCTCACCGTGCGGCTGCGCGGCGAGCTGGACTTCATCACCGCCGAACAGGTGTCCAACCATCTGCTGGAGCAGGTCGTCACCCGGGGGATCAAGCGGATCGAGGTCGACATCACGCACGTGACGACCGTGCGCGCGGTGGCGGCCGAGCTGCTGCGGGCGGTCGGGATCGAGCTGCGGCGGCACGGGCTGGAGCTGATGATCGAACCGGCTGAACGGATCGCCGCGGCCGCGGCCCGGGTCCAGAAGGCGCCGTCGGTGCCGTTCATCGGGGGGCCGTTCGCCACGGAGCCGCCCACCGCGCAGCCTTCCGCCGTACAGCCGCCGGGCTGAGCTACCGCAGCCCGGCCCGCTCCTCGATCAGCTCCGTCGCGGCCTCGTCCAGCGCCATCCTCAGCAGCGCCGACATCGAGTCCAGGGCCAGCGGCCGCAGCCGGTCCAGCCCGCTGAGGATGTCCGGCCACTGATCGGCGGGGTAGCCGGCAGCCTCGAACGGGGCCCAGATCTGCTCCACATACAGCTGCACGAAGCTCTTCGCCACGGCCCGCACATGCGTGCGCGCCTCGGCCGCCGCCGTCAGCGCGCTCGCCGGCGGGATGCCCAGCGCCATCAGCTCGGCGCCGATCCGGGTCAGTCGCGGGGAGCGTTCCTCGTAGCGGCCGTTGCCCAGGGGGCGCAGCAGGTCGAGCTCGACCGCCGAGTCCAGCAGCGCGGTACCCTCGGCGCCGTCAGCGTCCTGGTCCAGGCCGGGGAACAGGGTGTGGATGTCGTCCAACCGGACCACGCGCTTGTCGCCGTCGTCGAACGCCTGGTGCACCGCGGCGGCGAAGGACGCGAACTCGGCGCCGCCGCCGAGCATGCGCCGGATCGACTCCAGCGTGAAACCCTCGGCCTGTAAGCGTTTGATCTGCTCCAGCCGCGCCAGGTGTTCGGGGCCGTAGAAGCCCACCCGGCCGCGGACTGTCGGGGCCGGCAGCAGGCCGCGGGACTGGTGTTCGCGGATGTTGCGGACCGTCATCCCGGACAGGCGCGCGAGGTCGTCGACGCGGTATTCCTCGTCGCTCACCCCGTCTGCCTCCCGATGCTCTCCGAGCTCTCCGATGTGTCTCGATGTGTCTCGATGTCGATGAGAATAACCGACTGGCCGGTCCCCGGCGGCGCCGTGCCGCGGCCTCGCCGATAGTGGAAGGACACGATCGGCCGTTGGAAGGAGCCCCGATGCCTGGCCGAGTACGCACTGACCTGGGCCTGCTGGCGCTGCGCGTGGGCACCGGCGGCGTCCTGGTCGCCCACGGCACGCAGAAGCTGTTCGGCTGGTTCGGCGGCCGGGGCCTGACGGCCGCGGCGGGCGGAATGGACAAGATGGGCTTCCGCCCCGGGCTGCCGAACGCGGTCGCGGCCGGGCTCGGCGAGGCCGGCGGCGGTCTGCTGCTGGCGCTCGGCGCGGCGACCCCGGCGGCCGGTGCCGCGGCGGTCGGGGCGATGTCCGCGGCGGTGGAGGTCCACCGGCCCGCCGGGTTCTTCAACAGCTCCGGCGGCTACGAATACCCGGCCTTCCTCGGGCTCGCCGCGGCCGGTCTGGGCCTGGCCGGACCGGGGCGGATCTCGGTCGACCACGCCACCGGCAACCGGCTGAACACGCCGGCGGTGCTCGCCGGGGCCTTCGCGGGCAGCGCGCTGGCCGCTTCGGTGGTCCTGCGGCGCCGCGCGCGGGTGGTAGCCGAGCGGTCCGCGGCCGAGGCCAAGGAGGACGAGGCGGCCGAGGCCGAGGCGGTGGCCGAGCTGCCGTGACGCGCCGCTGAACTACGTGACGCTCGGCTGATCTAGCCGCTGACCTGGCCGCTGACCTAGATACGCCGCTGATCCAGCCGCGCCGCCGGTCCAGCTGCGCGTTTAGTGCGCCACCAGTCCGGCCATCAGCAGGTCGAACAACCTCTCGACCTGATCGCGCTGCTCGGGCAGGGTGCAGACGGAGACGACGCCGACCAGCGCCACGACCACGTCCTCAGCCCGCGCCTCGGCACGGATCGTCCCGGCGGCGGCGCCGGCGTCGAGGATGCCGCGCACCGCGTCGGACAGCTGCTCGCGGGCCTGCGACTTGGTGACGGTGCCGTCGGCGATCAGCACGCGCAGGGAGTCGGCCATCTCCTGCTTGGTGGCGATGTAGTCGGCGAAGCGGCCCATCCAGGTGCGTAGCGCACGCTCCGGCGGCTGCTCGGCGAGCAGCCCGGCGGCGGCATCGCACAACCGCCCGCGCTCGGCGAGGTAGACGGCCTCGACCAGGGCTTCGCGGGTCGGGAAGTGGCGGTAGAGGGTGCCGATGCCGACGCCGGCCTGCTTCGCCACCGCTTCCAGCGAGACTTTGCCGTCGCCGGTGGTGAAGGCCTGGTGGGCGACCTCGATGAGGCGTTGGCGGTTGCGCTGTGCGTCCACGCGCCCGGGGGCTGCGGGGGCCGCGGAGGCTGCGAGGCGGGCTGGTCGGGCCATAAAACGGAGGCCCCTCCGTTTCTGCTATCGTGAGGATTACCGGAGGGTCCTCCGGTTTTCCTTCCACTATGCCACCTCCCAGGCGCCATCCCCTAGGCGCCATCTCCCAGATGTCATCTCACAGGCGGGATCCAGACATGAGCAGCAACGACGGGACCAAGACCGGCGCGCCCGGCGGCGTCGGCACCCTGGCCGGACACCGGGTCGCCCGCATCGGCTTCGGCGTGATGCAGCTGACCGAGCATCGGCCGGGACGTCCCGAAGTCACCCCGGACGCGGCCGTGGCGATCCTGCGCACCGCCGTGGACAACGGGATCAACCACTTCGACACCGCCGAGTTCTACGGAACCGATGCCGCCAACGCCAACGATCTGATCCGGGCCGCGCTGTATCCGTACTCTGATGATCTGGTGCTGGCCACCAAGGTCGGCGCCGAGCGCAACGCCGAAGGCGGACTGGACCCGGCGCAGCGGCCCGAACAGCTGCGGGCCGCCGTCGAGGCGAACCTCGCGCGGCTGGGGGCGGAGCGGCTGGCGGTGGTCAACGTCCGCCGCGTCGACGCCCCGCCCGGGATCGTCGCCGAAGGCGACCAGCGCGTCGACCTGGACAGCCAGCTGGCCGAACTCCTGGCCCTGCGCGCCGAGGGCAAGATCGACGGCATCGGCCTGAGCAACGTCAGCGTCGACCAGCTCCGGCACTCCCTGCCCGCGGGCATCGCCTGCGTCCAGAACTCCCACAGCCCGGTGGAGCGCGCCAGCGACCCGGTCCTGGCCCTGTGCCGCGAGCAGGACATCGCCTGGGTGCCGTTCTGCCCCCTCGGCTCGGCGTTCCCGGGCTGGCCCAAGGTCGCCGACCAGCCGGAGATCCGCACCGCGGCCGCCGAGCTCGGCGTCACCCCGGTCCAGATCGGCCTCGCCTGGCACCTGGCGCACTACCAGCACACGCTGCTGATCGCCGGCACCGCCGACCCCGCGCACCTGGCCGAGAACATCGCCGCCGGGGACGTGCGCCTGGACGCGGCGACGATGGCGGCGCTGAACGCGATCACCGTGTCAGCACCCTGAGTGGACCTTTCGCCCCCGCATTTCACAGGCCGGACTTCCGGACCGCCGCAGAGGTCTGACATGCTGTTGCCCGACGACGGCGCGCAGCCGTCGGGCATTGGGGGGAGCGGCGGGTGGAGTGGCTGCTGGCCATGGGCTACGGAGCGATCGGCGGAGCGGTCGTCGAAGTGGTGGTGAGCTCCGACCGGGTCCTGGCCTGGAACGCGGCCCGCCACAAGGCGCTGACGCAGAACCAGTCGCAACCCGCCGGCCCCGGTCCCAAGCTGACGGCCTACATCGACCCCGTGTCCGACGTGGTGGCCGGCCTGACCCGGGTCCTCCTCGGCGCGGTGGCGGGTCTGCTGTTCCACTCGCAGGTGACCGGTGCCTACGCGGCCATAGTCGTCGGCTGCTCCGCGCCCACGGTGCTCCGCCAGCTCGGATCCGCACGCCTCAACCCGGCCTTCGAGCTCCAGGCCGGTCCGCCACCGGAAACGGCCGCGGCGCCGCAGGAGGGGCAGGCGTGAATCGCGAGCGCGGGTCGTTCGGCCACCGCTATTGGTCCTCGCTCACCGACGTGCGCTACGCGGCGGGAGCGACCAGGGAGCGGAACTGGCGCGGGCAGCCGTTTTGGCGGCGGTTCCTGGCATCGTTCTTCGTGCTGCCGCAGCCGCCGCGGCCGAGGCGGAAGCCGGTCGAGACGGCTCGGATGGCACAGACCCGCTATGTGCTGCAGCCGCAACCGCTGCAGGTGCAGCAGCAACCGTCGCAACCGCTGCAGGTGCAGCAGCAACCGTGGCAACCGCCGCAACCGCAACCGCAACCGCAACCGCAGCAACCGTGGCAACCGCAACCGTGGCAACCGCAGCGCGCGCGCAGACCATGGCTCCTGCGGTACCAGTCGGCGGTACTGGCCGGGGCGGCCGTGCTCACGGGAGTCGTGGTCGTCACGATGCGGCACCAGGGCGGCGGGCCGGGCAACGGCGGCACGACCACTCCCACGAATATCGGCAGTCCCTCTATCGGCAGTCCCTCGTCACCCTCGACCAGCGAAGCAGTGTGGCAGGGAACTATGCGGGTCGACGCCGGCGGCGAAGAGGTCACTTCCGGCCCGCCGCCCAGCGCGACCACCGTCTTCGGCCTCAGCCTGAGCGGCACATCCACGCTGATCGGGTCGGGCAACCTCGCCCCGTTGGAGCAGGACACCACTCTCGACGTGTTCGACTGCTCCAGCGTGCTCCAAGCCGGCGTCGTCTCGGTGCTGACAGTTCACCCCGGCGACGAGTTCTGCATGGCGGCCGAGGACGGAAGTGTCGCCCTGGCCCAAGTGACAGCCGAGGCGGCACCGTCGCCCGACGGGCCCTACGTCGATCTCAACGTCACGGTTCGTCCCTGAAGCCCCTGACTCAGCTCCCGGCGCTCGACCCCAGGCTGTGCGTGACCTTCGAGGTGTCGATGAACAGCGCGCCGAAGGCCGTCGCCAGCGCGGTGAGGGCCGCGGCCGCGTTCACGTGCCGCTGGCCGTTTATCGCCAGCGCCAGGGCGGCCGCCACGATCGCGGCGGCGCCGATCACCACCGCGATGTCCCACATCGCGTCGGTCTTCTGCCCGAGGGCCGAGGCCGCCTTGTTCTGCACGGCTTCGGCGGTCTGGGTCACCTGCGTCACTTGCGAGGCCTCGGCGGTCTGCGTCATCTGGGCCGTTGCCGTCGTGGTGGTGATGCTGCTCGGTCCGGACAGCCGCTTCATCAGTGGATTGATGATGCCGCCGAGGAATCCCGAGCCGATGACGCCGGCGAACTGCCCGACGTTCGGCAGGTTCAGGCTGGTGCCGCGCCAGGAGACCACGGCCAGGGCCCCGGCGACGACGGCGAATCCGACCAGCTGCGCGGCGCGCGCGATCGTGGTGGTCGGTATGGAGGCGGCGGGCATCGGCACCTTCTCGGGTCGGTTCGCGGGCCCGCCCGGGAATGGCATTGCCCTGCGATGTCCGCCACACAATAGGGGATCGGGCTCTGGACGCGGCAGAGGTCCGGGAAGCAACCAGGCCCGCGCCGGGTTACGTTTGAGTGAGACGATCACTAGAGCGCGGCAGGGCGCGGGCGAACATGGAGGACACTCATGGCGATGCGAGCCGTATGGAATGGCCAGGTCCTGGCCGAGAGCGACGACACGGTGGTCGTCGAGGGCAACCACTACTTCCCGGCGGAGTCGCTGAACAGCGAGTTCTTCTCCGCCAGCGAGACCCACACCGTATGCCCGTGGAAGGGCCTGGCCAGCTACTACACCGTCACCGTCGGCGGTGAGGCCAACCCGGACGCCGCGTGGTTCTACCCGCAGCCCAAGACCGAGGCCGAGCACGTGCGCGACCGGGTGGCGTTCTGGCACGGCGTCCAGGTCGAGACCGTCTGATCAGGCCGCACCCTCGACGATCTCGAACCGGTTGCCGTCCGGGTCCTTGAACTCGTACATGGCCGGCACCCCGGGCCAGCGCAGCAGCTCCCCGACCTCGACGCCCCGCTCCCGCATCGCGGTGTGCTCGGCTTCGGCGTCGGGGACCATGAACCGGATGCCGGTGTCCTGCCCGGCCCCCTCGCCCGCGATCAGGGCGACGGACACGTCGGCGCCGGGTGCGGCGACCGTGAGCCAGCGGAAGCCCTCGGTGGCGCGCAGGTCGAGACCCTTCTCCAAGCCCAGCGTGCCGGTGAAGAACTCCAACGCCTTGTCCTGGTCGCCGACCGGGATCCCGACGGTGCCGATGTCGGTGATGGTGGTCTGGGACATTTCAGCCTCCTGTCTTCTCAGTGTTCTGGTTCTTCTCAGTGTTCTGATACATAAGCGAACCGGGTGTGGTGAGCGTCTCCCCGGTCTCCAGCCACGTCTTCAGCCCGGACAACACCATCGGCCAGCCGCCGTAGACCTCGGACGGCACGTCCGGCGGCAGTTGGTCGTGCACGACGGTCAGCCGGCACGCGTCCCCGACCGGCTCGATCTCCCACGTCACCCGTGACGTCCCGGCCGCCTCGGCCGCCGGACCCCACAGCGCGCGCATCGTCCGCACCAGCCGGCGCGGCGGATCGACCACCAGGTTCTCGCCCTCGACGATCGGCCGCGGTGCGGATATAGATCTCGAAGACACGTTCCATCAGCTGCCGCTCCTCTTCCTGTTCCAGCTCGTGCTGCAACCCGACCAGCCCGGCCGCCCACTGCTCGGTGTACTTGCCGACCCAGCGGTCGTGGACGAGGCGGATCGGCACCGGGTTGAGGTAGTGCAACTTCTCCCGGCCGCGCCGGCGGGTCACCACCAGCCCCGCCTCTTGATCGGGCCGTGGCCGGGGCATGCGAACCGCCCGGCCGCGGGAGCCCGGCCGGGCGGTGTGGGTTCAGCTGGGTTCAGGGTCAGCTGGTTCAGGTTCAGCTGGGTTCAGGTCCAGCTGGGTTCAGGTTCGGCTGGGTCCAGATGGTTCAGCCGCGCGGCAGCACCTCGGACAGCACCGCGGGCAGCCCGGTCCAGTCGGTCGACACCACGCTCGCGTGTTTGCTCGCCAGCAACGCCACCCGCGCCTGCGCGTCGGCCTGGCTGGGAGCGGTGTCGCTGAGCGCCGGGGCGACGTTCTGCGCGTCGGTCATGATCAGGATGTAGTGGTTGGTGTCGTACCAGGAGGTGTCGACGCTGGTGACGTAGGTGTTGGCGTCACCGTCGAAGACCACGAACCAGGGCCGGATCGAGGTGTCCGAGTACTGGCCGCGCGGGTCGCCGGCCTGGGCGCCCAGGACGCTCGGGAAGACGGCGGCCTGCGCCACGTTGCCGGCGGCGGCCAGGTTCTTCAGGTACGTCGCGTACTCGACGTCGGTGTGCAGGGTGTCGAACGGGTTGGCCAGCTCCACGGTGCCCGGAATGGCGTAGAGGATGACCTTCCCGGCCAGCGCAGAGCGGGCCGGCCAGGCGTCGGCCTTCGCCGCCGCGTCCAGCGTCGGGTAGGTGCCGCCCAGCAGGTCGGCGGGGCGGTAGACCAGGTTGCCGAGGTGGCTGTTGATCAGCGCGTCCAGCTGCGCCGGGCCCATGCCCAGGTCGGCCTCGAAGCCGATCTTCATCTCGAGTTTGATGTAGAGCGGTCCGGAGGTCGGGTGCGAGGCCAGCCAGTACTTGACGTCGTCCAGGCAGGAGCCGAGGTCCTTGTTCGCCGAGCCGGTGTAGATGTCAGAGGGCTGCGAGGCGTCCACGCAGTTGTTCTGGTTGCCGGTCGGATCGCTGTGGCTGACCTTCCACTCGTTGGTGAACACGTCGGTCCAGGTGTCGAGCTCGATCATCCCGGTGCCGGCGTCCAGCGCGTTGGCCAGCCGCGGGAAGGCGGTCCCGTCGTCGTAGGTGTTGTGCAGGCCGACCACGCTGGTGTGGGACAGCGGGGCGGAGTTCACGTCGGCGGCGGCCGGCGCGACCGTGGCGGCCAGCGCCAGGACCGCGGCACCGAGCGTCGCGGCCCCGGACGTGAGCCGGCGGAGCCAGGCAGTGGGCATGGGGTTCCTCCTGGGGGCGGAAAGAGATGAGGATTGCTCATCCGCCGTGGAGGCTAGCGGTGATGTCAGGAGGAAGACAGGGCCCGGAGATGAACCATTTGTGGCCGTCCGGCATAAGGGCGCTGACGCATACACGCGGAAAGACCGTTAGCATGCGACTGCGAGACCGCGATCACTGCGGCGGTGAGGAGGAGGCGGGCGATGACGAACGAGGTCGGGGACGCACAGCCGGCGGGGGGCGAGTACCCGGCGGTGGACTTGCGGATGGACGTACCGCATGCGGCCCGCGTCTACGACTACCTCATCGGCGGCAAGACGAACTTCGAGGCCGACCGCGCCGCGGCCGAGGCCTCGGTGCAGGCCTGGCCCGCGCTCCCGATCTCGATGCGCACCACCCGAGACTTCATGGAGCGCGTGGTCCGTCGGCTCGCCGAGCAGTACGGCGTCCGCCAGTTCCTGGACATCGGCACCGGCATCCCCAAGTCGCCCAACGTCCACGAGATCGCGCAGGCCATCGCGCCGCAGGCGCGGGTCGCCTACGTCGACAACGACCCGATCGTGCTGACCCATGCCAGGGCCCTGATGTCCAGCACGGAGCAGGGCGCCACCTGCTACATCGACGCCGACCTCCGCGACCCGAAGTCCATCATCGACAACCCCCGGCTGCGCGAGGTCCTGGACTTCTCCCAGCCGGTGGCGCTGTCGCTGATCGCGATCGCCCACTTCGTCCTGGACTCCGACGACCCGCAGGGCATCGTGCGCGGCTTCATGGACGCGCTGGCCCCGGGCAGCTTCCTGGCCCTGACGGTGTTCACCGGCGACACCGACCCGGTCGGCGTCGGCGGCGTCAGCCGCGAGTACAACGCGCGCGGGATCCCGCTGCAGGTGCGGAACAAGAGCGAGACCGAGGCCTTCTTCGAGGGCCTTGAGCTTCTTGAGCCGGGCGTCACGCTGGTGCACCACTGGCGGCCGGACGCCGACGCCGCACCGATCCGCGATCGGGACATCGCGATGTACGGGGGCGTGGCGATCAAGCGCTGACACGCGGGCGGCCCATTGCTCTGAAGTGTGAGCTGCTTAAGTGTGAGCTGCTGAAGCGTGCGCTGTTGAAGTGTGAGCGTCGGTACCGGCGCCTATCGTCGGAGCATGATCACCACCCTCGCCGTCGAGAACTACCGCTCCCTGCGCGACCTGTGCCTCCCGATCGGGCCGCTGACCGTGGTCACCGGGGCCAACGGCAGCGGCAAGTCCAGCCTGTACCGGGCCGTGCGGCTGCTGGCCGACGTCTCGCGCAACGGGGCCGTGGCGGCGCTGGCACGCGAGGGCGGCCTGCGCTCGACCCTGTGGGCCGGGCCGGAGCGGGGGACGAAGCCGGGGCAGCGGGCGCAGGGGACGGTGCGCAGCGTGCCGGTCGGCCTGCGGCTGGGGTTCGGCGGCGACGAGTTCGGCTACGCGATCGACCTCGGCCTGCCGGTGCCCAGCGGCGATCCGGAGGCCGCGAAGTTCAACCTGGACCCGGCGATCAAGACCGAGGCGGTGTGGAACGGGCCGGTGCTGCGCTCGGCGACCTCGCTCATCGAGCGGCACAACGACTCCATCCGAGTCCGCGGCGCCGACGGGAAGTGGGCCGCCAAGCCCTACCCGATCCAGCAGTTCGACAGCATGCTGAGCGAATTCGCCGACCCCGAGGCCGCCCCGGAGCTGTTCCGCATCCGGGAACGCATCCGCTCCTGGCGCTTCTACGACCACTTCCGCACCGACGCCGACGCCCCGGCCCGCGCCCCGCAGATCGGCACCCGCACCCCGGTCCTGGCCCACGACGGCGCCGACCTGGCCGCCGCCCTCCAGACCATCATCGCGACCGGCCGCGGCCCGGCGCTGGACGAGGCGGTCGACGCCGCCTTCCCGGGCAGCCGCCTACACATCCAGGTCGGTGACGACGGCCGCTTCACACTCCAGCTACGCCAACCCGGCCTGCTCCGCCCGCTCGGCGCCCCGGAACTGTCCGACGGCACGCTCCGCTACCTCCTGCTCGCCGCCGCCCTACTGAGCCCCCGCCCGGCGGACCTGCTGGTCTTCAACGAGCCCGAGACCAGCCTGCACCCGGAGCTGCTGCCACCCCTGGGCGCACTCATCGCGGCGGTGTCGGAGCGCAGCCAGATCATCGTGGTCTCGCACGCCGGCGGCCTGATCGAGGCCATCGGGCGCGCGGCGGCGAAGCTGCACCGGGACGTGGGGATGATCGGGCTGGAGAAGGTCAACGGCGAGACCGTCCTGCCCGGCCAGGGCCTGCTCGACTCGCCGCTCTGGTTCTGGCCGAAGCGCTGATGAATTCCGCGACGACCTGAAAGTTCTTCGCATCGTGCTGTGGCGCACCGGCACGGGACCCTCTGCCCGACGAATCCGAGATTCCGAGAATCCGAGGACGGGGTCAGGCGTCCGGCCGTCACGGATACCATGCGCCCGTGAGTCTTACCGCCCGCCTGGGCCGAATAGCCCGATCAGCCGTCTCCGACATCTCCCCGCTGCGGGAGTCTCCCGCCTACCGGCGGCTGTTCGGCGGGCAGGCGGTGTCCTCGATCGGTACGCAGGTGACGCAGGTCGCCGTCCCGCTTCAGGTGTATGCGATCACGCACTCCTCGCTGGACGTCGGCTTGGCCAGCCTGACCGCGCTGATCCCGCTGGTGTTCTTCGGCCTCTACGGTGGCGCGATCGCCGACGCGGTCGACCGGCGCAAGCTGTTGCTGATCACGTCGATCGGCACGATGGCGGTCAGCCTGGTGCTCTTCGCGCAGGCCGCGGCCGGGCTGCGTAATGTGCCGCTGCTGCTGGTCTGTGTGGCGACGCAGGCCGGCTTCGCCGCCGTGGACGGGCCGGCCCGGCGCTCGCTGACCCCGGTGCTGGTGCGCGCCGAGAAGCTGTCGGCGGCCAACACACTGTCCTACGGCAGCATGACGTTCTCGGTCATCGTCGGCCCGCTGCTGGCCGGGGTGGCGGTCGGTGTCGGCGGCTTCCAGTGGGCGTATGGCCTCGACGTGCTGACCTTCTTCGCCGCGCTCTACGCCGTGCTGCGGCTGCCCGCGCTACCGGCCGGCGAGGACGCCCCGCGTGCCGGGCTCGCCTCGGTCCTGGAGGGCCTGCGCTTCATCCGCGGCGAGCGCATCATCACCGCGTCGTTCCTGGCGGACATCAACGCCATGATCTTCGGCATGCCCAAGGCGCTCTACCCGGCCCTCGCCTACGGCCAATACCACGGCGGCGCGACCACGGCCAGCCTCATGTACGCGGCCCCCGCCGCCGGCGCACTGCTGGTAACCGGACTCGGCGGCCTGCTGACCCGGGTCAACCGCCAGGGCCTGGGCGTGGTGCTGGCGATCGTGGTGTGGGGCGCCTCCATCGCCGCCTTCGGCGCGGCGTCGGTGCTCTGGATCGGCCTGGCCATGCTGGCCGTCGCCGGCGGCGCGGATCAGGTCAGCGCCGTCTACCGCTCGACGATGATGCAGGTGGCCACCCCACCCGGGATGCAGGGCCGCCTCCAGGGCGTCTACATGGTCGTCGTCGCGGGCGGCCCCCGCCTCGGCGACCTGGAGTCCGGCGCCGCGGCGACCGCCTTCACCCCGCGCGTCTCCGTGGTGTCCGGCGGGCTGGCCTGCCTGGCCGGGATCGGGCTACTCGCCGCCACGGTGCCCGCGCTGCTTCGGTATGACGCGCGGGAGGCTGTTGCGCGTGGTGGGGAGCGTTTGGAGGCTGCGGCTGGTGCTTCTGCTTCGTGAGGTTGGGGGCTAATGTCCAGGTGCTCAGGTGTCGCGCGGTGGGTTTTGGCTTGGGGCTTGCGGTTGGTGCTTTGGTTAAAGGCTATTTTTTACGGCCTTCGGTCATAGTTGTGCCGGTTCGGGGTTCGGGTCGGCGAGTCTGTATGTCGGCTGCCGGGTTTCGCGTTCACAACCCCGGCGCATTTCAGGCCTCTTTATCTCCGGTAGGTTGGAGCAAGAGCAAAGTCAAGGTCAAGGGCTGTGATGAAGGGCCGGGCCTCCGGCGGGCCTCGGCAACCTCAGGGAAACTAGCGCGGTTCCCTCGGGTGGCTGGGTGAGTCTCAGCGGCTGCGGTTTGTGAGGTGGTGCGGTCCGTTCCCCTCGGTCGCGTCGTCAGCCCGGGGGGTACAGCACCGGTGTCCGGGGGTAAAGTCCGCGCGCTTGCGGTCATGCGTGTGAGCTGCGGTTTGTGATAGCGCGAACTT
>NZ_JAAFYZ010000096.1 GCF_018274385.1 Catenulispora pinistramenti | reverse complement strand
TATAAGAGACAGTCTCGGGGGTGGGGGCCATGGACGTGTCCTTCGTGGGTGGGCGAAGTTACCTGTCGGTACCCAGCATGGCCCATCGGGCGCGGTTTCAGGCCTCCCGCCGGGCGAACAGGTTCACCACCGGGAACTGCCGCGGCGCCTCCGGCACTGGTCGCTCGACGAGGCGTCCCACCTCCTCCAGGCCCGCCTCGTGCAACAGGGCGCTGAAATGGTCGGGCCACCAGCGGTAGGCGGTGTAGACCTTGTGGTCGTAGGAAACGGTCAGCGACGAATCGTCGTCGGTCCCCGGAAAGCTGATGAGCGCACAGCCGCCGGGAGCCAGAACCCTGCGGAACTCGGCCAGTGTCGCGGGAACGTCCTCTGGCGCCGTGTGGATGATCGAGTACCGCGACAGGATCCCGCTCAGCGAACCGTCGGCGACGTCCAGCGCGGCCATCGATCCGACCTCGAACCGCAGCTCCGGATTCCTGGCGCGGGCCACGGCGATCATGCCGGAGGACACGTCCACTCCGAAGGCGTCCAGCCCCAGCCCGCTCAGGTACGCGGTGACGTGCCCCGGCCCGCAGCCCACGTCCGCGACCGGCCCGCCGACCTCCTTCGCCAGCTCGGCGAAGGAGGCCAGGAGGCCACGTTCCAGGGGGTACTTGGACAGGCTGTCGCTGAAGTTCGCGGCGTACTCTTCGGCGACTTCGTCATAGGGCTGTTGGGGGCTCATGGCCTTATAGCTTCCAGCGCGAGCAGGGCCACGTGCAATGCCAGACACGACTCCACCGAATCCAGATCCACCGACAGGATCCGCTCGATCCGGTGCAGCCGCTCATAGAACGACGGTCGCGACAGGTGCGCCGCGTCGGCCGCCGCCGACTTGTTGCGGCCCGAGTCCACGTACACCGACAGCATCTTGACCAAGTCCGTGCCGCGCTCCGCGTCGTACGCCAGCAGCGGGCCGAGTTCGCGCTCTACGAAGGTCTGCAGGCGGGCGTCGTCGCGGAGCAGATGCAGCAGGCCGCGCAGGCGGACGTCGACCAGGCGGTGATACGGCGCCTGCCCTCCCGGCTGCCGCACCGCCGCGTCCGCGACCTGCACCGCCTCCAACAGCGAGCGGCGTGCGTCGCGGACGGCGCCGACCGAGGTGCCGACCGCGATGACGTAGCCGTCGGCGGAGGAGGGGGATGTCGGGCGCTCGACCAGACGGCGCACGCGCTCGGCGAACCCGTCCAGCGCGGCGTCCTCGCGGTCCTGGGGGCCCAGGGCCAGCAGCAGGCCGACGCTGTGTTCGTCCAGGGTGCCGATCAGCGCCGACAGCCGGCGGTCGCGGATGGCCGACGCGGCCTGGTCGGTCAGTTCGCGCAGCCGGGCTTGGGTCTCCAGCGCCGTGGGGTGCGCGGCGGTGCGCAGCCGGAGCACCACGCCGACCAGCCGGCGGCCGTCGAGGGTGACGCCGAGCGCCCGGGCCCGCAGTGCCACCTCGGACGCCGGCTGGCCGTGGGACAGGATCGCGGTCAGCAGGGTCCGGTGCGTCTGCCGCTCGAGCGAGTCGCGGTCCCGCTCGACCAGCCGGTTCAGGGCCAGGGTCGCGGCGGCGCGCTCCAGTAGCATGGACAGCCGGGGGACCGGCAGCGGGTCGTTGCAGATCAGGACCAGGCGGCCCCAGTCGTGGCCGCGGGCGCCGACCACCGTGGTGAGCCAGCCGGAGCGCTCGTCGTAAGAGGTGCGGCCGGTGGTGCGGACCGAACGGGAGCGGCCCTCCCAGCCGTCGAGCAGATCCGAGGGGTCGGCCCCGGCCTGGGCGTAGGTGAGGACCTGATGCGCCAGGTTCTCCAGGACCACCGGGCAGCCGCACATCCGGCCGATCTGCTGGACCACCTCGTCCGGGGAGGCGCCCTCGACGGCGAGTTCGGTGAACGTCTGGTGCACCTCGTCGGAGGCGCGAAGCTCGGCCAGCTGAGCGTCGATGATCAGACCGTGTACGGCTTCGGTGATGCCGACGAAACGTGTGTCCAGCGCGAGGGTGATCACCGGCAGGCTGTGCTTCTCGGCGGCGGCCAGCAGCGCCTTGGGCAGGCTGCTGTCGGTGTAGCGGCGGCCCAGCTCCAGCACCAGGCCGGCGGCGCCGAGCTTGGCCAGGTCGGCGACGAAGTCGGCGAGCCGGTCGCGGTCCTCGGGCCAGGCGATGCCGGTGGACAGCACCAGTTCGCCGCCGCGCAGGATGGTCGCGACGTCGACCAGCTCGGTGACGTGCACCCAGCGCACCACCCGGTCCAGTCCGGTCGCCCCGGCCACCACCCGCGGCCCGCCCTGTTTGATCGGGCCGAGCTGGAGGACGTCGCCGACGGTCGGGTACTGGGTGGCGTACATCGACGGCAGGGCCGCCTTGTCGGCGGCGGGTGCCTGCTGGTCGGCCTCGTCGGCCCGCCCGGCGCTCGGCGCCGGCTCGTCGTCGGTCGGCTCGGGACGGTCTGCGCTGCTCACGGTGCTCCTGGGGCGTGCGGGCTCTGCGGGGCTCACGGGGCGGCGGCCGGTCCGCCGGGAGTGCCGGGCCGGCCGGGGCCGTCAGGTGCGGGTGCGGGCCGCGCTGTGCGGGTTGCTTAACCCGTTGTTCTTTGCAAAGTGTTCAGAAGGATCGCACTGCCGAGGCACCCTGCCAGGTGCGCCGGGGCCGGCGCAAGGGATCGGCGGAAATCGATCCGACATCGATGCGGCGCGGGATCGGTCTTCGCAGGCCAGCGGCAGGTCGCGATTTCGTTGCGAGATTCATTTCCTTCGACGGAATCCCTTGTTTCTCGGCCGGATGTCTGTAACGATCCTCACTCGAACGCGGATGACAGCGTTCCGAACAGGAAGTGGCCGGCGGGTGCGCCGGTGTACCCGACAGCGCGTCAAGGTTTGCAAGCCGTCAAGGAGAACGTTGTGCACCAGTACATCGGCGGGGGACCCAGGACCGGATCGTCAGGAGTCGTGCATCAGGTCACGAATCCGGCGGACGGCTCCACCGTCGCCGACCTCGTACTCGGTGACGGGCGCGACGCTGATCTGGCCGTCGACGCGGCCAATCGGGCGTTCCCCGTATGGAGTAGGGCGACCCCGGCCGAGCGCTCGGCCGCCCTGCACCGGCTCGCGCGACTGCTCGACGAGCGCGCCCGGGAGTTCGCCGAGACCGAGTCGCGCCAGACCGGCAAGCCGATCCGGCTGTCCACCGGCTTCGACGTCCCCGGCACCGTCGACAACACGGCCTTCTTCGCCGGGGCCGCCCGCCACCTGGAGGGCAAAGCCGCGGCCGAGTACTCCGCCGACCACACCAGCGCGATCCGGCGCGAGCCGATCGGCGTGGTGGCCTCGATCGCGCCGTGGAACTATCCGCTGCAGATGGCGGCCTGGAAGATCCTGCCGGCGATCGCGGCCGGCAACACCATCGTGCTCAAGCCGGCCGAGATCACCCCGCTGACCGCGCTGCTGTTCGCCCAGGCCTGCACCGACGCCGGGATCCCGGACGGTGTGGTGAACGTGGTCGTCGGCACCGGACCGGTGGCCGGCGAGGCGCTGCTGGCCCACCCGGACGTGCGGATGGTCTCCTTCACCGGCTCCACCCCGGTCGGCAAGCGGGTCATGGAGATCGCCTCCCGCACGGTCAAGCGCGTGCACCTGGAACTCGGCGGCAAGGCGCCGTTCGTGGTCTTCGACGACGCCGATCTGGAGGCCGCGATCCACGGCGCCGTGGCCGGCTCGCTGATCAACACCGGCCAGGACTGCACCGCGGCGACCCGCGCGTACGTGCACCGCAGCCGGTTCGACGAGTTCGTGGCCGGGGTCGCGGACCTGTACGCGCGGGTGTCGCTCGGCGATCCCTTCGACCCCGCGACCGACCTCGGACCTCTCGTCTCTTATACGCAGCGGGACCGGGTCGCCGGCTTCGTGGACCGCGCCCGCGGCTACGGGGCGGAGATCGTGGTCGGCGGCGAGGCGCCCGGCGGCGCGCTGGCGGCCGGTGCGTACTACCGCCCGACGCTGGTCACCGGGGTCGCTCAGGACTCGGAGATCGTCCGCGACGAGGTCTTCGGCCCGGTGCTGACCGTGCTGCCGTTCGACACCGACGAGCAAGCCCTGGCCCTGGCCAACGACACTCCCTTCGGCCTGGCCGCCTCCGTGTGGACCCGCGACCACTACCGCGCGCTGCGCGCCGTACGGGAGATCGCCGCCGGCTGCGTCTGGGTCAACGACCACATCCCGATCATCAGCGAGATGCCGCACGGCGGCTACAAGGCCTCCGGCTTCGGCAAGGACATGTCGACCTACTCCTTCGAGGAGTACACGCAGGTCAAGCACACGATGCACGACCTGACCGGCGTGGCCCGCAAGCCCTGGCACCGCACCATCTTCGAACTCTGAGCCACCTCTGAGCCACCTTTGAGCCACCTACCTGCCACCGCACCATCCGCCGCATGTCAGCCCCACAGGTGATAGGACGGACCACCGCATGAACGACATATCCCGGGACCGCGAGCAGTTCCTCGAAGCCGCCGCCCGTTACCCCGAAGCCTTCAGGCGCCAGCTCGGCGGCGCCTCGCGCCGCGGGTTCCTGGCCGCCGGCGTCGGTCTGGGCGCGGCCGGCCTGCTGGGCGCCTGCGCGACCAAGACCGACCACGGCTCGGCCGGGAGCGCCGGCAGCGGTTCCGGGTCGTCGGCGGCGCCGTCGGAGGGCAAGGAGGGCGCCGACAAGTCGGACACCGAGAAGATCGTCAACTTCTCCAACTGGGTGTCCTACATCGACGTCGACCCGAACGACAAGAACAAGCGGCCGACGCTGGACAACTTCAAGACCGAGACCGGGATCACCGTCAACTACACCGAGGACGTCAACTCCAACGACGACTTCTTCGCCAAGATCCACCAGCAGCTGGCCGCCGGCCAGGACACCGGCCGCGACCTGATGGTGCTCTCGGACTGGATGATCGGCAAGCTCCGGCAGATGGGCTACCTGGAGCCGCTGAACCTGGCGAACATCCCGAACTTCAAGGACCTGCTGCCGGACACGGCCAACCCGGCCTACGACCCGAACCGCAAGCACACCGTGCCGTGGGCGCTGGGCTTCACGCTGATGGGCGTCAACCTCAAGTCCGCAGGGCTCACCAAGGACCAGGCGCAGCAGCTGTCCATCAAGGACATGATGACCGACGCCAAGTACAAGGGGAAGGTCGGCTACTTCGCCGAGATGGAGGACGGCGTCGGGTTCGGGCTGCTGGCCACCGGGGCCGACCCGGCGAAGTTCACCGACGACCAGTTCAACGCCGCGGTCGCCTACATCCAGAAGGCCCGGGACAACAACCAGATCCGGCAGTTCACCGGGAACGACTACATCAATGACCTGACCAACGGGAACTACGCCATGTGCATGGCGTACTCCGGCGACATCGCGCAGATCGACGATCCGAACATCGTCTGGGTGGTGCCGACCGAGGGCATGCTCTGGTTCACCGACAACATGTGCATCCCGGCCATGGCCTCCCACAAGACCAACGCCGAGAAGTTCATGAACTACATGCTGGAGCCGAAGGTCGGCGCCGCGCTGGACGACTACATCAGCTATATCCCCTCGATGCAGGGCGCCGACGCGGCGATGAAGACCATTGACGCGAACGCGCTGCAGAACCAGCTGATCTTCCCGGACGCGGCCACCAAGGCCAAGGCGCACGAGTTCCAGAACCTGGATCTGAAGACCCTCGACAAGTACGTGTCGCAGTTCAAGGACGTCACCGGCTGATGCCGGGCCCCTCCCTTCCCCTTTCCGATCCCCTCCCCGATGGCACGACAGGCAGGCAGCGGTAGATGAGCAAAGACACTGACACTAGGCCGCGGGCGGTATCAGAGCGCGGCAGGGCGCGGGTGGACACAGAGGCCGGCGATCTGAAGCTGGTGAACGTCACCAAGCGGTTCGGTGACTTCGCCGCGGTCAAGGATCTGACGCTGACGATCCCGCAGGGCTCGTTCTTCGCGCTGCTCGGCGCCTCCGGCTGCGGCAAGACCACCACCTTGCGCATGGTGTCCGGGCTGGAGGAGCCGACCGCCGGCCGGGTGTTGCTCGGCGACCACGACGTCACCCGGCTGCGGCCCTACAAGCGCCCGGTGAACACCGTCTTCCAGAACTACGCGCTGTTCCCGCACCTGACCATCGCCGAGAACATCGCCTTCGGGCTCAAGCGGCGCGGTGTGAAGGACATCAAGAAGCCGGTGCAGGACATGCTCGACCTGATCGAGCTCTCGCACATCGGCGCCCGCAAGCCCAACCAGCTCTCCGGCGGCCAGCAGCAGCGGGTCGCGCTGGGCCGGGCGCTGATCAACCGGCCGCAGGTGCTGCTGCTGGACGAGCCGCTGGGCGCGCTGGACCTGAAGCTGCGCCGGCAGATGCAGATCGAGCTCAAGCGGATCCAGACCGAGGTCGGCCTGACCTTCGTGCACGTCACCCACGACCAGGAGGAGGCCATGACCATGGCCGACACCATCGCGGTGATGAACATGGGGCGGATCGAGCAGCTCGGGTCGCCGACCGACCTGTATGAGAACCCGAAGACGACGTTCGTCGCGAACTTCCTCGGCCAGTCGAACCTGTTGCCCGGCAAGGTGGCCGGCCCGGTCGGCGAGCACTTGCAGGTCGTGCTGGAGGACGGGACCAGAGTCCTGATACCGGCCGCGCGCAACCGGGCCGGGGGCGAGGAGGTCATCGTCGGCGTCCGTCCCGAGAAGGTGTCCATCCACTCCTCGGCCGAGGATGTGCCGGACGGTCACAACGTGCTGGCCGGCGGCGTGGTCACCGACACCAGCTTCGTCGGGGTGTCCACGCAGTACGTCGTCAAGGGCCCCTACTGCGACGAGTTCGGCGTGTTCGTGCAGAACGACGGAGCGCTGATCCACCGCCCGGGTTCGGAGGTCGTCGTGTCCTGGGACCCGTCGCAGGGCTTCGGCCTGGACGGCAAGCAGGACATCGACGCCGGCGCGGAGGCGGACCTGGAGGCCGGCTCGTGAGCGCGCCGGCCCTGGCCGACGAAGCCGCCGAGGCGATGGCCGCCGGGACCACCGTGGCCGAACTGCGGGCCGACAAGCGGGTACGGCGGCGCCGGGCCACCCTGCCCTATGTGCTGCTGGCCCCGGGCATCATCTGGCTGGTCGTGTTCTTCATCGTGCCGATGTGGTCGATCGTCTCGACCTCGGTCGAGACCGGCGACATGGACACCGGGTTCGTGCTCAGCTGGCGCTGGGCCAACTTCGGCGACGTGTGGAGCCAGTGGCACCAGCAGATCATCAGGTCGCTCGAGTACTCCTTGATGTGCACCGTGTTCTGCCTGGTCCTGGCGCTGCCGCTGGCGTACTTCATCGCCTTCAAGGCCGGACGCTGGAAGAACCTGCTGATGGCCCTGGTCGTCGCGCCGTTCTTCACCAGCTACCTGATCCGCACGCTGGCCTGGAAGACGATCCTGGCCGACGACGGCTGGGTGGTGCACGCGATGAACACGCTGCACATCACGCCGCTGTTGAGCGGGATGGGCTGGACCTACTCCGACAACAGCGTGCTGCAGACACCGTTCTCCGTGGTCTGCGGCATGGTCTACAACTTCCTGCCGTTCACGGTGCTGCCGATCTACACCGCGATGGAGAAGATCGACCCGCGGCTGCACGAGGCCGGCCAGGACCTGTACGCCTCGGCGTGGGCCACCTTCCGCAAGGTGACGTTCCCGCTGGCGCTGCCCGGCATCGTCGGCGGCACGCTGCTGACGTTCATCCCGGCGGTCGGCGACTACACCAACGCGGTGATGCTCGGCGGGCCGAAGACGAAGGTGATCGGCACGGTGATCGAGCAGCAGATGATCGGCACCGGCGGCAACATCCCCTACGGTGCCGCGCTGTCGGTGCTGCTGATGGTCGGCACGCTGGTGATCACCCTGGCGTACATCAAGAAGGCTGGGACGGAGGAGATCGTCTGATGGCTGTCGTCAACTGGTTCCGCAAGCATGTGATCGCCATCGTCGCGTTCCTGATCTTCTTCTTCCTGCTGGTCCCGAACTTCGTCGTCGTCTGGATGTCGTTCAACAAGCCCTCGGGCAAGTACAACGTCAAGTGGGAGAAGTTCTCCTTCGACGCGTGGAAGAACCCGCTCGACGACGGCATCCTGCACGACCCGCTGATGCTGTCGCTGGAGATCGCGCTGCTGGCCACGCTGGTCGCCACGGTGCTGGGCACGATGATCGCGTTCGCGATCGTGCGGCACAGCTTCAAGGGCCGCGGGTTCGTCAACAGCGTGCTGTTCCTGCCGATGGCGGCGCCCGAGATCGTCATGGGCACCACGCTGCTGGCGTTGTTCCTGAACACGTTCGGCGTGAGCTTCCTCGGCTTCAAGTCGATCCTCATCGCGCACATCATGTTCTGCGTCAGCTATGTGGTGATCACGGTGAAGTCCCGGCTCAACGGCATGGATCCGATGCTGGAGAAGGCGGCTCAGGACCTTTACGCAACGCCCTGGCAGACCTTCTGGCGGGTGACGTTCCCGTTGGTGGCGCCCGGGATCGGGGCGGCGGCGCTGTTGTCGTTCGCGCTGAGCTTCGACGACTTCATCATCACGGAGATGACCGCGGGCAACTCGGTGACGTTCCCGTACTGGATCTGGAACGCGGTGCAGAAGGGGATCCCGCCGCAGGTCAACGTGATCGGATCGCTGATGCTGATCATCACCCTGGCGGGCATCGCGGTCGCCGAGGTGCCGAAGTGGCTGAAG
Organism: Catenulispora pinistramenti; assembly: GCF_018274385.1. GTDB lineage: Bacteria > Actinomycetota > Actinomycetes > Streptomycetales > Catenulisporaceae > Catenulispora > Catenulispora pinistramenti. Next base: position 28,522 of record NZ_JAAFYZ010000096.1, on the reverse strand, counting down.
ACGTCGAAGGCTCACTAAGCGTTCTTCAACGGCCGCAATACGTATAATTCATTACTAGGGGGCGTCGATTCCGGCGCCCCCTTCTGCTTCCGAGAGAGTGCCGCTGCACCATGAAGTACGACCGACTGCTTGCCGACGCGTCCCCGACTCCCTATTGGCTCGACACCCGCGACCGCCCCGGAGCCCTGGACGCGTTGGTCGGCCGGACCACCGCCGATCTGGTGGTGGTCGGCGGCGGCTACTCGGGCCTGTGGACCGCGTTGCTGGCCAAGGAACGCGATCCGGAACGAGACGTGCTGCTGCTGGAGGCGAACCGGATCGGCTGGGCCGCCTCGGGGCGCAACGGCGGGTTCTGCTCCGCCTCGCTGACCCACGGCTACGACAACGGCGAGTCCCGGTGGCCCGACGAGATGGACACGCTGGAGCGGCTGGGGCACGAGAACCTCGACGCGATCGAGGCCACGCTGGAGCGTTACGGCATCGAGTGCGACTTCCGGCGCAGCGGTGAGCTCGCGGTCGCCACGGCCGAGTGGCAGGCCGAGGATCTGGCCGCCGCGCCGACCTCCGAGGACGTGGTGTTCCTCGACCGCGAAGCGGTCCAGGCACAGGTCGCTTCGCCGACGTACCACGCCGGGCTGTGGGACAAGACCGGCTGCGCGACGGTGGATCCGGCGCGGTTGGCGTTCGGGCTGCGCGAGGCGTGTCTGCGGCTCGGGGTGCGGATCCACGAGAAGTCGCCGGTTTCGGTGCTGGAGCGCGACGACCGGTTGATGCGGGTCGCGACGGACCGCGGTGAGGTCCTGGCACCGAAGGTGGCGCTGGCGACGAACGCGTTCCCGAGTCTGCTGAGGCGGGTGCGGTCTTTCATCGTCCCGGTCTACGACTACGCGTTGATGACCGAGCCGCTGTCCGAGGCGCAGATGGCGGCGATCGGGTGGGAGAACCGGCAGGGTGTCGGGGATTCGGCGAACCACTTCCACTACTACCGGCTGTCCGCTGACAACCGGATCCTGTGGGGCGGCTACGACGCGGTGTACCACTTCGGATCGAAGATCTCCTCGCGGCTGGATCAGCGGCCGGAGACCTTCGACAAGCTGGCCGGGCACTTCTTCGAGACCTTCCCGCAGTTGGAGGGGCTGGGGTTCACCCACAAGTGGGGCGGCGTCATCGACACCTGCTCGCGCTTCTGCGCCTTCTTCGGCACGGCGCACGGCGGCGCGGTCGCCTACGCGGTCGGGTACACCGGTCTCGGGGTGGGGGCGACGCGGTTCGGCGCGGACGTGATGCTCGATCTGCTCGCGGGCTCGGAGACCGAGCGGACGCGGCTGAAGATGGTGCGGAGCAAGCCGGTCCCGTTCCCGCCGGAGCCGGCGCGGTGGTTCGGGATCACGGTGACCAGCGCGGCTTTGGGCCGTGCCGACCATGACGGCGGGCGCCGGAACCTGTGGCTGCGGACGTTGGACCGGTTCGGGATGGGCTTCGACTCCTGAGCATCAGGCGGTCAGGAGCATCAGGCTGTCAGGGGTTCCGCGGGATCGCCTGACAGCCTGAACGTTGTCGGGCCGGTCGGGCGGTTGCAGACTCGAAAGCAACGTTGGATTTCGTCTCCCTCTTAAGGATCCGCCATGACCAAGCACGTCACCCACTGGATCGACGGCCGTGCGTGGGAGGGCGTCAGCGCTCGCCGCGGCGACCTGCACGACCCGGCGACCGGGGCGGTCACCGGGTCGGTGGACTTCGCCTCGGTGAAGGAGACCGACGACGCGGTGGCCGCGGCCGCGGCGGCGTTCCCGGGCTGGCGCGCGGCATCGGTGGCGAAGCGCACGACGGTCCTGTTCGCGTTCCGGGAGCTGCTGAACCAGCACAAGGACGAGCTCGCGGCCCTCATCGTCGCCGAACACGGCAAGGTCCACTCCGACGCCCTCGGCGAAGTGGCGCGCGGCCTGGAGGTCGTGGAGTTCGCCTGCGGCATCGGCAACCTCCTCAAGGGCGACTTCAACGACTCGGCCTCCACCGGCGTCGAGGTCTACTCGCTGCACCAGCCGCTGGGCCCGGTGGCGATCATCTCCCCGTTCAACTTCCCGGCGATGGTCCCGATGTGGTTCTTCCCGGTGGCCATCGCCGCCGGCAACACGGTGGTCCTGAAGCCGTCGGAGAAGGACCCCTCGGCCTCGGTGTTCCTGGCGCACCTGTGGCAGCGCGCGGGGCTGCCAGACGGCGTGTTCAACGTGGTGCAGGGCGACAAGGTGGCCGTCGACCGCCTGTTGGAGCACCCTGACATCCAGTCGGTGTCGTTCGTCGGCTCCACGCCGATCGCGCGCTACGTCTACGAGAACGGCACCCGCTACGGCAAGCGCGTCCAGGCCCTCGGCGGCGCCAAGAACCACATGGTGGTGCTGCCGGACGCCGACCTGGACCTGGCCGCCGACGCCGCGGTCTCGGCCGGCTTCGGCGCGGCCGGCGAGCGCTGCATGGCGGTGTCGGTCCTGGTCGCGGTGGACCCGATCGGCGACGAGCTGGTCGCCAAGATCGCCGAGCGGATGGCCACGCTGAAGGTGGGCCCGGGCTGCCTGCCGGACAGCGAGATGGGCCCCCTGGTCACCGGCGTACACCGGGACAAGGTCACCTCCTACCTCGACGCGGGCGTCACCGCCGGTGCGGACCTGGTGGTCGACGGCCGCAAGCACGCGATCGGCGGCGCCGAGGCCGGCATCGACACGGCAGCGGGCTTCTGGCTCGGCCCGACGCTGTTCGACAACGTGACCTCCTCGATGAGCATCTACACCGACGAGATCTTCGGCCCGGTGCTCTCAGTGGTGCGCGCACCGTCGTACGACGAGGCACTGGCGCTGGTGAACAGCAACCCCTACGGCAACGGCGTGGCCGTGTTCACGAACGACGGCGGCGCGGCGGCCAGGTTCCGCGACCAGGTCGAGGTCGGCATGGTCGGCGTGAACGTCCCGATCCCGGTGCCGGTGGCCTACCACTCCTTCGGCGGGTGGAAGGCCTCGCTGTTCGGCGACACGCACGCCTACGGGCCGCACGGCGTGCACTTCTTCACGCGGACGAAGGCGGTCACGCAGCGGTGGCTGGACCCGAGCCACGGCGGGGTGAACCTCGGGTTCCCCGTGAATCACTGATGCCCCGGCCGCCGGCTTCCGTGCTGTGATCGGTCGGAGGCCGACGCGGTGTCCGCGGTTCAGCCGGTCGCGGTGCGGCCTGACTCGGCTTTGCCGTGTCGGGCCGGGCGGACCTTGACCGCTGCGGCTTCCGGGACTGCTTTCAACTCGACTGACAGAACGAGACCGAGCGCGGCGGCGATACGTTCCAGGACCGGGAGCGTGGGGGTCGTTCCGCCTGCTTCAAAACGAGCAATAGCCGGTTGGCGCATCGCCGCGCGTTCAGCGAGATCGGCCTGACTCCAGCCGAGTTCTTCGCGGCGAGTCCGGACAGCTTCCCCAAGTTCGAAACGGAGCCGGGTCTCGGTATAAGCGGCTTGGAATTCCGGGCTCTCGGCCCCGTCCTGCCGAAGGTCAGAGAGCGTCCTACGGCTGGTCACGCGACTTCCTCCTCGTCGACCGTGTGATTCTCAGTGGAAGCGGCAGCTCCCATAACTTGCCGTCGAGTGGGCGGGCACAAGGCATCCCAAGCGATGTGCCGCGCTCTTCGAGTAGTTCGAAGTGGAAGAACGCCTGCGCCCGTTGTTGATGGCCGAGTTTGTGGTACCACTCGTTGGCTCGTTCGAGTGACTCGGGTGCGGCGTGGCCGTTGAAGGTGCGGCACGGACCCCCGCATTCTCAGCGGCCCATCAACGTTCATGGAAAGCGCCGACTTTCGGGCAGTCCCGTCCCCCCGAATCCCGGACTGTCCGGCACCGGCACGCCCTTCGTGTCACAGTCCGACCTGTTTCGGTGGTTTCAGTGTGATGATCCGCATATCACGGGTTCCGGGGTGTGAGAATCCCAGTGCGGGCCCTGATGGGGGGCTTCACAACCACACGGAGGACTGATGTCTTTTGTGACCAAGACCCTGGCGACGACCGCGACGGTCGCCGCCCTGATCCTCGCCGGCGCCGGCGCTGCCAGCGCCGACGTCAGCGCGACCGGGTCGAACCTCGGCACCACCACGGGGTCGACCTCCGGCAACAACAGCGGGGCCGGCAACGGCAACGTCGTCCAGGGCACCAGCGGCGACGTGACGCAGGGCGTCGGCAACGTCGTGGGCAGCCGCGACGTGGTCGACAACGGGAACGGCAACGTGGTGGTCAGCGTGGTCGGCTGGCAGGGCGGCGGCTGGGACGGTGGCTGGCACGGCTACTGGCACCACCGCTGCTACTGGGGCTAGCGGCTGACGGAGGACTCATCTCAGAGTTCTGAGTGAGTAGTCCGGACTCCGAGTGAGCAGTCCGAACCGACGGCGACTCCGGCCCTGGGCCGGGGTCGCCGTTCCGTCAAGGTGCCGGGCGCCGAAACCCCGGTGCGGGCTCCATCGTCCCTTATCAGTGGCACAGTCGGAACTCTTTGCCCTACGTTCGACAAGTGACGCAGACGACGACGTACCTCCGCCACCCGCACCTGTCCGGATCGACCCTGGCCTTCGTCGCCGACGACGACGTGTGGCTCACCGATCTGCCCGGTATCGCCGCGACCGCCCGTGCCTGGCGGGTGACCTCGGACCGGGTCCCCGTCAAACACCCGCTGCTGTCGCCGGACGGCTCGCGCCTGGCGTGGACCTCCGCGCGGGAGGGCGTCGTCGAGGCGTTCGCACTGCCGGTGGACGGCGGCCCGACCAACCGGCTGACGCACTGGGGCCACCCCCGCACCGAGGCGATCGGCTGGGCGTCCCCGGACGAGGTGATCGTGCGCGGCTGGGGCGGCCACGGCCACCGCTTCTACAACTTCGCGCACTCCGTGCCCTTCGAGGGCGGCGAGCCCGCCCGGCTCCCGTACGGCAACCTGAAGACCCTGGCGGTCGCCGAGCCCGGCGTGGCCGGCAGCCCGGTGGTCCTCAGCCGCTTCTACGCCGGCAACTCCTGGCTGTGGAAGGGCTATCGCGGCGGCGCGGCCGGCCAGCTGTGGATCGACCGCGAGGGCGGCGGCGAGTTCGAGCGGTTCCTGGCCGACCTGGACGGCAACCTCGGCGACCCGATGTGGTTCGACGGCCGCGTGGTGTTCCACTCCGACCACGAGGACAACGTCGCAGAGCTCTACTCCGCCCTGCCAGACGGCACCGACCTGCGCCGCCACACCACCGGCGAGGGCGGCTACTACCTGCGCAGCGCCAGCACCGACGGCGTCCGCATCGTGTTCCAGCGGGCCGGCCGGCTGTGGGTGATGGAAGACCTCGAAGACGACCCGCGTCCGCTGGACATCAAGCTGCCCGGCGCCCGCACCGCCACCACCCGGCGCCCGATCGACGCCGCCAAGCACCTCGGCGTGTTCAGCCCGGACCACACCGGCCGGGCCAGCGCCGTCGAGGTCCGCGGCACCGTGCACTGGCTGACCCACAAGGACGGCCCGGCGCGCGGCATCGGCATCGAGCCGGGCACGCGCCACCGGCTGCCGGTCGTGCTCGGCGAGACCGGGCAGACCGTGTGGGTCGTAGACACCGAGGGCGAGTACTCGTTCGAGATCGCGGCCGTCGACGGCTCGGCCCGCCGCCGGATCCTGACCGGCGAGTTCGGGTACGTCCTGGAACTCGTCGCCGCCCCGGACGGCAAGCACCTGGCCGCCATCACCCGCGACAACAAGGTGCTGCTGATCGACGTCGAGGCCGGCACCCTGCGCGTGGTCGCCGACGGTGAGGGCAAGTTCCGCGCCATGCCGCGCTGGGGCGTCAACTTCGCCTCCGACCCGGCCTTCTCCCCGGACTCCAAGTGGCTGGCCTGGAGTCAGCGATCGATGGTCGCGGACGCCTGGCAGATCCGGGTCGCCGACGTCGCGAGCCTGCAGACCTCCGACATCACCGAGCCCCGGTTCCGGGACTGGAACCCGGTGTTCACCGCGGACGGCAAGCACCTGGCGTTCCTGTCGGCGCGGACCTTCGACACGTTCGAGGAGGACATGTTCTTCGACTATTCCTTCCTGCCGGCGGTCCGCCCCTACCTGGTCCCGCTGGCCGAGACCGAGCCCTCGCCGTTCGACCCCGAACTCGGCGGGCGCCCGGTGGACAGCGATGACAAGGACGACGCCAAGGAGAAGAAGGACGCTGATATCCCGGCCACGGTGATCGACGCCTTCGGCATCACCGCCCGCGCCGTCCCGTTCCCGGTCGCCTCCGGCACCTACTCCGATCTCGCGGCCGTCAAGGGCGGTGTCACCTGGCTGGTCAAGCCGCTCACCGGCGCGCTGGGCACCCAGCTGGCCGGCTCCGGCCAGGACGAGCCGCGGCCGTCCCTGGTGCGCTTCGACTTCGGCAAGCGTGAGGAACAGAGGCTGATCGGCGAGCTGGACGGTTACGCGGTCTCCGGCGACGGCACGCGCCTGGTCGTCGCCGACCACGGCACCCTGACGACGCGGCCGGCGGACAAGGACGACGAGGACGCGAAGCCGGAGACCGTGGACCTGTCCCGGATCCGGCTGTCGGTGCTCCCCGGATCCGAGCGCCGGCAGGCCTTCGCGGAAGCCTGGCGGCTCCAGGTCGAGAACTACATCAAGCCGGCCATGGACGGCATCGACTGGGACGCCGCGGGCGGGCGCTACGCGCCGCTGGTCGACGCCTGCGCGACCGACGACGACTTCGTCGACCTGCTCTGGGAACTGCAAGGCGAGCTGCGGACCTCGCACGCCTACGTCGACGCCCCGAAGCGGTCCCACGACGACGCCCGGCAGCAGGGTCTGCTCGGCGCGGACCTCAAGCCGGACGAGGACGGCACCTGGCGGATCGCCAGGATCCTGCCGGGCGACAGCTCGGTGCCCGCGGCGCGCTCGCCGCTGCTGGCCCCGGGCATCGCGGCGCGGGTCGGCGACGCGATCACGGCCGTGGACGGCGTCCCGGTCCCGCCGCGTGTCGGCCCGGCCGCGCTCCTGGCCGGCAAGGCGGGCCAGCCGACGGAGCTGGCCCTGCGCAACGCCGCCGGGGCCACGCGCGCCGTGGTCGTGGTGCCGATCGCCGACGAGGTGCAGCTGCGCTACCGCGCGTGGGTCGCCGATCGGCGGGCCTACGTGCTGGAGAAGTCCGGCGGCCGCCTGGGCTACGTCCACCTGCCCGACCAGGCCGAGCCCGGCTGGGCCGAGTTCCACCGCGACCTGGGCGCCCAGGTCGCGAAGGACGGCCTGGTGGTCGACACCCGCGGCAACCGCGGCGGCCAGACCTCCGCGCTGGTGGTCGAGAAGCTGACCCGCAAGGCGATCGCCTGGGAGTACGCCCGCGGCGAGCAGCCGTCCACCTACCCGCCCGACGCGCCGCTGGGGCCGCTGGTCTCGGTGTGCGACGAGGAGGCCGGCAGCGACGGCGACATCATCAACCAGGCGCTCAAGGACCACGGGGTGACCGTGGTCGGGGCGCGCACCTGGGGCGGCGTCATCGGCATGGACGACTGCTTCTACCTGGTGGACGGCACGTTCGTGAGCCAGCCCCGGTACGCGTTCGGCTTCGACTCGGTGGGGCTGTACGGCCTGGAGAACCACGGTTGCGAGCCGACTGTGCCGGTGGCCATGGCGCCGCAGGACTTCGTCGCCGAGCGCGATCCGCAGCTGGACAAGGCGATCGAGATCGCCCTGGACGGGCTGGCCAAGGAGCCGCCGGCGGCGGCGAAGCCGGTACCGGGAGTGTACGAGCGCTGATGTCGCAGACCTCGTATCTGCGGTTCCCGCACCTTTCGGGGGACCTGCTGACGTTCGTCGCCGAAGACGACGTCTGGCTCGCCGAGCTGCCCGCGGAGGCGGGCGGCCCGGTGCGGGCCACGCGGTTCACGTCGGACTGGCAGCCGGCGCGGCATCCGCGGCTGTCGCCCGACGGCGCGCGGGTGGCGTGGGCACGGCAGCGCGACGGGTCGCCGGAGGTCTACACGGCCTCGGTCGACGGCGGCGCCGCGACGCGGTTGACCTACTGGGCCGACGACCGGACCGATGTGCTCGGCTGGGCCTCGGCCGACGAGTTGATCGTGGCCGGCGGTCGACTGCCGCAGCGCGGGGACGTGCGGGCGCACGCCTTCGCGGTTTCCGGCGGCGTTCCTGCGCTACTGCCTTACGGGACTCTGCAGGCGCTCGCTGTCGGCGGGCCCGGCGGTGCCGTCATGACGCGGCGTGGGATCACGCATGACGCGGCCTGGTGGAAGCGTTATAGGGGAGGCCGCGCGGGGAAGCTGTGGGTCGACGCGGAGGGCTCTGGAGGCTTCCAGCGGATCCTGCGCGAGCACGAGGGCAACATCGACGCGCCGATGTGGGTCGGCGACCGGGCCGCGTTCCTGTCCGACGCCGGGGGAGTGTCAGAGCTCTACTCGTGTCGGCCGGACGGGTCCGATCTCCGGCAGCACACTGATGAGCCGTCCGGGTTCTTCGCGCGGCACGCCAGCAGTGACGGCGCGCGCGTGGTGTTCATGCGCGGCGGTCGCTTGTGGCTGCTGGACGACTTGGACGGCGCGGCGCGGCCATTGGACGTCCGGCTGGCCGGTATCCGAATAGGCCGCGCGGAGTATCCGGTCGCGGCGTCGAAGAACCTCGGCGGGTTCGCGGCGGACCGGACCGGCCGGGCCGCGGCGGTGACCGTGCGCGGCACGATCCACTGGCTGACGGCCAAGGACGGTCCGGCGCGGGCGCTGGCGGTCACGCCGGGGGTCCGGGCCCGGCAGCCGGTGGTGCTCGGCGAGACCGGGTACGCCGCCTGGGTGACCGATGCCGGCGGCGAGTGGTCGATCGAGATCGGGCCGGTCGGCGGGGAGGCTGTTGGCGGCGGCGTCGGCCAGGGCGGCGGTGCCGGCGCCGGTAAGGGCGGTGGTGACCGCGGCGGGGACGGCAGCGGAGCAGGCGGCGGGATCCGCAGGATCCTGACCGGCGAGGTGACCCGGGTCGCGGGGCTGGCGGCCTCGCCGGACGGCGCGCATCTGGCCGTCTCCGCCGAGGACAACCGGCTGCTGGTGATCGACGTCGAGAGCGGGACGGCCCGGGTCGTGGCCAGCGGCCCGCACCACGCCTGGGGCACGCTCGCCGAGGACCCGGTGTTCTCACCGGACTCGCGCTGGCTGGCCTGGGCCGAGGGGACCGGGGCGGACGGGCCGCGCAAGATCCGGCTCGCGGACGTGGCGACGCTGACCCCGGTCGACGTCACCGACGGCCGGTTCCTGGACTGGAGTCCGGCGTTCACGTTGGACGGCAAGCACCTGGCGTTCCTGTCCAACCGCACCTACGACCCCTATTACTCGGACGAGGTGTTCGACCTCTTCTTCGTCCCGGGAGCCCGGCCCTATCTGGTGCCGCTGTCCGCCGAGGAGCCGTCGCCGTTCGCGCCGTCGCTCCGGGGGCGGCCGATCCGGGACGAGGCGAAGTCGGTTGCCGATGCCGACGACGATGACGACAGTGGCTCCGGCGCGCCGCGCAGCCGGGTGGACGTCGCGGGGATCGGGGGCCGGGTCGTGCCGTTCCCGGTCCCGACCGGGGACTATTCGGGCCTGCGTGCGGCCAAGGGCGGCGTGTTGTGGCTGGAGAGCTTCAAACACGGTGCGCTCGGCGACAGCATGTCCGATCCCTCCAACGAGGTGGACAAGCCCCGGCTGCGGCGCTACGACTTCGCCAAGCGGGACGTCCTGACGCTCACCGACGAGGCGCACGCGTTCTGCGTGAGCGGCGACGGCAGCCGGGTGCTGGTGCGCGACGGCGGGGTGCTGCGGTTGCAGCCCGCTGACGCGCGTCCGGACAACGGCGACCGGGAGCCGCTGGATCTGGAGCGGATCCGGGTGACCGTGGACCCGGTCGCCGAGCGGCGGCAGGGGCTGCGGGAGGCGTGGCTGCTCCAGCGCGACTTCTTCTGGCGGGACGACTTGGGCGGCGTCGACTGGCCGGGGGTGTGGGAGCGGTACGCGCCGCTGGCCGAGGCCCTGGCTTCGCACGACGATCTGGTGGACTTGCTCTGGGAGGTGCACGGGGAGCTTGGCACCTCGCACGCCTACGTCCGCGAGAGCGGCCACGCCGCCGATCCCGCGCGCTGCCAGGGCCGGCTCGGCGCGGATCTGGAGCGGGACGCGGACGGCCGTTGGCGGATCACGCGGATTCTGCCGGGGGACGCGTCGGTGCCGCAGGCGCGGTCGCCGTTCGAGGCTCCCGGGGTCGGCGCGCGGGTCGGCGATGTGGTGGCCGCTATAGACGGTCGGGCGGTGGACTCCGGTCTCGGGCCGGGGCCGTTGCTGGCGGGTAAGGCCGGGAAGCCGACCGAGGTCTTGCTGGTACGCGATGCCGAACGTCTGGTACGCGATGCCGCACGCGGCCCGGAAGCCGATGCCGCACGCGGTCCGGAATCCGATGCCGCCGCCGCTTCGGCCGATCGCTCACGCCACGTGGTCATCGTCCCCCTGGAGGATGACCGTCTTCTGCGCTATCAGGCCTGGGTCGCCGACCGGCGGGCCTATGTCCGGGAGCGTTCCGGCGGTCGCCTGGGCTATGTCCACCTCCCCGATCAGGGGTCGCGCGGTTGGGCCGAGTTCCACCGGGATCTGGCCACGCAGACCGCGTGTGAGGGCCTGATCGTCGACACCCGCGACAACCGCGGCGGCAACACCTCGCCGTTGGTGGCCGAGCAACTGCTGCGCCGGGTCGCCGGGTGGAAGCTGGTGCGGGGGAAGGTGCCCCGGACCTATCCACCATCCGCCGTCCGCGGGCCCCTGGTGTCGGTCTGCGATGAATACTCCGCTTCCGATGGAGACATCATCAATCAATACCTTAAAGACCGAGGTGTTCCTATTGTCGGGATGCGTACGTGGGGCGGCGTGGTCGGCATCGACGCCCGCTTCCGGCTTCTCGACGGGACCTCGGTGACGCAGCCCAAGTACATGAACTGGTTCGACTCGGTGGGATACGGCCTGGAGAACCACGGGTGCGACCCGACCGTCGAGGTCGAATACACCCCGGCCGACGCCAACGCCGACCGCGATCCGCAGCTAGACGCGGCCGTTGACCTGGCCTTGGCCGAGTTGACGGAGCGTCCGGCGGCGACCCCGCCGCAGCGGCCCTGGATGTGATGCCCACGGTGGCGGTCGCCCGGCGGCTGCTCGACGGCCGCCACCGGCGATGTGACGTGTAAGTGACAACCGGGACTGTACTGGTCCGTACGTCGGACGCCCGCGCTATGGTGGCCCGGTGGGTCCGAGCGGTCTAGTCCACCCCGGACATCACTTTCGCCTGCGGCACGACACTGCCGCGGGACCCGGCAGGACACGGCCACGGGGGCCACGTTCATGAGGTGGGATTGGTCAGTGGTGGTGCAGTACGGGCTGCTCGGACCGGTTCGCGCGCTGCGAGTGGGCGTCGCGGGAGAACCAGCCGAGGAGCTCAAGGTGGGGTCCCCGCAGCAGCAGGCCGTGTTGGCGCTGCTCGCTTCGCGGGCCGGTCGGGTGGCGACAGCCGACGAACTCATAGAGGGCCTGTGGGGTGACGAGCCGCCCGAGGGTGCTCTCGGCACGGTGCGCACGTATGCCTTCCGGCTCCGCAAGGTCTTCGGCGCGGAGGCGATCGCCTCTATAGCCGGCGGCTATGCGTTACGCGCGGAGCGTTCGCACGTGGACCTGTTCACGTTCGAGGACCACGTCACGACCGCGGAGCAGCGCCGGTTGTCCGGTGACGTGGCAGGGGCGCGCGGAGAACTCGCCAGTGCGTTGGCGCTGTGGCGCGGTACTCCGTTGGCCGGGATTCCGGGTCCTTATGCGGAATCGCTGCGCACGACGCTCCTGGAACGCCGCACTGCGGCGCAGGAGAGCCGCATCGCCCTGGACTTGTCGTTGGGGCGGGTCGGGGACGCGGTCTCCGAACTCACCGTCCTCACCTCCGAGCACCCGCTGCGCGAGGGACTGCGTGCGCAGCTGATGCTGGCGCTCTACCAAACCGGCCGACAGGCGGAGGCGCTGGGCGTCTACGCGGACACCCGGCGGCTCCTGCGCAAGGAACTGGGGGTCGACCCGGGCGCCGAGTTGGGGGAACTGCATCAACGGATCCTGCGCGCCGATCCCGCTCTGGCACGTCCTGCCGCGGAGAATGCGGAGATCACCCTCAAGGCGACAGAAGCGCCCGTGGGGAGCTCTGCAGAGAAGCCGCCGACGATCCCCGCACAGCTTCCCGCCGATACCGCCGACTTCACCGGACGCGAGAACCTGACTCGGGTGCTCGCGGCGCGCATCGCCACCACAGTCGGGCAGTCGGTCGCGGTCTGCGCGCTGTCCGGGCTCGGCGGGGTCGGCAAGACGGCGCTCGCGATCCATCTGGCGCACTTGGTGCGGTCCGACTTCCCGGACGGACAGCTCTATGTGGATCTGCGCGGAGGCGACCCGGTACCGGCCGACCCCGCGTGGGTCCTCGCCGCCTTCCTGCGCGGTCTGGGGATATCAGAGGGGGAGACGGCGCAGGGGCTGGAGGAGCGTGCCGCCGCGTACCGCTCCGCGCTCGCCGGGCGCCGCGTCCTCATCGTCCTGGACAACGCACAGGACGCCGCTCAGGTGCGCCCTCTGCTCCCCGGGGCTCCGGGGTGCGCGGTGATCGTCACCAGCCGGCCCAAGCTGACCGGGCTGGCTGGGGCCACGTTCGCTGATCTCGACGTCCTGGACCCCGGCGAGGCGATGAACATGTTCACGCGGATCGTCGGCGAGGAACGCCTCGGGATGGAGCACACCGCCGCCATAGAGGTGGTCACACTCTGTGGGTACCTGCCGTTGGCCGTGCGTATCGCCGCGGCCCGGCTCGCCTCCCGGCCGCGCTGGCGCATCGGCTCGCTGGCCGCCCGGTTGTCGGACCAGCGGCGCCGGCTCGGGGAACTGGCCGTCGGCGACCTCGCGGTGCGCACGGCGTTCGAACTCGGCTATCACCAGCTGTCCCCGGCGCAGGCGGATGTCTTCCGGCGGCTGTCGCTGCTGGACAGCGCCGAGGTGTCGGCCGCCGCGGCGGCCGCGCTGCTCGGCCAGGACGAGGCCGACACCGAGGAAGTGCTGGAGTCGCTGGTGGACGCCGCGATGCTGGAGTCGGCGTCGCCGGGGCGCTATCGGTACCACGACCTGTTGCGCCTTTATGCGCGGGAACAGCATGAAGCCGAGGGCGGGGACCTCGATGACGGGTTCGTGAAGCTGCTCGACTTCTATCTCGCCTCTATGCGCCGGCTGCGCCGTATCCCCGTGGAAGAACTCGGGCTGGCCCCTACGCGCTCTACAGGGCGGGAGTTCGACTCTGTAGAGGCCGGCGTTCGGTGGATAGCGGACGAGGGCAGCTCCGTGGACGCGGTGTTCAACCGGAGCGCGCTGACCCGGCCGCCCTGCGGTGCGGACGGGGTGGGGCCGCTGACGCTGGCTGTCGAACTGCTCGACCACTTGGTCTCGCTTCCCGGCATCGAACGCTATGCGGAGGAACTCGCCGCGGCGGCGCGGAACGCCGCGGCAGCGGCTGTGGAGTGTGGTGACGTACGGAGCGAGGCCCGGGTACGGCACTCGCTGGCGCGGATCCTCTACGCGACCTACCAGATCGAGGCCGCCGCCGACGAGGCTGAGCGGTCGCATCGCGCCGCCGAGTCCGTGGGCGGCGATGAGACCCAAGCCGACGCGGTCAATCTGCTCGCCATGACCTATGCGGACCTCGGGAGGGACGCCGAGGCGATCGCGCTATACGAACACGCGATCAGCGTCAGCCGGACGTTCGGGGACGTGGCATCCGAGGCGGCCGCCCGGCAGAACATGGCGCGATCGCTGTTCGTCGTCGGGCGTACGGATGACGCTCTGGAGAGCACTATGGCCGGGCTCGCCTTGTGCCGTGCTCTAGGGGACGACGTATCGACCGGCTACGCGCTCTTCCAGACGGGTTCCATCTACTTGCAGACCCGCTCCTATCAGGAGTCGCTGACGTACTTCGCCGACGCTGCCCGGTACTTCGCCGACGTCCATCCGCCGATGGAGGGTGCCGCGCACGCCTCCAGCGCGCGGGCGTTGTTGGGACTCGGCGAACCCAACCGTGCGTTGGAGTACGCGGAGCGTGCTGTGAGCGTGCTCCGGGAGACCGCCGACACCTGGCAGTACGCGACCGCGCTGGCCGTCCTCGCTGACGTGCTGGACCTGGCCGGTCAGCCGGAGCGGGCCCGTGGGTGCCGGGAGGAGGCCTTGGCCATGTACGTCGAGATCGGGGATCCGGAGGCGGACCGTATCAGGGGAATGCTCTCGGATCCGGAGGCAACCTCGGTTCCGGTAGCAACCTCAACGCCCGGTCGAACGTCGCGCTAAGGAAACGGTTAGAGCGCACGGGAGGATGACAAGGTGATGAGGGAGACAGTGTCGCGTGCGCAGGAGGCCTCGGCCTCGGGTTCGCATCGGCCGCACGGCGGTCCCTCGGGATTGTCCGCTGTGGTCGTGCCGCATGAAGGTGGTCGGGACGCGGACGCCATCCGCGCCACGGTCGGCCAGCCCGCGCACCGGGTGCGCGGTTGGCTCGCGGCGGCGCCGCGCTAGATTCGCAATTCTTGAATCTTCGCGCCGAATGCGTAACCAGCGGTTGATCTGGCGGTGAGCAGGTGCCCCACCGCAGCGGCGTCCGGCCCCCGCGGCTCATCTGCGAGGGCCGCCCGAGGACTCCGTTGCGTGCACATGCCGGTCGGGCCTTCGGCCGGACTGCCGGATCAGCCGTGGCGCGCGATGAGCCACGCCTGATGATCCACGCTCGATGATCACCGACGTGCCCCCGTCCGCTCACACCCTGTATCCTGAACGGGTGTTCGATTTTGTCCGGAGGGCGGCCTTCACCCGACGCATGTCGGCGGCTCGGGATACGGTGGCAGTCTGGTGGTCGTCGACCCCATGACGACCGTTTCACGACGGGTTCACGACGGGGCCGCAACTTCTTGGAATGGAAACCCCGTCCTCACCGTTGAGAACCATTGAACGGGGAATAACAACAAGCAAAGCAGGAGAGTAATCCGGCAACAGCCGGGGTACGGTGGCTCCACAGGCACATGATTCTCACAGGAAAACCAGCAGGCCAGCGGAAACGATGAGGGAGGGGAAGCCGAGATGATCTTGGTTCGCCGCCTACTCGGCGACGTGCTGCGCGGCCGGCGGCAGCGCAGCGGACGGACGCTCCGTCAGCTCGCCGCGACGGCGCGGGTTTCCCCCGGCTACCTCTCCGAGGTGGAACGGGGACAGAAAGAGCCGTCGAGCGAATTGTTGGCCGCCATCTGCGACGCGTTGGAGGTCAAGCTCTCCGACGTGCTGCTCGAACTGTCGACCGAACTCGCCGCGGCCGAATTGGCCGCCGAGATCGAGGCCGCGGAGCTGGGCAGCCTGATGCCCGCCGACGGCCGCCCGCAGCAGCGGGTCGCGATGCCGCCGGCGCGCAGGGGCCAGGCCGACGCCGCGGGGCAGTCCGCGGGCGGCTCCGGTCAGCGTCCCGGCGTGGTGGTCGGCGTGGGTGCCGGCGCCCCGCGTGGCGCTCGCACGCTCCCGACCGCGAAGATCCCGACCGCGGTGATCAACTCCCGGACCGCCGGGAACCGGCCCGGCAACACCCGGCCACCGGCCGGCTCGCCCCGGGTGGCGCCGAAATCCGGCGTACCCCAGGCGGCGCGCGGGACCGGCATGAACGCCGGTCTGGCGAACGGCGCGGCCGTCTCCAGCGGTATCGGCCCGGCGTTGGGACCGCAGCCCCCGATGGGTCCGCTGCCCTACGTCCCCGGCTCGCCGCTGCCCGGCCCGGACAACCCCTACACGTTCGGCACGCCTCGGCTGCCCTCACCGACCGGCCGGTCATAATCCGGTGTCGGTGATCCCGATGACGTGCCACCATCGAGGCGGGGAGAGCGTTTCTCCCCGCCTCGCGGCGTTTTTCCGCCGCGCTAGTCACAACAGATGAACCTGTCACAACAGATGAAGAGGAAACACATGACGGAATCCCACAAGGACGCTGCCCGCGACGAGGTCTACGCATTGCACGACCACGACACGCCGGAAGCTGAGTGGGACACCGAGGACGTCTTCGACGCGCCGGCCCCGCTCTATCGCAACCGCTGGGCCGAGTCCCGTCACGACGGGGAGCAGTTCGACCTGGAGGAGCGCGCCTCGCTGCGCCGCGTGGCCGGGCTGTCCACCGAACTCGAGGACGTCACCGAAGTCGAGTACCGGCAGCTGCGCCTGGAGCGCGTGGTGCTGGTCGGCGTCTGGACCGACGGCACCGCCGCCGACGCCGAACTCTCGCTGCGCGAACTGGCCGCCCTGGCCGAGACCGCGGGCTCGGAGGTCCTGGAAGGCGTGGTCCAGCGGCGTGACAAGCCGGACCCGGCGACCTACATCGGCAGCGGCAAGGCGGCCGAGCTGCGCGACATCGTGCTGGCCACCGGCGCCGACACCGTGATCTGCGACGGCGAGCTCAGCCCGGGCCAGCTCATCCACCTGGAAGACGTGGTCAAGGTCAAGGTCATCGACCGTACGGCCCTGATCCTGGACATCTTCGCCCAGCACGCCAAGTCCCGGGAGGGCAAGGCCCAGGTGGCCCTGGCCCAGATGCAGTACATGCTCCCCAGGCTCCGCGGCTGGGGCCAGTCCCTGTCCCGCCAGATGGGTGGTGGCCGAGGCGGCCTCGCGACCCGCGGCCCCGGTGAAACCAAGATCGAAACCGACCGCCGCCGCATCCGCGAACGCATGGCCAAGCTCCGCCGCGAAATCGGCGCCATGAGCAAGGGCCGCGAGACCAAGCGCGCCGAACGCCGCCGAGGCTCAGTCCCCTCGGTGGTCCTGGCCGGCTACACCAACGCGGGCAAGTCCTCCCTCCTCAACCGCCTCACCGGGGCCGGAGTCCTGGTGGAGAACGCCCTGTTCGCCACCCTGGACCCCACCGTCCGCCGCACGGAAACGGCAACCGGCCGCTCCTACACCCTGTCCGACACCGTCGGCTTCGTCCGCCACCTTCCGCACCAACTGGTCGAGGCCTTCCGCTCCACCCTGGAGGAAGTCGGCGAAAGCGACCTGGTCCTGCACGTGGTGGACGCCAGCGACGAGGACCCCGAAGGCCAGATCTCAGCCGTCCGAGCCGTCTTCGCCGACATGGGAGCCGGCGACGTCAAGGAACTGATGGTCTTCAACAAGGCCGACCTCGCCGACCCCGAAACCCTGGCCCGCCTCCTCCGCCACGAGCCACACGGCCTCGTAGTCTCCGCCCGCACCGGCGAAGGCATCGAGAACCTCCTCACAGCGATCGAACGCGACCTCCCCCGCCCCGGCGTGGAACTCGAGGCCCTGGTCCCCTACGACCGCGGCGACCTGGTCGCCCGCATCCACGCCGAAGGCGAGATGCTGAAAGAGGAGCACACGGACCACGGCACGCTGGTCCGGGCGCTGATCCACCATGACCTGGCCGCTCAGCTGGAGCCTTTTCGGACGGTGGGGGCGGTCTAGGGGGCAGGTGGCTGACTGACTTCGGTCGGCTTTGATCCCCACCTCGGCCTGGGCCTGGGTCCAGGCGTGGTCCGGCCTCCTGGCGGTGGCTTGTTTGGATGGGCCCGGGTGACTTGGTCACCCGGGCCCGTTTGCGTGTTTGGCCGGTCTGCCTGGGCGCTTGCTTGCTGAGTTTCGATCGGGTCAGACGTGATCCGCGGCCAACATGGCGCGCTCCGCAACCACGCGTACTCCTTTCGAAGAAGCGGCAGCGTAGCTGCGACCCGCGACTTCGGGCCCAAGACCATCTGGCTCGACCAGCATGGAAGGTGGGCAGCGACCTATGTTCGGTGAGCGCCAACACCGGCTCCTTCGGGTCTGCTTTCGGCTTGGTCGGCTTGGCCCCGATGCCCCGATGCCCCGATGCCCCGATGCCCCGATGCCCCGCTGACCTGTCCGGGTCTATCGCTCGCTCTGGTCCGTCCCCTGACTTGCATACCTGAAGGCGGCTGTTTCTCGACATGAGGCGGCTGCCTTCTGTTTGGGCTGCCACGGATTGGTGGCTGAATTCGTGCCATGAGCCCGCATGTCGCTGAGCCGAATGGGTGAGCAGCGGATGCCCGCGCGGCGTTTTATCCACAGGCGCAGATTCATGGCTGGTATGAGCGCTTTGCCCTGATCTACCTTCGCAGACATGGAACGAACCAGTCCGGAGCACGCGCCGAATGGCAGCGCCCAACCCCGCAGCCCGCAGCCGACGGCGCGCGACCGGCTGGCTTCGCTCCAGGGGGACCCACCGCGGTATTGGTCGCCTGCCGCGGAGGGGCCCATGCCTCTTTCAGAGGCGCTGGCCGCCCGGCGCCACGTCAACCGCCCCTGGTGGCGCCGGGCGAGCCAGTCGATCGAACACCGGGTCCCGCCGACCCTGCGCGGCCGCTGGGCGCTCAGCCTCCCGGCCGCGGCGGCGGTGGCGCTGGTCGCCGTCGCGGGGGCGGCGGCCGGCGGCTGGTACCTGACGCGATCGCAGGGGACTGTCGTCGATGTCGGTGCGGCGGGTGGGGGAGGGGGAAGCACGGGAGAAGCGGGCGCGTCGGACACCGGTCCGCCCGACGATGACCATCCGACGGCGAGCGCCGATCCGAGTGGAAAGCCGCTCGCCGCCGCGCCGGGCGGCACTCCGGGGCGCGGCGGGTGCCGCACGCATGGGCGGCCATCGGATACTCCGGCGCCGACCAGCTGGACCACGCGCGATTTGCGGGTCCTGCCGGTGCGATCCGCGGTGCTGGTCCTGGCCGCGGGCACGCCGGGGAGCCAGCCTCTGGTGGGGCAGGCGAGTGACGGGGCGTCGGCGGGCATGCCGCGAGGCGTGGCGATGAGGACGGCAGCTGGCAGGATCGACGCCGAACTGGCCGATGCGGCTGTGGTCGCTGGGGCCGCCCGGGGCATGGCCTCGATCGACGCCGAAGCGGCTGATGCTGTGGTTGCGCGGGCTGCTGGGACCAGTGGTTCCATCGGTCCTGGGTCGGCCGATGGTGTGGTTGCTCGGGCGGCCCGGGCCACCGGCTTGGTCGACGCCGAACCGACCCATGCTGTGGTTGTGCGGGCTCTCCGGATCCCCCGCTTGATCGATGCCGAACCGGCCCATGCTGTGGTTGCCTCGGCTGTCCGGACCCCCAGCTTGATCGACGCCGGACCGACCCATGCTGTGGTTGCGCGGGCTGCTGGGACCAGCGGTTCCGTCGATCCTGGGTCGGCCGATGGTGTGGTTACGCGGGCGGCCCGGGCCACCGGCTTGACCGATGCCCGGTCGCCCGATGGCGTGGTTGTGCGGGCTCTCCGGACCGCCGGCCGGAGTGATGCCGGCCTGGCCCATGCTGTGTCTGCAAGGACTGCCTGGACTGTCTGGACTGCCGGGACTACCGGCCGGAGTGATGCAGGGCTGGCCGATGCTCTAGTCGCTGGTTCTGCTGCGTTGGCCCCTGTTGAGTCGGCGGGTCGCATCGATGCCGAGCCAGCCGAGGCCGCGCTCGCTCAGCCCGCGACTCCGATCGCGCGCCAGCAGTGGGCGATCGCCGCCCAGCGCTACGCGATCGGCGCCTCGCGCCGCCAGTCCTGTCCGCCGCATGCCGCGATGTCGACCAATCCTGCGCTGGCCGATGCGTCGTCGGCGGGTGCGTCGTCGGGGAGCGCGGTGGTCATCGATGTTGAGGGCAAGGTTGCGCATCCGGGGGTGCAGACGTTGCCTGCCGGGTCTCGGGTGTATGAGGCGTTGGCGGCGGCGGGGGGTGCGTTGCCGGGTGTGGATGTGACTGCGCTTGATTTGGCGCGGCCGGTTACTGATGGGGAGCAGTTGCGGGTGGGGATTGAGGGGGTGCCGGGTCCGGTTGTGGGGTTGCCGCAGCCGTCTGGCGGTAAGTCGGCGCGGGGGAAGCGGGGGCGGCCTGTGGCGCCGGTGAATTTGAATACCGCCACGTTGGAGCAGCTTGAGGCGGTGCCGGATGTGGGGCCGGCGTTGGCGCAGCGGATTTTGGACTGGCGGTCGGAGCATGGGCGGTTCGGGTCTGTGGCGCAGTTGCGGCAGGTGCGGGGGATTGGGGATCGGAAGTTCTCGGATATGCGTGACTCGGTGACGGTGTGATGTCATGAGTCTGACCGCCACCTTCCGTTCCGTGGAGCCTGACAGCCGGGCGCGTCGCGATCTGCGGCTCGTGCCGATCCTGCTGGCCGCGTACGTCGCCGCCTTCATCGGCGACGGATTCACGTCGCACGCCGCGCTGATCCTGTGGGCTGCCTGCGCCGCGATCGGTCTGGCGCTTCTGCTGCGCAGCGGGATCCGGCGCCGGGGGATGTGGAATGCGCAGCGGTCCGGCATCAACCAAGCCGCCGACCACACCTCGGCCCGCACGAAGTCCCGCCGCCGCACCCTGGCCGCCGCCTGCTTCGTAGCCGCCGGTGCCGGGACCGCCGCGACCACCCGCAGCATCGCCACCCACACCGGCCCGCTTCCGCGCCTGGCCGCCGCGCATGCTCAGGCCACCGTCGAAGCCGTCGTCACCGACGATCCGCACACCGCGACGTCGCCGCGGGGCCCGTTCGCGGTCGTGCCGCTGCGCATCGAGCGCGTCAATGAGTACCGTACCCGGCTCCCCGCCACGGTCCTGGCCTCGGACCCCGACGCGTGGCAGTTCCTGCCGTCCACCCGTATCCGCGTCACCGGCCGCCTCCGTATCCCGCGTGGCGACGGCACTCCCGATGCGGCCACCCTCTCCGTCCATCGGCCGCCTGACGTGCTCGCTGGGCCGAACGCATTGCAGCGTCTGGCCGGCAGGTTACGCCAAGGGCTGCGCGACGCGTGCGCTCACCTGTCGGCCGACCCGCGTGGGCTGGTCCCGGGCCTGGTGATCGGTGATGTGTCGCAGGAACCGGCGAGTCTGTCGACCGCCTTCCGGGATACCGGCCTGACCCACCTGACCGCCGTCAGCGGCGAGAACCTGGTGTTCGTCCTGACCGCGGCGATGCCGATCGCCCGGCTGGCCGGGGTGCGAGGCAGGTTCCTGACGCTGACCGGCCTGGCCGTCGTCATCGGCTTCACCGTGCTGGCCCGTCCCGAGCCGTCGATGGTCCGGGCCAGTGTGATGACGGTGCTCGGCTTGCTGCTCGCGGCTGTCGGGCGGCGCGCGCGGGGACTTCCGCTGCTGTGTGCGGGCGGGACCTTGCTGCTCCTGTTCGATCCCTGGCTCGCCCGCTCGTACGGCTTCGCCCTCTCGCTCTCCGCTACCGCCGGTCTGTTCGTCCTGGCCCCGGGGTGGCAGCAGGCGCTGATCGACCGGCGCGTGCCGCACCACATCGCCGAGTCGCTGGCCTGCACCGCGGCGGCCGAGACCTTCTGCCTGCCGATCCTGGTCTCCTTCACCGCCGCGATCACGCCGCTCTCGCTCCCGGCGAACCTGCTGGCCGAGTTCTGCGTCGGGCCGGCGACCGTGCTCGGGGCCGGAGCGCTGCTCGCCGCGGCGGTCTGGTTGCCGCTGGGCCGCGCGGTGGCGTGGCTGGCGCAGTGGCCGGCCGACGGGATCGTGGCCGTGGCGCGCTACGGATCCCGGCTGCCCGGCGCGACCGTCGCCTGGCCCGACGGCCTGGCCGGAGCCCTTGTCCTACTGGGGGTCTACGCGCTGGTGTTCCTGATCTCGGCTGCGATAGCGAAGCGCAAGGAGGCGTCATGAACGAGCAAGGGCCCTGGATATCGCCCGGCCGGCCCGGTCCCGAAAGCCGCGGAGGGGATGGCTTTCGGGGCGGCCCCGGCCGGCCCCGCAGAGGAAGTGTGGCAGCAGGCGTCGTCGTGGCCGTCTTGCTCGTGCTGATGGCCGCCATCGTCGCGCTGTACGTCATCCGCGGCCGCACGGCGAACTGGCCCCCGCCCAACTGGATCTTCGCGGCCTGTGACGTCGGGCAGGGCGACGCGCTGGTGCTCGCCGCGGGCCCGGCCGAGGCCGTCGTCATCGATACCGGTCCCGACCCCGCGAAGGCCGATCACTGTCTGACCGTGCTGGGCATTCACAAGGTGCCGTTGCTGGTCTTGACCCACTTCCACGCCGATCATGTGGACGGCGTCCCCGGAGTGCTGAAGGGACGCACCGTCACCGAGATAGAGACCACGAACGATCCCGACCCGCCGCGAGGCGTGTCCGAAGTGACGGCGTGGGCGAGAACGGCGGGCATCCCGACCACGGTGGCCACCGTGGGTGAACACCGGAGATTCGGTCCCGTGTCCTGGGACGTCCTGTGGCCGGACCCGAATGTGAGCCCGTCGACACCACCCGAA
The DNA here is from genome assembly GCF_018274385.1 of Catenulispora pinistramenti. GTDB lineage: Bacteria > Actinomycetota > Actinomycetes > Streptomycetales > Catenulisporaceae > Catenulispora > Catenulispora pinistramenti. The sequence continues at coordinate 6,167 of NZ_JAAFYZ010000096.1, read as the reverse complement.
CCCGCCCGCAAGAGCCACCGACGAGGCCGCCGCCAAGCCCGCGCCTCGCCCCGGGGCGGTGGCGAGGAGGGCTCCGGCCCGAACAACTCGAGCGTCGTGCTCCAGGTGACGGTCTCGACCCGGGACGGTCCGGTCCGGCTCCTGCTCACCGGCGACATCGAGCCGCCGTCGCAGGCAGCGATCCTGGCCGCGCACCCGGACCTCGCCGCCGACGTCCTGAAGGTGCCGCATCACGGCTCCGCGCACCAGGACCCGGACCTGTTCGCCGCCGTGCACCCGCGAGTCGCGGTCATCTCGGTCGGTAAGGGCAACACCTACGGCCATCCGGCGCCGCGCACGATCCAGCTGGTGTCCGGCACCGGAGCCCGGGTGTTCCGGACCGACGACGACGGTCAGGTCGTGGTCTTCGGGACCGCCGCCCGGTTGAGGGTGGCTACCCGTCGAGGATGATCGGCGAGGAATCCGCCTACCAAGAAAACGGAAAGGAGAGTCAGAGGCCGGCCCCGCGTGTCGCAGCTTATGGATAGTGTCGTGGCTCTATCCGACGCCGAGTCTGGAGGGGAGCCGGCTCATGGACACGCACGACGAGCGCGCCGAGGAGCACGCCCACACGCACACCGACGCCTGCGACACCGGTTGTTGCGAGCGCCTGGAGGCCGAGGGCGAGGTCGCGGTAGCCCGGCTGATCCTGGACGGCGGCGACGTCGAGCACGCCGCCGACCACGTGGCCGGGGCGATCGGGACCGACCCGTCGCTGCCGGAGGCGCATGAGGCGCTGGCCGAGCTGGTGGCGCGGGTCGGCGGTCCGGTGGCGGCGTTGGAGCTGTTCCCGGCCGACTCCCGCTACACCGGCGAGCTGGCCTGCCGGGCCAGCCTGCTGGCCGCGATCGGCCGCTCCGACGAGGCGGTGCTGCTGCTGGCCGGAGTGATGGCCGCGGCGCCGGGCCGGTTGTGGGCGGCGGTGGCGTGGATGGCGGACCCGGAGCTGCCGTCCCGGCTCAGCTCGGGGCCGCTGACGCAGGCCGTGCTTCGGCTGTGTCAGGGCCTGGGCGATCCGGTGGAAGAGGAGGAACTGGCAGCGCTCGTCCACTTCTACGTGGTCGTGCAGGCCGTGGTGGCGCGCGGCGATGACCCGCAGCTGGCCGCCGTCGCCTCCGGTCTGGCCCGGCGGCTCGGCGATACCGAGCTGGCCGTCGAGTGGGGCGAGGCGGCGGTCCGGGCCGGGGCCGGGGCGATGGGATCGATCATGCTCGGCAACGCCCTGCGCCGGGTCGGCCGGGTAGACGAGGCCATCGCGCTGTGGTCGCAGACGATCAAGGAGGATCCGTCCCAGACCTACCTGGTGGTGGACCTCGCCGAGCTGCTGGCGTATGCCGGGCGCCGTTCGGAGGGCCTGGAGCTGCTGGAACGGTTGGTGGCCGTCGAGCCGGGGCACGAGAAGGCCGCGCCGGCGTTGCTCGGCATGCGCTACGAGGCCGACGGTGACACCGTGCACCTGCTGGAGCTCACCGACTACCACCGGGCGCATCCCGAGCACGACTACGCGCGCTACCTGGTCGGCCACCACGTCCAGCGGCTGCCGTGGCTGGGCCGGGTGACCGGCGGCACCGAGGCCTGCACCAACCTGCTGCGGCAGCTGGTCGAGCAGGACAACCTCACCATGGCCGGCGAGATGTCGCTGTCGATCATCGAGCCGCCGAGTGCGATCAACACCCTGCGGCTGGTGGTCCCGGAGCTGCGCGTCGAGTTCCTGGAGATCGGGGACCCCGATCCGCGCCTGCCGGCCGCCGACGTCGAGGTCGCGGTGTGGCGGTATGAGGACCTTGAGGCGGTCCCGGCCGTCGAGCCGCCGTCGGAGCAGGCGGTCGCGCTGGTGCGGGACCTCGCCACGCCGAACTGGTCGGGGCCGACGTCGCTGTACGACCACGCGGTCGCGCTGGCCGGCGTGCCGATATCGGACCTGCTCGGCGTGCTGGCGTACCCGCCGAAGCCGCAGGACGCGCCGTGGCCGGGCGATTTCGCCATGGAGGTTCCGGACTACTGGGTGCGCTCCGTGCAGACGATCGCTTGCGTCGGCATCGCGCACCACCGCACCGACCAGCCGTGGCCGGAGTCGGAGCGGCGGCAGATCCTGGTGCAGCTGCTGCACGGGCCGGAGGACTGGGTCTGCGAGGCGGCCGGGATGGCACTGGTCGCCGTGGCGTGGGCGTTCCCCGAGGCGCGGGCGGACATTCTGGAGTGGCTGCTGAACCGGCTGGGCCAGTTCATGCAGGTGGCTGAGAAGCGGGTGGTGACGGTACTGGGATCGATGTGCCACCTCGTTCTGGCGTGCCCGTGGCTGGAGCCGAAGGGGCGGGCGTACATCACGGACATCGTCACGCGGCTGGAGTCCGAGGACTGAGTGCGCGGGCTCCGGTGCCCTTCCGGCAGCTCCGGCGTTCCCGGTGCCTCGAACGGACCAGAACCGCCAGTGGCCCGGCGGCGGTTCTGTCAGGCTGGGGGCTATGGTGACGCTGCATCTGGCCCAGGACCCCGCCGCCGACGCCTTCCTGGAGAAGGACTCGCTCGGCGTGCTTACCGGCCTGCTTCTCGACCAGCAGATTCCGATGGAGAAGGCCTTCGCCGGGCCGTATGTGCTGGCCACGCGGCTCGGGGTGAAGAAGCTGGACGCCGGGCAGATCGCCGACTACGACCCGGAGAAGTTCGTGGCCCTGTTCTCCGAGGTGCCGGCGATCCACCGGTTCCCGAAGTCGATGGCTGAGCGGACGCAGAAGCTGGCGCGGGCCGTGGTCGAGGAGTACGACGGGGACGCGTCGGCGGTGTGGACCGGGGCGAAGGACGGCGCCGACCTGCTGAAGCGGGTCTCGGCGCTGCCCGGGTACGGGAAGCAGAAGGCGCAGATCCTGGTGGCGCTGCTGGGCAAGCAGCTGGGGGTGACGCCGGCCGGGTGGCGGGAGGCCGCGGGGGACTACGGGACGAAGGGGTCGACGCGGTCGGTGGCGGATGTCACGGATGCGGCGAGCTTGGTGAAGGTGCGGGCTTTCAAGAAGGAGATGAAGGCGGCGGCCAAGGCCAAGGAGGGGTAGGGAAGGGCAGGCCGGAGCCGGAGCCGGAGCTGGATCGGAGCTGGACCGGAGCCGGAGCCGGAGCCCGAGCCGGAACCCGAGCCCGAGCCGGAACCGGAACCGGAACCCGAGCCCGAGCCGGAACCCGAGCCCGAGCCCCGACTCGGCAGGTCGGCCAGATCGGCGGCGGGCCGAGAGCGAAGGTGATAGGGCAGGCAACGGGGCAGGTCAAGGCTGGGCAATAGGGACTTGTCCCCGCCGCGTGCCATGCTTGTCCCGATGCCAGCCCAAGCCGCCGCCCCGTCCCAGCTCGTCCTCGTCGTGGGGGCCGAGGAACTGCTCGTCGACCGTGCTGTGGCGCGGATCGTCGCGGCCAAGCGTGCCGTTGATCCGGAGACCGATACGCGGGATCTGACGCCCGGGAACTTCAATCCGGGGACGTTCGCCGAGTTGGTGAGCCCGTCGCTGTTCGGGGAGAGCCGGGTGGTGGTGGTGCGGTCGGCGCAGGATCTGGCCGCCGATGACGCCGCCATGCTGACCAGCGTGCTGGACGGACTGGCCGAGGAGATCACGCTGGTGGTCGTGCACCTCGGCGGCGTGAAGGGCAAGGCGTTGCTGACCGCGGTGGAGAAGGCCGGGGCGGCGCGCGTGGACGTGGCGAAGGTGACCAAGCCGACCGAGCGGATCGCGTTCCTGCGCGAGGAGTTCAAGGCGGCTCGGCGGCAGATCACCGAGGAGGCGGCGCGTGCGCTGCTGGACGCGGTCGGCAACGAGCTGCGGGAGCTGGCCGCCGCGGCGTCGCAGTTGATCGCCGACACGACTGACGAGGCGAAGACGCCGATCGATGAGACGGTGGTCGCGAAGTACTACAGCGGGCGTGCGGAGGTGTCCGGCTTCACGGTCGCTGATCTGGCCGTCGACGGCCGGACGGCGCAGGCGTTGGAGCAACTGCGCTGGGCGCTCGCGACCGGGACGGCGCCGGTGCTGATCACCAGCGCGCTGGCGGCCGGGGTGCGGTCGGTGGCGCGGGTGGCCTCGGCGCCGCGTGGGGCCCGGCCGGCGGATCTGGCGCGCGAGCTGGGGATGCCGCCGTGGAAGATCGACAAGGTGCGGCAGCAGGTGCGCGGGTGGACGCCGGACGGGATCGGGACCGCGCTGCTGGCGGTGGCGGAGGCGGACGCCGCGGTGAAGGGCGGCGGGGACGATCCGGCTTATGCGCTGGAGCGGTGTGTGGTGACGGTGTGCCGGGCTCGGGGGCAGGGCGCTGGCGCTCGGGGCTGAGGCAGCGTAGGCCGAGGCGGCACAGACTGAGGCCGCGCAGACTAAGGCGGCACAGGACAGGCTGAGGCGGCACAGACTAAGGCGGGTCGGGCAGGTGGGGTGGCCGGTCCTGCTTGGGCTGCTGCGCCAACAGTGCCGCGTCACCGACCGCTGCCACGCGCTTCAAAGGACTCTCGAAGCTCAACGTGGCCGCGACCGGTGACGCCGGGTGCTTACTTCGCGGGCAGGCGCCCCGTGACCAGCTTGGCGAGGTTCAGCACGTCGGTGTGCGCGCTGGCGGCGGAACCGGGCTCGGTGAATGTGACGGTCACGTCCAGGCCGCCGCGCAGCACCTCGATCTTGCAGTGCTGTAGACCGCTGCTCGGGTCGGTCGCGATCTGGACTTCGGTCTTGTCCGAGTTCCCGAGTGCGCCTTCGTCCTCGTACGGGGCGTCGGTCGCCAGGGTCGAGGTGTGGTTGAGGAAGTCGGTCTTGGCCTGGCCGCTGTCGCTCTTGTAGTTCGACGCCTGCACCCGCAGCTCGGAGTTGGTCAGGCTGCCCTGCCAGTCCTGGTCGAAGGTGGCGGGGTCGTCGGTGGCGTCGGCGGTCGGCGCGGTGGTGGTGGGCGTGGCCTTGAGGTACTGGGCCGCGTCCGCGTCGGTGACCAGGCTCGGCAGCTGGAAGTCGGCGGCGATGGGGGTGAGCGCGCCGATACCGCCGCTGCCACCGAGGGTGCCGCCGGTCGAGCCGCCGCTCGAACCGCCCGACGAGCCGCCGGAGCCGCCGCTGGAGGCGAAGATCGCGATGCCGCCGCCGATCACGACGACCGCTGCGATGCCGACCGCGACTATCAGGCCATTGCGGTTCTTCTTCGCCGGCGGGATCGGGATGCCGTAGGGCGGCGAGGGCTGGGACGGCGGCTGCATCCACGGGCTCGCGGCCTGCGAGGGTTGGGTGGGCGGCGACTGGTAGGTCGGCTGGGCCGGCTGCTGCCACTGGTTCGAGGTGACGGACGGGACCGGCTGCGACGGGGTGGACGGCCCGGATGTCGGGCCGGGGCCGCCGGTCCAGGCTTGTGCCTGCGCGGTCGGCGCCGGGGCCGGGTTCTGGCCCGATGACGGGCCGGCGACGGGGCCCGATCCCCAGGCGGGTGCGGTGGACTGCGGCGCTGGGCCGGAAGCTGAGCCCCAGACCGGGGCCGAGGGCTGCGACGTCGGCGCGGAGGCCGGGCCGGAATTCCACGCCGGTGCGGAGGGATTCGAAGGCTGCGCCGGCGGGGTGGGTGCCGGACCGGAAGCCCATGCCGACGGTGCCGGATTCGGGGCCTGGTTGGTTGAAGCGGCCGAACCCCAGGCCGGGGCCGAGGGCTGCGATGGTACGCCAGGGCTCGAGTCCGAAGCCGGGCTGCTCGAACCCCAAACCGGAGCCGAGGGCTGCGATGTGGGTGCGGCAGGGTTCGAACCGGATGCGAGGCCCGTTGAGCCCCAAGCCGGCGTCGAGGGCTGCGATGGAGCACCAGGGTTCGAGTCCGAAGCCGGGCTGCTCGAACCCCAAACCGGAGCCGAGGGCTGCGATGCCGGACCAGCAGCCTGCGAAGGCACCGCAGGATTCGAATTCGATCCGGAATCGGACCCCGAACCCCAAACCGGCGAAGCCGAAGCAGAACTCGAAGCAGAACTCGAAGCAGAATTCGGAGCGGAACTCGAAGCAGAAGTCGCAGGCCCCACCCCCGAAACCGCCTGAGCCGCCGCCCGAGCCGCCCCCTCAGCCGTGGGCCAACTCGGCTGAGCCCGCGGACCGGAGCCGGAACCGCCCTCAGCCCTGGCATCCCCAGCCCCAGCG
>NZ_JAAFYZ010000095.1 GCF_018274385.1 Catenulispora pinistramenti | reverse complement strand
CAGGGCGGCGGGGGCGGCCGGACCAGCTCACCTGTCGGCGGCGGCCCCGGGCCCGAACTCGCTCTCGGGCGCGGTACTGCTCCAGAAGATCGACCAGACGGTGCGGGCGGTCCAGGACACCGCCCTGCGCGAGATGGTGCTCTGGTCCGCGGTCGGCCTCGTGGTGCTGGCGTTGGCCGCCGGGGTGCTGGGCTGGCGGCTGGCCGGACGGGCGCTGCGCCCGGTCGCCGCGATCACCGGGGCGGCGCGCCAGATCAGCGAGGAGAGCCTGCACCAGCGGCTGTCCCTGACCGGCCCCGACGACGAGTTGCACCGCCTCGCCGACACCTTCGACACCATGCTCGACCGGCTGGAGAAGTCCTTCGAGAGCCAACGCCGGTTCGTCGCGAACGCCTCCCACGAGTTGAAGACACCACTGGCCGTCCAGCGCACCTGTCTCCAGGTCGGGTTCGCCGATCCGCTGCCCGACGGACTCGCCGAGGTGCGCGACGACATGCTCGCCGCCAACCACGAGGCCGAGCAGCTTATCAATGCCCTGTTGCTGTTGGCGCGCAGCGATCGCGGGGTGGAGGCCACGGAGCCGGTGGAACTCGGCGGCGTGGCCCGGATTGCGGCCGCCGAGCTGGCCCCGTTGGCGGCGACGAACGAGGTCGGCGTCAAGGTCTTCGAGGCGGCCGGGCCGATGGTCGTGCACGGCGACCCGATCCTGTTACGGCACCTGCTGACGAACCTCACGAGGAACGCGGTCCAATACAACCGGCGCGGGGGTTTTGTGGACGTCCGCCTCGACGCCGCCGCCGCGACGCTGACCGTCACCAACACCGGCCCGCACGTATCGTCGGAGAAGGTCCTCGACCTGTTCGAGCCGTTCCGCCGTCACGGTCCGGACCGCACCGCGCAGAGCGGGCACGGCCTGGGCCTGTCGATCGCCCGCTCGATCGCCGAGGCCCACGGCGCGGAGCTGACCGCGCAGCCGCGCGCCGAGGGCGGGCTCGTACTCACGTTGCGCTTCAAGCCATGAGCAGGCGCCTTCGTATCAGCTGGCCGCCGCGGCGCTGAACGGCACGGCGCTGAACGGCACGGCGGTCGCGAACCGCTGCCGATAGCCGTGCGGGCTCACGTGGAGGTGCCGGCTGAACGACCGGCGCAGCGTCTCGACCGTGCCGAAACCGCACTGCCGGGCGATCTCCTCGATCCGCTCCTCGCTGCTCTCCAGCAGCATCCGTGCCCGCTCCAACCGGACCGCCTCGACGTAGGCGGCCGGCGTGGAGCCGGTCTCGGCCGCGAAGACGCGGGCGAAGTTTCGCGGGCTCATCAGCGCCCGGTTGGCCAGGGCGGTCACGGACAGGTCGTGGTCCAGGTGGTCCGCGATCCAGTCCTGCAGTTCCCTGATACTCGGCCGGGAGGCAGCTTGTCCGGCAAGGCCGCGGCTGAACTGGGTTTGGCCGCCCGGGCGCCGGATGAACAGGACGAGTTGGCGGGCGACCTGGAGCGCGACTTGCGGCCCCAGGTCCTCCTCGACCAGCGCGAGCGCCAGGTCGATGCCCGCGGAGACCCCGGCGGAGGTGTAGACGTCGCCGTCGCGCACGTAGATCGGATCGGGCAGCACGGTGACGGCCGGATACTCGCGGGCCAGATCGGCGCACGCGGCCCAGTGGGTCGTCGCCTTCCGGCCGTCGAGAATGCCCGCGCGCGCCAACAGGAACGCGCCGGTGCAGACGGACGCGGTGCGCCGCGCGCGCCGGCTGGCCCGGCGCAGCCAGGCGATCAGCTCCTCGTCCACCGCGTCCCGGCGCTTGCCGATGGCGCCGGCGACGATCAGCGTGTCGATCCGGCCGCGGAACCGGTCGACGGTCGCGTGGGGCACGATCCGCAGACCGCTGGACGTGGTCACGACCGGGGCCGGCGCGACCACCTCGATCTCGTAGCCGGTCCGGCCGCGTCCGGCGAACTCGAAGACGTCCGACGGGCCGGTGATGTCGAGCGCCTGGACTCCGTCGAAGGCCACGATGACCACGCGATGGGGCGAGGGGGCGCGCACGTTGCTCATTCCTCCATGATGAAGCGGCAGGCCGCTGGCTGCAAACGTCTGCTCAGGACGATTACTGCCAACCGGCGATCACTGCCGCGATGACAGCCGACCGGGCCGGGTCCGCCACGCCTCGCCGGCGACGACGAGCGCCAGGGCCGCGATCGCCACCCCGAAGATCTCGAAGGTCCGGTTCAGGCCCAGCGGGCTACTCAGGAGTCCGGCGGCGATCGCGGGCAGCGACAGCGCGCCGTAGGCGACGATGTAGAACGCTGACATCACCGCGGCCCGGTGCTCGGGCGGCACGGCCGCGGACAGCGAGCGCAGGCCGCCGAGGAACGCCGTGCCGAACCCGAAACCGGCGATCACGCTGGCGACGACGAACAACGCGCCCGAGCCGACGGCCACGGCGGCGACGAGCAGCCCCATGCCCGCGGCCAGGGCCAACGAGCCGTAGCTGGCGCCCGCCCACGGCGCGCCGCGTCCGAAGACCACTTGGGACAGCGCGGCGGCGGCCGGCAGGCTGGAGACTACGAGCCCTGACAAGACCACCGAGTTGCTGTGCAACAGATTCGCGCTCAGCTCGGGGCCGAGAGACAAGTACAGGCCGTTGAGCGACCAGGACGAGAGCACCGCGAGCGAGGCCAGCAGGAACGCGCGGCGGCCCGACGGCGGCACACTCGGGCGCTGCGGCGTGAGCCGGATCCGGGCGCCGGGGCGCGGCGTCACCGGGTCCTGGAGGCACAGAGTGGCGATCGTGGCGATGAGGAGCAGGACCGCGAGCAGCACGTAGGGCAGCACCCGGGGCGCGGGCAGGTACTGCACGAGGACCGAGGAGGCGAAGATGCCGAGCCCGATCCCGCCGGCCGACGCCACGCCGTTGGCCAGCCCGACCGAGATCGGATCGCGGCGGGGATGCAGGTCGAGCAATGACGCGCTGGCCGCGCTCAGGGCCAGACCGGTCGCCAGGCCCTGCAACCCGCGCGCGGCGTACAGCCACGCGACCGACTGGGCGGGCATGTACACGATCGTGGAGACCAGGATCCCGCACAATGCGACGAGCAACACCGGGCGGCGGCCGATCTCGTCCGACACCCGTCCGGCCAGCAGCAACGCCACGAGCACCCCGAAGGCGTAGGTCGCGTAGACGATGGTCAGCACCACGGCGGAGAAGCCCCACAGCTTGCTGTAGGTGTCGTAGAGCGGCGAGGGGATCCCGGAGGCGAACATCGCCAGCCCGACGATTCCGGCCGCCAGCAGATAGGCCGAGCGCGGGGCGAGCGGTCGCCGGATGAAGCTGGATCGACGGTCGAGGTCCGGGCCGGGGTCGGCTTCGGCCGTCTCGATGATAGTCATGGTTCTATGGTCGGCGCGGCCTCGGTTGGCAGCAATGACACATGGGGGACGATATCTGCCAACCTGCAGCCTGGCGCCGGCCGGGCTGCGCCGGACGGTGGCGGGTCGACCCGAGCCGAGCCGAGCCGCCTCACGTCATGCCGAGCACCTCAAGCCACGTCGCCTCAAGCCACGTCGCCTCAAGCCACGTCGGACTCCGCCGCCCGCAGATCAGTCAGCAGATCCGGGCCGCCGGGCTCCCAGTCCAGCCGCTGCCGGGTCGAAGCGCCGGAAGCCGGCAGATCCAGCTGGGCAAGCTCCGCCAACCACCCGAAGTACTCCGGCGCCTGCTCGGCGGTGATCGACTCGACCGGCAGGTCCAGTCCCGTCCCGATCGCCTCCGCGATCTCGCGCAGGGCCACGCCTTCCTCGGCCACGGCGTGGTAGCGAGCGCCCGCCTCGCCGCGTTCCAGCGCCAGCCGGTAGAGCCGGGCCGCGTCGGTGACGTGGACGGCCGGCACCCGGTTCCGGCCCTCGCCGACGTAGGCGACGCGGCCTTGTTCCTCGGCGACCTGGATGTGCCAGCTGATGCGGCCCTGCCGGCGGGTGTCGTGCACCTGCGGCAGCCGCATCACGATGACGTTCGCGCCCGCCGCGATCAGCGCGTCGGCCGCCTCCTCGGACGCGGCACGGGGGAACACCGCCGAGGTGGCGTGCGGGTCGGTCTCGCGCACCGGGCCGCCGTCCGCAGACCGGACCAGGCCGGTGCCGGAGGTGACGATCAGCGGCCGGTCGGTACCGGCCAGCGCCGCGCCGAGCGCCGCGATGACCTTCCGGTCGTTCTCGCTGTGCAGCTTCATATCGGCGGCACTGTGGTCGAAGGCGGTGTGGACGACGGCGTCCGCCGCCCCGGCCGCCTCGCGCAGCCCGTGCAGGTCGTTCACGTCGCCCCGCACGACCTTCGCGCCGGCCCGGATCAGCGCCTCGGCGCCGCTCTCCGAGCGGCTCAGCCCGGCCACCTCATGACCGCCGCTGATCAGTTCCCTGACGATGAACGATCCGACGAACCCGGTGGCGCCGGTCACGAATACCTTCATGATGAGTTCCTTCCTTCCCCCGAACCACTGAGCTCAGGCTATCACAAGCACTTGTGCACACAATGTATATAGATACACAGCCACTTGTGTTCACAGCGAGTAGTGATCGCCGCGTATCATGCAGGCATGGACACGACAGCGACCGGAGCCGAATCCGGGCCGGGGGCCGACGCCGGAAAGGGAGCCGCGCTCTCGGGGCTGCTCCGGGGCCGGCTGCGCGAAGTCAGCGCGCTCATCGAGCAACGCGGCGAGGCCGCCCTGTCCGGCACCGCCCTGTCCCTGCCGCTGAACCACATGCTCGACGCGGTCGTGGCCGAGCCCGGGGTGACCGTCACCGAGATCGCCCAACGGCTGGGCAAGAGCCAGCAGGCGATGAGCCAGGCGGCCGCGCGCCTGACCACACTCGGGTTCATCGAGCGCCACGTCGGCACCGGCCGCACGGTCGGCCTGCACGCCACCAAAGCGGGCCGGACCGCCTCCGCCGACGGCGTCCGCCGCGAACTCGCCGCCGAGGAGCGGACCCGGCAGGCGCTGGGCACCGAGCGGTTCGACGAGCTGATGGCGCTGCTCGCGCGCGCTCGCGAAGCATTGCTGGAGGGTTAAGGGCGGAAGTGGTCGCGGCGGATCAGGACTTCGCCGGGCACGACGACCGCTACGAGTAGCCGCACCACCTCGCCGAACGCGCCACCTGGCCGCCCCCGCGCACCGCACAGTCCCGCACCGCATCAGTCCTCGCGCATCCCGCCGCGGATTGTGCGATCGCTATGCGCCGATTGTGAACCGCCGTCTCAATACTGCCCTCCGTGACAGCCGTCGCATCCTGACCCCGATGAACAAGAGGGTTGAGAATGTCTGAACTTTCACGGAGCGGCCGCGACTTCAGCCGGCGCTCGCTTCTCAAGGCCGGCACCGGGCTGACGGTGGGGGCGGGCCTCGGGCTCGGGGCGGGCATCGGTGCCGCGGCGCCGGCGGCCGCCACCAACGGGGTGGGGCAGACCGGGACTCCGTTGTGCCAGAACCCCGGCGGCGATTCGGCCAGTCAGCAGGGGCTCGGCTGCGGGGACCTGGGGATCCCCTACCACCGGCAGCATGACAACAGCTGGGGCTACGTCTTCGGCGACTCCTATGGCGGCCCCAACCAAGGCGACAACTACCTCGGCTCGCCGGTGATGCTGAACCAGGCGACATTCGACAGCAGCGGCGCGACCCCGATCTCGTTCACGTGGGCGATGCCGACCTACGGGCAGGCGCGCCAGACCTTCAACTACCGGCACGGCGCGAACAACGGACTCGGCGACGTCGAGGTGACCCGCATCCCGAACGACTGCATCGAGTTCGGGGGCCGCACCTACATCCAGTACACCTCGGTCTTCACCTGGGGCCCGCCGGCCGGCTACGACGGCTCGGTGTGCTCCGGCGTCGCCTACTCCGACGACTACGGCGTCACCTGGACCGACTTCGGCTACCACTGGCCCGGCGACCGGACCGGCGGGAACGAGTCGCTGTACGGGATGTGGTCATTCGCCGGCATCGACGCCGACGGGTTCCTGTACATCTACTCCAAGCGCTGGAACGGCAGCCACAACAACTCCGCGGACCAGGGGCTGATCCAGCTGTTCCGGTTCACCCAGGAGGACTTCCACAACGGCGCCTGGCAGAACCAGCAGAACTGGGCCGAGGTCAGCAGCGGCAACTGGCAGTGGACCTCCAACGCCTACCCGACCCCGCTGTTCCCGGCGGCCAACAACTTCGGCGAGTTCTCGGTCAAGAACATCAACGGTACGTACTGCATGAGCTACTTCGACGTCGACAACTACGCGATCTACACCCGCACCTCCCCGCGTCCCGAAGGCGGTTGGTCCGTGCCGCTGCCCCAGATCGTCGGCGACTACCGCTACCCCACCTACTGGGGCAAGCCGCAGGTGCCGAGCCTCTACGGCGGCTACATCCACCCCGGCAGCGCCAGCGCGACCTCGCTGACGCTCATCGTCTCGCAGTGGCCGGGGAACAACGCGCCGAACCCCTACCGGGTGCTCCAGTTCGACGGCATCAACCCATGAGAGGGCACACCATGCGCGCGGCGAAACGGCGCGCCCTCGGCCTGCTGACCGGCGCCGCCGTGGCCGTCGCGACCGTCGGACTGGCGGCGCCCTCGGCCTCCGCGGAGTCCGCACCGCCCGGCTACTCCGTCACCGGCATCGACATCTCCAGCAACCAGGGCCCCACCGTCGACTGGAACCAGGTCCATGGAGACGGCGAGCGCTTCGCCTACGTCAAGATCAGCGAAGGCTCGACCTACCTGAACCCGACCGGCCCGCAGCAACAGGCCAACGCGAAGGCGGCGGGCCTGTTCGCCGGTCCCTACGTCTGGCCCCACCCGGACACCGGCCTGTCCACGGCCGTGCAACAGGCCGACTTCTTCATGGACCACGCCGACTACGTCGACGACGGCACGATGCTGCCGCCGATGATCGACCTCGACGACGGCAACGCCGAGGGCCTGGGCCTGTGCTACGGCCAGTCCCCGGCCGACATGGTGGCCTTCCTGCACGCGTTCACCAACGAGGTCCAGGCGCGCGCCGGACGGCCGCCGGTGATCTACGTGGGCGCGCCGTGGTGGAACACCTGCACCGGCGGCGACACCTCGTTCGGCACCTACCCGCTCGATTTCGCCGACTACGCCTCGACGCCGGGCGCGTTGCCGAACGGCTGGTCGGGCTTCGCCATCTGGCAGTTCAGCGGGAGCGGCACCGACGTCCCCGGTGTGAGCAGCGCGACGGTCGACAAGGACGTCTTCAACGGCACCCTCGCCGACCTCGCCGCGTTCTGCGCGCCGCCCGGCGGCCATGGCGGCCGGCATCCGTACGCGTCGGGCCGCATCGTGTCGGCGCGGGACGCGGACGGCCGGCTGGAGACGTTCGCGGCCGGTCCGGACGGGATCTGGCACGCGTGGCAGAACTCACCGAACGGCACGTGGTCGAACTGGGTGAACGAGGGCGGGCTGCCCAACGCGCAGCTGGCCATCGCCCCGAACGCTGACGGCCGGCTGGAGCTGTTCGCCGAGAACTCCACCGAGCTGGACCACCTCTGGCAGACCGCGCCGAATGCCGCCTGGTCGACCTGGGCCAAGCTCGGCGGCGGCGGATACCAGCTCGCCGCCGGGACCAACGCCGACGGCCGGATCGAAGTGTTCGCCTCCAACAGCTCGGGGGTCTTCCACATCTGGCAGACCGCCCCCAGCGGCGGCTGGAACTCCAGCTGGGCCGGGCTCGGTGGTCCGGGCGATTCGCAGTTGCAGATGGAGAACGCCCCGGACGGCCGGCTGGAGGTGTTCGCCCTGTCGGACACCACGTTCGGCCACCTATGGCAGACCGCTGTCAACGGCGGCTGGTCCGCCTGGGAGACCTTCGGGGGCGGCGGCACCGGCCTGACGGTCAACCACAACGCCGACGGCCGTCTGGAAGTCTTCGCCTCCAACGCCAGCGGCGTGTTCCACAAGTGGCAGACCTCTTACACCACCTGGTCGGACTGGGCCGGCACCAACGGCGGGGCAGCGAGTTCGCAGCTGGCCTCCTCGACCGCCCCTGACGGCCGGATCGAGGTGTTCGCCGTCAACGGCAGTACCACCACGCACCTGTGGCAGACCGCGGTCAACGGGGTCTGGTCGGCGTGGGCCGCGTTCGGCACCGGCGGCACCGCCGTCGACGCCAACGAGAACCAGGACGGCCACGAGGAGGTGTTCGCTTCCAGCAGCACCGGCGTCTACCACATCTGGCAGACCAGCCCGACTGCCTGGGCGAGCTGGCAGTACCTCGCGAGCACCGCCGGGCCGTCGATGACGTAGGCCCCTTTTTCAACGTAGCCCCTTTTTCTGTTGACACAACAGAAAACCCCGGCCATCCTCGAGGCATGTCCGAGCCGTCGAACGAGGCCGCACCACGCCGTGGCCGCCCGCGTAAGGATCCTGATCGGCTTGCCGTCTGGAGCCCGCCGCCGGGATGGTCACGGCTGGTCGCCTGGGTCGCACCGGAGGAGAAGGCCGTCCTCAAGGCGGTCGCGACCCGGGCCGGGGTGCCGGTCGCCGATCTGGTGCGGGCGCTGGCGGCCGGACTCGTCTACGGGGTCGTGGACGCCGAGGAGTTGCTGACACACGTCCGCAAGGGGGCCGCAGTCATGGAGAAGATCCCGACGATTTTCGAACGCGACGACCGATTCCACGTCGTCGACAAGCCGCGCGCGGAGTGCGACTGGGTGTTCGCCGGGGCGGGCCGGGCGACCGAGAAGCTGGACGGCACGAACGCCCGGCTCACCGTCCGCTCCGGCACGATCGTGCGCGTGGAGAAGCGGCGCAATCCGTCGAAGGCGCAGAAGGCCGCGGGCATCGTCGACGGCTGGTACGTCGACACCGACGAACACGGGGCCGAGGACAAGTGGCTGCGCGAGGCCGCCGCCAACACCGTCGTCGCGTCCTGGCCGGACGGGGAGCACAGCGTCGAGGCGCTCGGTCCCCGGATCCAGGGCAACCCGCTGGGACTGGACGAGCACGTCTGTGTCCCGTTCAACCTGATCGTCCCGGACTACCAGGAAGCGCCGCGCACCTACCAGGAACTGCACGACTGGCTGACGACCCTGGAATCCCGTTACGCGCCGGGCCATCTCGCCGAAGGCGTGGTCTTCCACCACCCCGACGGCCGGCGCGCGAAGATCAAGCGGAAAGACTTCGCCCGCGCACGGTGACGGTTGGCGGCGGATGGCGGCGGATGACAGTGAAAGGGCTGACAGCGGAAGGCCGATGGCAGCTGAAAGCGGCGTCGCGGTCTCCCACACGAGACCGCGACGCCGCTTTCACCCGGTGCGGAAGACTGCCCCTCAGGACAGCGCCGGTCCGGCCGTGTTGTTCACCCAGCCCCAGTCCGACCAGGTGCTGAACCCGGTCTGCCACTTGTGGTAGACGCCCGCGCTGCTGGCGGCGAACACCTCCTCGTGGCCGTCCTGGTTTTCGGCGGCCTCGACCGAGGTACCGCCGGTGCCGAAGGTCTCCCACGCCGACCAGTTCCCGTCCACGGCCGCCTGCCAGATGTGCGTGGCGGTACTGCCGTTGATCGCGAACACCTCGATCCGGCCGTCGATCGCGACCGAGGAGGACAGCTGGGAGGTGGCCGCGCCGCCGTTGGTGGTGGCCCAGCCCGACCAGGTGGTGGCGCTGGTCTCCCACTTGTGGGACACGCCGTCGGCGTTGGAGGCGAAGACTTCCAGACGGCCGTCCGCGTTGTGATTGACCGTCAGGTCCGTGCCGCCGCCCCCGAAGTTCTCCCACGCCGACCAGCCGCCGTTCGCAGCGGTCTGATACAGGTGGCCGAACGTGGTGTCCGACAACGCGAACACCTCCAGGCGGCCGTCAGAGGAACGCTCCATCTGCAACCGCGAGTCCGCGGGCCCGGCGACTCCGGCCCAGTCCGAGAACGGGCTGTTCGGCGCCGTCTGCCAGCAGTGGAAGACCCCGGTGTCGTTGGAGGCGAACACCTCGATCCGGCCGTCCGCGTTGGCCCCGGCGGCGATCCGGTATCCGCCGCCGCCGAGCTTGGCCCAGGTCGACCAGGCGGCATTCGGCGCGGTCTGCCAGAGGTGGTCCAGCTCGGTGGAGTTCTCGGCGAACAACTCCAGCCGGCCGTCAGCGTTCGGGGCGATGGCCAGCTGCGCGTTGGGCATCCCGCCCTCGTTCACCCAGTTCGACCACGTGCCGTTCGGCGAGTTCTGCCAGGAGTGCCAGATCCCGTCCGGACCGGCCGCGAACGTCTCCAGCCGGCCGTCCGCGTCCCGCGCCGACACGATGCGGCCGGACGGGTAGGGGTGCGGCGCCACCGCGGTGTCGTCGACGACCTGGTTGTAACGGCGCGCGGAGAGGTCGCCGTTGGCGATGCCGTCGACGTAGCCGGCGTTGATGTTGCCGGTCAGGTGCTGGACCGGGGTCTCGCCGAAGGAGTAGTAGAGGAAGTCGCCGTTGGCGTCGGTCCAGTGGTCGAAGATGAACGTGTGCTCGGTGTAGTTGATCAGGATGTCGCCGGGCCGCAGATCGCTCCGGTCGATCGGGACCGTGAAGGTGTCCCACAGGCCCTCGGTGGCGGGGTCGGCGTTCAGGTGCCAGGCCATGTCCACGTAGCCGGAGCAGTCGCGGCGGTAGTTGTGGTCCCCGCCCGGGCCGGGCGACCAGCCGCTCTGATCGTAGGGACCCGGCTGGTTGTCGACCCAGTACTGGGCCCGCGCGATGATCTCGCCGCGGCTGATCGGCCCGCCGATCGCCGAGGCGGCGGAGGCGCGCGGGGCACCGGACACGCCGATGCCGGTGACGGTGAGCAGCAGGCCGGCGATGGCCAGCAGAGCCCTGACAAGGCTCTGCGGCGTTCTTCGTTTCAAAGGTCCTCCCGGGACTCGGCAGATCGGTGGCTGAATCGGGAGTTTCCCAGCCGCTCTTCACAATCCGAGCACAGTGACAACATACCCGGGGAAAGAGCTGAGGGGAGTCATCCGATCACCGTCCGACGCCTACGTGTTCCACATACTTGACGGCCTCTTGCTCACGCCCCGCACACCTGTCAGGATCACTGACCTGTGATCAGTAACACCACGGGGACGTCCTCGCAGACCGCCACACCCGCCGCCGACGGCGGCGGACGCCGGACCCGCAAGGCCGGTGCGACCGCGTTGATGCTCGGCGCGCTGGGCGTCGTGTTCGGCGACATCGGCACCAGCCCGCTGTACGCGATGCAGACCGTCTTCACCGCGGACAACAAGGCGGTCGGGACATCCGCGGACCAGGTCTACGGCGTCGTCTCGCTGATCTTCTGGGCGATCACGCTGATCGTGTCGGTCAAGTACGTGAGCTTCATCCTGCGCACCGACAACGACGGCGAGGGCGGCATCATGGCGCTCACCGCCCTGATCCAGAAGCTGGACTTCCGCTCCACCAGGACCAAGGTACTGCTGGTCGCATTGGGGATACTCGGGGCGTCGCTGTTCTACGGCGACGGCATGATCACCCCGGCGATCTCGGTGCTGTCGGCGGTGGAGGGCCTGAAGGTCTCCGCGCCCGGGCTCAAGGACTACGTCGTGCCGCTGACCGTGGTCATCGTGATCGGCCTGTTCGCGATCCAGAAGTACGGCACCGCGCTGGTCGGCGGCCTGTTCGGACCGGTGATGACGGTCTGGTTCGCGATCATCGGGGTGGCCGGGGCAACCGAGGTCGCCGCGCACCCGGCGATCATCAAGGCCCTGTCCCCCAGCTACGGCGCGATGTTCATGGTCCACCACGGGGTGGTGGCGTTCATCGCGCTGGCCTCGGTGGTGCTGGCGGTCACCGGCGCCGAGGCGCTGTACGCCGACATGGGCCACTTCGGCCGCCGGCCCATCCACCGCGCGTGGTTCTTCCTCGTCTTCCCGGCGCTGACGCTGAACTACCTGGGCCAGGGCTCGCTGATCCTGCGCCGCCCGGAGACGGTCTCGAACCCGTTCTTCCTGCTCATGCCGAGCTGGTCGCAGTGGCCGATGGTGATCCTGGCCACGGTGGCGACCGTCATCGCCTCGCAGGCCGTCATCTCCGGGGCGTTCAGCGTGACCCGGCAGGCGATGCAGCTGGGCTTCCTGCCGCACATGACCATCCGGCACACCTCCGAGCACGAGATCGGCCAGGTCTACGTGCCGGTCGTGAACTGGTTCCTGTGCTGCACGGTCACCGCCCTGGTGATCGGCTTCGGCTCCTCGGCCTCGCTGGCCTCGGCCTACGGCGTCGCGGTGACCGCGACGTTCATGCTCAACACCATCTTGTTCCTGGCGGTGGCCCGGGTCCTGAAGGGCGTCGCGCCCTGGAAGATCGCGCTGGGCGCGGTGCTGTTCCTGACCACCGAGACGGCGTTCTTCGCCGCGAACCTGACCAAGGTGGTGCACGGCGGCTGGCTGCCGCTGCTGGTGGCGACCCTGGTCTTCACGGTGCTGAGCACCTGGCGCCGGGGCCGGGCGATCGTCACCCCGAACCGCACCGCGCTGGAGGGGCCGCTGCGCGCGTTCGTGGACGAGGTGGACGCCCTGCGGCCGCCGATCCACCGGGTGGACGGGGTGGCGGTGTTCCTCAACGCGAACATCGAGACCACGCCGCTGGCCCTGCGCGCCAACGTCGAGCACAACCACACCCTGCACAAGACCGTGGTCATCTTGTCCGTGATGGTGGAGAAGGTCCCGCACATCCCGAGGTCCGAGCGGCTGGTCTTCGACGACCTCGGGCACAGCGAGGACGGCATCGTGCACCTCACCGCCCGGCTCGGCTTCCAGGACGAGCCGAACGTGCCGCGCATCCTGCGCCGGGCCACCGAACACCCGGACGCCGGGGAGATCGCCGGGATCGACGTGGACTCGGTGTCCTATTTCCTGTCCCGGATCGCGATCGTGCGGACCGGCGCCAAGGGGATGCGGTCGTGGCGCAAGCGGCTGTTCCTCACCATCGCGCACAACGCGGCGAGCCCGGTGGACTACTTCGGGCTGCCGGCCGACCGGTGCGTGATCATGGGGGCGCACGTGCCGGTGTAGGCGCGCCGCCCGCCGGGGCTCGCCGGAG
The DNA here is from genome assembly GCF_018274385.1 of Catenulispora pinistramenti. Classification (GTDB taxonomy): domain Bacteria; phylum Actinomycetota; class Actinomycetes; order Streptomycetales; family Catenulisporaceae; genus Catenulispora; species Catenulispora pinistramenti. Next base: position 24,254 of record NZ_JAAFYZ010000095.1, on the reverse strand, counting down.
CGCGCCGCGCGCTCACCGGACGACGATCGCGTACTCCAAGCACTCCTCGGCCGGGTCCTCGTCCTCGACGACGACCGCGCCATAACGTTCCCGGATGCGGCGGGCCTCGGTCTGCAGTCCCAGGCGGACGAACAGGTTCAGGGCCCGCCGCAGGTTCGCGCCGCCCTCCTCCACCCGCCCGTACTGGAGCAGGATCTCGCCGACACCCTCGAAAGCAGTGGCCTGATCGTCGGGTTGCCCCACTTCCCGGTTCAGGACCAGCGCCCGGCTGTAGACCGTCAGCGCCTCCTCGACGCGGCCCGCCGCGCTCAGCGCCGCGGCATGCTGATTCAGCGCCCAGGCCTCCTCGCCGCGGCTGCCGAACCGGCGCAGGATCCGCAGCGCCTCGGCGGTGTCGGCCACGGCGCCGACGTGGTCGCCGGCCAACCGCCGCACGGTGCCCAGCTCGGCCTTGACCGTGGCCTGGCCGCCCGGATGGGCCAGCAGACAGTACAGGTCCAGCGCCTTGGACAGGGCCTCCCGCGCGCCGCGGTGATCGCCCGTGAGCCGCCGCAGCCGCCCCAGCTCGGTCAGCGCGCCGGCCTGTCCGAGCGGGCTGTCCAGCCGCCGGTAGGTGCCCAAGGCCCAGATGATGTTGTCGGTCGCGCCGCCGTATTCCCCGGTGCGGCGCTGGACTACGCCGAGCGAGGTCAGCGCGTTGGCCCGGCCGAGCACGCTGTCCAGCCGGCCCCAGAGCTCCAGGGCCTCGGTGAACGCGGCGGTGGCGGCGTCGTAGTCACACCTCAGGTGCCGGATCGCCCCCAGCTGCATCAGGACCTCGGCCAGGCCCTGGGTGTCGTCCAGGCGCCGGTAGAGCCGGTAGGCCCTGGTGCAGGTGTCGGCGGCCTCGGTGTAGTCCCCCGCGAGCCGACGGACCCGGCCCAGCTCAGTCAGGGCCCTGGCTTGGCCGTGGAGGTCGTCCAGCCGCGAGGAGATGTCCAGGGCCCGGGTCGCGGTGTCCGCGGCGGCGGCCTGGTCGCCGACCAGTTGCCAGACCCGGCTCAGTTCGATCAGGACGAAGGCCTGGGCTCGCGCGTCGCCCTGCTCCCCATACAGGAGCAGGGCTTCTTGGTGGACGTCTCCGGCGCCCCGGTAGTCGCCGCACAACCGCCTGGCCATCCCCAGGTCGGTGAGGGCACAGGCCAGGGCCGCGGCGTCGGTGCCCCCGCGGGCGAGGGCGACGGCCGCGCCGTGCAGTTCGAGCGCGTGGGTCCACGGGCCGTGCGAGTAGAGATGAGTGGCCATGGCCGCCGGCAGGGCGATCCCGTGGCCGCCGGTCGGCCGGGTGGCCGCGTGCCGGGCCGCGGCGATCAGGTTCTCGATCTCGCCGGTCATCCAGGACTGCGCCGCTTCCCGGTCCTTGATCGGCGGCTGGTGGCGCGGCGGACGGGTCACGGCGGACACGTACGTCGCCGGCAGGGTTCGAATACGGCCGTCGGCGAGTTGGGCGGTGTGCTGGTAGTAGTCGAAGAGGCGGTCCAGTGCGCTCTCCCGGTCCCGAGTCACCTCGTCATCGGCGTTCGCCGCGCGGGAGAGCACGTAGGCACGCATCAGATCGTGCATCTGGAACCGGCCGGGTATCGACTCGGTCAGCAAACTGCGATCGACCAGCTCGGCCAGGAGCCGCCGGGCCGCCCGGGGGTCGGCGTCGAGCAGGCACGCGAAGGCGAAGACATCGAGGTCGCGCCCCGGGACCTGGGCTATCCGGTACAGCGCCGTCTCCTGCGCGGCGGTCAGATTCCGATACGACAGCTCGAAAACCGACGCCAGGTTGCGCTGACCGTCGTCGAAGGCCCGCAGATCGCCGGAGTCCTCCCGCAGTTCCCTGATGACGTGCTCGACCTGCCAGCTGCGCCGGTGCCGCAGCAGCGCGGCGGCGATGCGCAGCGCCAGCGGGAGCCGGCCGCACATGCCGACGAGCTCGGTCAGCGCCGCGTCGTCGACGGGCGCCCGGCCCGCTCCGGCGGTCGCCCGGAACAGCGCCACGGCGTCGTCCACCGGCAGCACGTCCAGGCCCAGCGGTTCGACGTCGTCCAGCGCCTTCAAACGCCGACGGCTGGTGATCAGCACCAGACAGCCGGCGACGGCCGGGATCAGGGGCCGGATCTCGTTCTCGTCATCGACGTTGTCCAACACGATCAGGGTGCGGGTGCCGGCCAGCATCGCCCGATACTTGGCCGCGCGCGCGTCGAGCTCGTTCGGCACGGTCTGGGGCGGGGCCCCGAGCGCGGCCAGCGCGCTGCCCAGGACGTCGAAGGCGGTACGCGTCGCCACACCCGCGGCGTGCGCGTGCCACTCCAGGAACAACTGCCCGTCCGGGAACCGGTCGGCCAGCAGGTGCGCGGCGTGGACGGCCAGCGCCGTCTTGCCGATCCCGCCCATGCCCTCGATCGTGCAGATCACCGGCACGCCCGGGGTCTGCCCGGCCTCGGCACGCTGAGCGAGCCGGGCAAGCTCGAACAGCTCCTCGACCCGGCCGGCGAACGCGCCGGTGTCGGCCGGCAGCTGGTGCCGCGGATCGTTCGGCCGGGACGGGACGCGGCCGGCGAGCGCGTCGCTGTGGGCCTGGCGCAGCGCGGGCGTGGGCGTACGGCCCTGACGCCGCAGCGAGCGGTCGGCCCGGGTCGCGGTCTCGGCCGCCTCGTCGGTCTGCCCGGCCTGGGTCAGGGCCCTGATGAGGGTGGCGGCCACGGCTTCGTCGTCCGGCCGCCCGGCGGCCACGTCCCGCAGGACCGCGGCGGCGTCGGCGGGCCGGCCGGTCTCCAGCTCGATCTCGGCCAGCAGCATCGCCGCGTCCCGGCGCTGCCGCTCCAGCTCGGCGGCGCGGTGCTGGAGATAGGGGGTGTCCAGTCCTTCCAGCGGCCGGCCGTGCCACAGGCCCAGCGCCTGACGCAACCGCTCCCCGGCGATCTGGTGCTCCTGCCCGTCGCGGGCGTCGCGGGCCCGGCGCAGCAGCACGCCGAACCGTTCGGTGTCCAGGAGTTCGGGATCGATCAACGCGGTGTAGCCGGGCCGGCGGGCCACCAGCTGGATCCGGTCCTCGACCGGTTCCAGGATCTTGCGCAGCCCCGAGACGTAGTTGGCGATCTGCCGGTCGACGGTGTCCGGCGGCGAGGAGGGCCAGGCCCACTCGGCCAGATCGGTGCGCGAAACGGTGCGGCCGTGGTTCAGCACCAGGACGGCCAGCAGGCAGAGCCGACGTTGTCCGTCGAGGCGAAGCGGCACGCCGCCGTGGTGGACGGTCGGCGCGCCGAGCAGCCGGATATCGGGATCCATCGGTCCATCCCCTGAGGATCGGAAGATCAAGATGTCGTCGGCAGCAGGGGCGGTCCCGGCTGTGCAAGCAAGTAGTGCAATCGGTTGTGCGATCAGTGTGCGTCGGTTGTGAAGCGCGGTTGCAAGACTACTCACCGTGTCAGTCGCTTCACAACGTCACCTGAGAAAGTAGGACACGCCGATGAAGCCCTCGAAGTCCATCCGCCTGATAGCCCTCGGCTCGACCCTGGCGCTCGGCGCGCTGGCCGGCGTCGGCCCCGCGCACGCCGATGTCCCGACGGCCATCAGTGCCCTGCAGGCCGGCTTCGCGAAGGGGATCGCGGACGGCTACCCGGCCGCGATCGGCATGGTCCGCTCCGGCGACACCACGCAATACCTCGCCGACGGCGTCAGCGACGTGACCGCCAAGACGCCCGCCGATCCCGACGCGCAGTTCCGGATCGGCAGCAACACCAAGGCCTTCACCGCCACCGTGCTGCTCCAGCTGGAGGCCGAGGGCAAGCTCTCGCTGGACGACACCGTGGCCAAGTGGCTGCCGAACGCCGTCAACGCCAACGGCTACGACGGCACCAAGATCACCATCCGCGAACTGCTCAACCACACCTCCAGCCTGCCCGACTACGACACCAGCCCGACCTTCTACAACTCCTACGCCTCGAACAGCGAGCCCAATCGGGTCTGGGCCCCGCAGACCCTGGTGGACCTCGCCCTCGCGCAGCACCAGCCCACCAGCGCACCGGGCCAGACATTCGGCTACGCCAACACCAACTTCGTCCTGGCCGGCATGGTGATCCAGGCCGTCACCGGCAACACCGCGGCCACCGAGATCCAGAACCGGATCATCACCCCGCTGGGCCTGACCCACACCACCTTCCCCATCTCCGACCCCACCCTGCAGGGCGACTACCTGCACGGCTACGAGTACCAGTGGCTCGGCCTGGAGCTCTCGGACGTCACGGTCTCCAACGTCCAGGCCTTCGGCTCCGCCGGGGCGATGGTGTCGACCCTGGACGACCTCGCCACCTTCGACCGCGCGCTGATGACCGGCCAACTGCTGCCGCCGGCGCAGGAGGCCGAGTTGAAGACCACCGTCCCCGTCAACGCCACCACCCGCTACGGCCTGGGCATCGGCGAGTACCAGACGCCGTGCGGCCAGTGGGTGTGGACGCACAACGGATCGGTGCTCGGCTACACCAGCACCTGGGAGATCAGCGACGACGGCAGCAAGGAGGTGCTGGTGGCCAACAACGAGTACCACCTCCAGGCCCCCACCCAGGGACAGACGGACATGTCGGCCGCGTTGGACAACGCCTTCTGCGCGCTCTGAACCACCCCGGTGGCAGAGCTTCAGCCGGCGTGGGCGATATCCATTTGCCCACGTCCGGCACAATGGCGGGATGGCACAACCAGTCCCCGCTGACCTGCTGGAAATCGCTGAAGCACTTGTCCCCGACCTCGATATGAGCTCCGCATCCCTTGCCGAGCAAGGAAACATGCACCACGTGGTGCTGTTCCCCGGCGTCGCCGCGGTGCGCGTCACCAAGCGCCCCAGCGCCGCCGCCGAACTGCCGCGCCGGGTCGAAGTCCTGCGCGCCGTCGCGGCGGCCGGCCTGCCGTTCGCCGTGCCGGAGCCGCTGTCCGCGGTGACCACGTTCGGGGACCGGGCGGCCGTCGCGGTCTCGTGGATCGACGGCGAGCCGCTGCCGGAGGGCGTCGGAGACCCGGCGGCGCTCGGCCTGCTTCTGGAGGCACTGCGCGGCGTTGAGATCACGCCGCGGCTTGAAGCCCTGCTCCACCAGCCCCACCGGCACACCCCGGACGGCTTGGGCTGGGCCGACATCCTGACCGACGAGACCATCCCGCGGCTGCCGCCGAAGTGGCGTGACACGGTCCGGCACCGGCTGGACACCCTCCTGGCCCTCGAAGCGGCCCCGCCCCGGCTCGTCCACGGCGACCTCGGCGGCCCCAACCTCCACTTCAGCGCCGACGGCAAACTCGCCGGAGTCCTCGACTGGGACCTGGCGATCCGCTCCGACCCGGCGATCGACGCGGCCCTCGTCGCGACCTGGCACGGCTGGGACGTCCTGCGCGCGGCCACCGACGAACAGACCTGCCGCCGGGCCCGGGCCTGGAACGACCCGGTCGGCGTCGAGCACCTGCACGCGGTGTTCGGCGGCACCCCGTTGGCGAGTGCCGACGGCTTCGTCGCCGCCATCGTCGCTTGGTTGGAGGAGCGCGGCTGACGACTGGACCGGTGAAGTCGCTTACGACCGCACAGATACGCGCCGAACTCACCGGGACCAGCACCATGCGGCACTATGTCAGCATGCGCATACGGATCAAGTACGGCTCCGCCGTCGCTGTCACCACGGCGGCTGTCCTGTTGGTGGCAGCCTGCGGCGCTTCGGGTAAGAGCGCCTCGACGGCATCGCCCGGCAGCGGCCACTCGGCCGCCGCGCTGACGGACGATCAGGTCGACAGCCTCCTGCTGACCGACAAGGACCAGCCCGGCTACTACTTCGACGCTTCGCTGGACGTGAAGTCCACCACGGACTCGCCGGCCCTCGTGACTGCCGGCGGCAGTGAGTGCCAGTCCTTCCGCGATGCGGAGAACGCGCTGTCCACGAAGTACGGCACGACCGTCGACACGCTGCGGATTCTCACCGCGAACGACGGCCCCGGCATGATTCAGGACGCCGTGCAGGTGATGCCGTCCACCGGCAAGGCCTCGGCGCTGATGTCCGATCTGACCGCGGGGCTCAAGGGATGCAGGGCATTCACTGAGACCGAGCAGAACCAGCCGGTTCCGATCACACTCACCGCGATCTCACAGATGGTCGGTGCCGACCGCGTCGGCTACACCACGAACGCGAACGTCCAGGGCAGCACCCTGGTCACCGCCACCTACGTGGTCCGCGTCGGCCCGGCGGTCGTGTCGATCATGGAAGTAGAGACGGCGAAGAACGGCGTCATTCCCCAGCCGCAGGCCGAGGCGACGCTCGTTCGCCTGTCCGACGTACAGGTCGGGCGGTTGAAGAGTGCCGAGGGCGTCGGCTGATCACGTAACTACATGCGGAGCCGGTCGCGACGGCAGACAGGCTACCCAAAGTGATGGTGGCCTTGTTGTCCAGGACGGCAGTTCATCGCAAAAATCAACGCGTAGAGTTTACGCGCAGCGAAAAGACCTGGCCGGGGAGGACCGAAGAACCGCATGGATCTGAACCTGCTCGTGGCGCTGGACGCTCTGCTCCAGGACAACAGCGTGACCAAGGCCGCCGAGCGCCTGGGCACCTCACCGGCCGCGGCGAGCCGCAAACTCTCCACTCTGCGCCGAGTGGTCGGCGATCCGCTGCTGGTGCGCGCGGGTCAGGAGATGGTGCCGACGCCCCGGGCCCTGGAGCTCAAGGCCGAGGTGCGGGCGCTGCTCGACCAGTCCGAGGCCATGCTCAAGCCACACCGCACGCTGGAGGTCGCGGCGCTGCGCCGGACCTTCAGCGTGCAGGCCAGCGAGCTGCTGTTGGCCGATGTGGCCGGTGCGCTCTCCGGCCGGCTGCGGGCCGAGGCCCCCGATGTCGACGTCGTGTTCCTGTCGGAGGCGTTCGAGAACACGCCCGCGCTGCGCCGCGGCCTGGTCGACGTCGAACTGGGGGTGCTCGGCCACCTCGACCCGGAGACGCGCAGCGAGCAGTTGGTCACGGTGCGGCTGCTCGGTGCGGCCCGCAAGGACCACCCGCTGTTCGACGGACCGATCGACGCGCGCCGGTTCGCCGAGGCCGACCACATAGGCATCTCCCGCACCGGCAAGCGGCACGGCCCGATCGACACCGCGTTGGCCAAGCAGGGACTGCGGCGCAACGTCGCGGTGGTCGTGCCGAGCCACACCGGCGGCATGCTGCTGGCCCGCGGCACCGATCTGGTCTGCCTCACCATCGCCGCCACCAACGCCGACCTGCCGGGCGTGGTCGAGGCGCTCGGGCTGCGCACGTTCCCGATCCCGCTGGACCTGCCGGCGGTCGAGATCGGCATGGCCTGGCATCCCACGCACGACGCCGACCCCGCGCACCGCTGGTTCCGCGGCCACATCCGCAGCACCCTGACACGTTCCGCAGCAGCCTGACACGGAGTGCGGCGACCGCGTCAGGCGGCCTTGGGGATGTAGGCCAGCCCGTGCGCGCCGGCGTCGGCGAGCTTGGGGAGCTCGATGCGGGCCAGCCGCTGGAGGGATTCGAGGTCGATGACGTCGACGGTGGAGTCGATGACGCCGGCGGCGTAGGCCAGCGCGCCGTCGGGCGAGGAGGTGATGGTCAGCGGGAAGCGTCCGATCTCGATGTCGCCGAGCCGCTTGTGGGTGTCGGCGGAGAACACCGTCAGCCGCCCCGGGGCCTGCACCGGACGGGATGCGCGGCCGCTCGGGTCGGTGCCGGTGGCCGGAGCCGGGGCCGTCCGCAGCTCGCCCGCCAGCACCTTCCCGGTGGCGGTCAGGTGCACCGGTACCACCACGTTGTCCGTCGCCAGGACGTCGATGACGCGGCGGAGCTCGGTGTCGATGACGCGGATCCCGGGTGTGGCGTCGGGCCCGCCGCCGTTGAAACCGCCCGCATGGGGCGCGGCCACGTAGACCCGCGAGCCGTCGGCGGACACCGCCAGGCCCTCGCCGCCGGGCACCTCGATCCGGTCGATCAGCTCCCCCGCGACCAGATCTAGCACGGAGACGAACGGCGCCTCCTTGTTGCTGGCGTAGCCGCGCGTACCGTCCGGGCTGGCGACGAACCAGTGCGGGCCGAAGGCGCCGGTGTCGATCCGGCCGATCGGCCGCCGGCTCGCGGTGTCGATGATCACGACCCCGCCGCCGCCCTCAGCGCCCTCAGCACCCTCGGCGCCTTCCACGCTGACGTAGAGGCGCCCGCGCTCGGCGTCCAGGCTCAGGCCGTGCGGGCCGACCTCCGGCGCGATGTCGACGACCTCGACGATCCGCCGGGCGTCCGGGTCGATGACCGTCAGCTGGCTGCGACGGCCCGAGTTCGCGCGGTAGTACCCGGCCTGATAGGTGTTCGTGCACCACAGCAGCCGGCGCGCGGGATCGAAGCAGATCTCGTGCGGTTCGGCCAGCACCTCGACCGAGCCCAGGAGCCGGTCGGACGCGGCGTCGAAGAAGGACACGGTCGGGCCGCTCTGGCTCACCGCCGCGAGGACGTCGCCGGTGCGGTCGGCGCGGGTGTTCTGCAACATGACTAGCTCACTTCCAGTTACCTGTCATACCTGTCTCCCGCGTTCTGCGGGCACTTTCAGTCTCGGCGACCAGGGTGGTAACGGGCAATGCAAAGATCAGCACTCAATAATTACGCTCAACGCAATCCCTCACCCCGCGCTGACACACCGGACGCACCGAACGCACCTCGGGATGTGTACGCTCGTACGCATGACCGACTACTTCGCCGGAGACGACCGCAGCAACCGGGAGCGCATGCTCGCCGGGGACTGGTACATCGCTGACGACCCCGACAGCGGGGAGCTGTACAAGCGGGCCGTACGCCTTCAGGCGCAGTACGCGGCCGCCTACGCCGCGGACCCGGACGCCGCCCGACCGCTCCTGGAGGAACTGGTCGGCCACCTCGGCGAACAGGCCCATATCAGGCCTCCTCTATACGTCGACTACGGCGCCCACCTCACCGTCGGAGCACGCACCTTCATCAACTACAACCTGACCGCCCTGGACGCCGCACCGATCGTGATCGGCGAGGACTGCCAGATCGGCCCGAACGTGCAGCTGCTGACCCCCGTGCACCCGCTGGAGCCGCAGCCGCGCAAGGACCGGCTGGAGTCCGCGCGGCCGATCACCATCGGCGACAACGTGTGGCTCGGCGGCGGCGCGATCATCTGCCCCGGGGTGAGGATCGGAGACGACAGCGTGATCGGCGCGGGGTCCGTCGTGACCCGGGACGTCCCGGCCCGCCGCCTGGCGGTCGGCTCGCCGGCCCGGGTGATCCGGGAGCTCTGAGGCGGGGCTGCCAGCGGCGATACGGGCAATACGATGGACGGAATGGACGCTGACGCGACATCCTCAGGCGCCACCCCGGGCAGCCCGGGCAGCCCGGGCACCCCGGCCGCCCCGGCTACCGCCCGCAGCCGCCGCTTCGACCCCGACCGGCGCGCGCGGATCATCGACGCCGCGCTCGACGTGATCGCCGAAGTCGGGGTCGCCGGGGTGTCGCACCGCAAGGTCGCCGCGCGCGCCGACGTACCGCTCGGGTCGATGACCTACCACTTCGACGACATGGACCAGCTGTTGCGGGTCAGCTTCGAGAAGTTCGCCGACACCATCGCCACCCGCTACGAGCAGTGGTTCCGGCAGGCCACGAACGCCGACGAGGCCCGCGCGGCGGTGGTCGGCCTGATCCACGCCGACCTGCTGGACTCGCAACGGGAGCTGGTCCTGACCACCGAGCTCTACACGCTCGCCGCCCGCAAGCCCGAGTTCCGTACCCTGACCTGCGACTGGATGGCCCGCAGCCGGCGCGCGCTGCGGCCCTTCTTCGACGAGCCGACCACGCACCTGCTCGACGCTCTGATCGAGGGGCTCTTCATCCATGCCGCGCTGGACACCACGCCGCCGGAACGGGCCCGCACCGCGGAGGCCGTGCGCCGCATCACCTCGGGCTGAATCCCGGAAGCCGAGTTTCGGAACCGCAGCCGAGTTCCGGAACCGCAGAGCCGAGTTCCGGAACCGCAACCCTCTTCCCCGCCGCGAAGAACCCGCTGTACGTTCATGATGATCGATGCGTACAAACGTACACTGCGAGCCCGCAAGGGGACCCATCCGTGCCATCAGCACTCGCCGACGCCGAAGTCGCAGCCGCGCCGTCCGCCTTGCGCGCCGTACTGGACTCACCGCTGTATCGCGGCGCGACCATCGCGCTGTTCCTGTCCGGGCTCGGGGTCTCCGCCGCCGCCCCGCAGATCACCCTGTTCCTGGTCGACGATCTGCACACCTCGTTGACCACCGCCGGTCTGTACTACCTCACCAACATCACCGCACCGCTGGCCGGCTACCTGATCGGGACGCGTTCGGACCGCACCGGCAAGCGGCTCGGGCTGTTCCGGATCTGCGCGGTGGCGGCGTTCCTCGGCTGGACCGCCATGGCGTTCTCCACCCAGGTGTGGATGCCGTTCGTGATCAGCTCCCTGATTCTGGCCTTCTCCGGCGCGGCGGGATCGCAACTGTTCGCGGCGATCCACGACAGCCTCCAGGAGACGGCCGGCGCCGCCGGGGACGGAGTCGTCTCGGTCATCCGGATGGCGTTGACGGCCGGCTGGATCATCGGGCCCGTCCTGGGATCGCTGCTGGCCGCGACCGCCGGCCCGCGCGTGATGCTCGTCTGCACCGGGATCTGCGCGCTGGCCCAGATCGTCCCGATGGGTTTCGCAAGAACCACCGAGCCCGGCAACGCACCAGCTACCAGTGCAACGACAACCACACCCGCACACGCACACGCACCCGCACCCGCACCCGCACCGCCCCGAGTGCACCACAAGCGTCCCGGGCTATCCGCCATGCTGCCGCTGCTGGCGTTCACCGGGCTCTATATCTGTGTCTACGCCGGGGAGCCGATCAAGTACGGCTACCTCACGATCTATATGCGTACTGACATACACCTCGGCACCGCGGTCAGCGGAGCGGTCATCGCGATCCAGCCGCTGATAGAGCTGATCCTGATGCCGGTGGCCGTGCTCACCGCTCGTCGGATAGGCATGATGCGCCTGATGGTCTTCGGCGCCGGCTGCGGCGTGGGCGCCAACCTGTGTTTCGCCCTGACCGGCGACACGATCGGCATGTTCGCGGGACAGATCCTGATGGGCTGCGTGTGGGGCGTGTTCGCCGCCCTGGGCATCATCGTCGCCCAACGCCTGCTGCCGGAGGCCGTGGCCACCGCCTCGGCGATCTTCATGAGCTCACCGGCGCTCGCGAGCGCCGTCGGCGGCGTGACCGGCGGGATCGGTGTCGATCTGCTCGGTCTGCCGCACGTCTTCCTCGCTCCGGCGGTCTACGGAGTCATCGCCACGATCGGCTTCACCGTCATGAGTAGATCCCGACACACGGTGCGTTGATCCGCGAGGCGATCGGCCGCAGCGTCGCCGACCGAAGCGGCGGGGGCCGACTCCACCGAGTCGGCACCCGCCGCGGATCTTCCCGATTTCGACCAGCCGGCCTTCTCAGTTGTTGGCCAGCCAGGTCTCCGTGAAATCGGTCCCGTTGCTCAGGGGACCGGCGGTGGCCAAGGTGTCGCCGTTGCGGGCCATGTCGATCGCCGTGGGGTTGGCCGCACCGATCGGCTGGCCGTTCACCTGGGACCCGGTGAACGTGGCGGTTCCGAAGTCGGGCAGCGGAGTGAGCTGGTTGAAGATGGTCGTCGGTGTCTCGGCGACCACCTCGGCGCTGGCGTTGGCGGCTCCGCTGGCGGCAGTCTCCAGGTGGTCCTCGATCCAGCCCTCGGTCTCGTTGGTCAACGTGAGTTCGTACTGTGCGTTGCCCTTGAACGTCACCTTGGCGTCGAACTTGTCCCCCACCTTGATCGGGTCCTTGTAGAACTGGATGGGATTCGTGAAGGTCTCCCACCAGGTGGCGTAGGACGGCTGACCGGCGGAGCAGAGCGCGCCGGTACCGGTCTGCTCGACGCTGGGGCTGCCGTCACCGTCGAGACCGACCCAGAGCAGGACCCAGCCATCGCCCTTCGAGCAGTCCACGGCGGGCTCGACCCAGGTCGACTCCACGCTGGTGTACCCACCGCTGGTGCCGACGTAGCCGGACCAGTTCTGGGTGCTGGTGTTGGCGAACGGCCGCGCGCCGGAGTGGGAGTGCACGACGGCCGAGGTCGCGTTCGGGAGCACGGGACCGGCGGCCCAGACCGGCTGGTGAGCAGCCGGGTGAGCGGCTGGGCGACCGGCCGGTGCGGCGGCGTTCGCCGACCCGGCCGCCGCCCCGACGGCCAACGTTCCCACGGCCACGACGGCGACAGCCACGCCGGTCGCACCGAATCCACGCTTGCGGAATGAGGATGATGACATGAAAGGAGTGTCCGGACCGGACTTCACAATCCGCGCACAGTGATCGCACATGACCCGCGCTTCGCGCCTCGCTCCACGACTGGCTATGCGATTGGCTGCGCGACTCGGCTCGCAGCTCGCTTCGCGCCTGGCGTCCGTCAGCTGTGGAAGCGCTGGTAATGCTGGGCCAGCAGGTTCTTCCCGTAGTCGTTGCCGTTGGGCTCCCTCGTGATCGTGTGCACGTGGAACCGTTCGGGCTCGTCGTTGTCCAGGAAGATGCCCGACTCGTTGTCGTACTCGATCAGCAGCACCGGCGAGTGGATCCGGTAGTAGAACGCGCTGGTGTCGCCGTGCCCGCCGCGCCAGGCGAACCTCGTGTCCCCGAGGTGCTCCTCGAACTGGCGGCGCTTGAGCCCGGCGTGACCGTCGGGAAGGCGCTTGATGTAGACGTCGGCGAGTTCGAGCAGGAGCTGCCGTTGTTCACGCGACAGTTCCTTCCCGCTGATCCCCTCGGGCGGCAGGACCAGGTTGTCCTGCCCGGCCCCGGACAGCTGCCGACCGGTGGGACCGGCGAGCTCCGGCGGCAGATCGGCGATCCGCAGGGAGTGGCCCATCAGGAACCGGTCTTCCTGGTCTTCGGTGAGCGAACGGCGCATCGCCAGGCCGCCTTCGGTCTCCCGCTCGAACAGGCTCAGTCCGGCGTAGGGTCCGTCCTCCCACGCCTGGGAGGGTTCGGCGCCGAGGAACACCGGGGCGAGGACCAGTTGCGATCCGACGAAGACGCAGTGGACGTCGACGTGGTGACCCGCGAACTGCCAGCCCCAGGGCTCCTCGGCCGAGGGCTCGCCGAAGATCGTGAACTGGTACGTGTACTCGCCGAGCGAATCCCGGTAGGTCTGGATGAGGTCGCCGAGCGCGTCGTTGAGCTTCATGGCCGTACGGATCGCGGCATACCCGTCGGCGCTGAGGCTGGCCTCGATGACCGCCAGGGCGGCCTCGCGCTGCTGGGGAGTCAGGCGGCTGAGACGCAGGCCCTTGGGCGTCCAGACCGGGAGGGCGTTGGTCCACAACCGCCAGTCCGGCGAGTCCATCCGCAGGCGGGCGACGGGGAGCTGGTACGGCTCCAGCGTGTCGAGGTAGGCCGTCGCGGCGTCGAGGGCTTTCCGGTGGGACAAGCCGGTCTCCGCGAGGCGGTAGAGACCGTCGACAGGAGTGCCGTCGGTGGTGACGCCGACATACGGATCGCGGTGGTTGCGCAGCGGCACAGAGACTTCGCGGGCGAGCTCGTCGGGCAGGAGGTCCGGGAAAAGGATTCCGTCGGCGATCGGCAGTTCGAGTGTCCGGGGCCGGTGTCCGCGGTAAGTGTGGTCACGCATATAAGGTTCCTGATCTACAGAGAGCTTTCAGATGTCCGGAGCTGAGCCCTCAGTGGGCGAGGTTGACCTGTTCCCGATGGTGCTCGCCCCGCTCGATCAGGTCGACGAGCCCGAGGGCGTAGTCCGGGGCGGAGATCGCGCCGCCGTCCTCGGGCTGCACCGCGACCTCGTCGCCGAGCCGGTAGCGGCCGAGGCGTTCGCCGGGCGCGTGCGCGCCGAACCTCAACGCCGGGCTCACGAAAACCCAGTCGAGCGTCTTCGGCGCGGCCGGGAGATCCTCCGTGACCAGCGCGGCCCCGGCCCGGATCTCGTCGTGGAGGTGCACGGGGATGTCGCTGAGGTCGGTGACGAAGCGGTCGGCGCCCGGCGCCGGACGCAGCGACGAGTAGCCGCCGACGACGAACAGCGGCACGCCCTGGGCATCGGCCAGCCGCGCCAGGATCCGGTACGCGGCACGGAAGGAGTCGGGTTCCAGCGGGCCGCGCGGCGCGAGCGCCCCCACCACGGCGTCCGCACCCTCAACGACCGACACCAGGGTCGCCTGGTCGGTGGCGTCGCCCTGGACGTAGAACACGTCCGGCACCGGCTCCTCGGGCAGCGATCGACTGAGCGCGGTGACCTGGTGGCCACGGGCCGCGGCCTGCGCGACGATCTCCCTGCCGGCGTATCCGGTGCCGCCGATGACGGTGATGCGAGCCATGAGGTGCCTTTCCACGGAGTGCTGGTCTGATGCGTCCAGGACGCACTCCAGTTACCGTAAGGAAGTCACTTACCGATGAGAAGAAGGCACTTTGTGGTAACCACCTCCACGGACTTGGTCCTGCACGGCACCGACCACCGCGCGGACTGCCCGGCCCGGCACCTCCTGGACCGCATCGGCGACCGCTGGTCGGTGCTCGTGCTGACCGCGCTGTCGGACGGCAGCGTCCGTTTCTCAGAGCTGCGCCGGCGCATCGAGGGCGTCTCGCAGAAGATGCTCACCCAGACCCTGCGCGGCCTCGAACGGGACGGGATCGTGCGCCGCATCGTCCACCCCGGGGTGCCGGTGCGCGTCGAGTACACCCTCACCGACGCCGGCCGCCTGCTACGCGAGCCGCTGGAAGCGCTGCAGGACTGGGCGGTCACGCACTTCGGGGACGCCGCGACGCTCCCGGCGACGAGCTCGAATCAGCTCACCGCAACGATGAGGCAGGCGTGGGAACAGCCCGGGTGACGACGGACTTCTCGGCGATCAGCATCTCGTAGACCGGCGGCCCGACGTCGTTCTTCCACTCCTGGCTGTCATAGACCGCGGCATACAGCGCCTCCCGCTCAGCCTCGTTCTCGAAGCGCCGGATCCAGACGTAGCCGTCCGCGTCCTGCTCATCGATGAAGGAGGCGGTGACCGTCATCCCCTTGGACTGCTGGAACGGGATGACCACGTCTTCCATGTAGCGGACCCACTCGTCGCGCCGTCCAGGATGGCTCTGGTAGCGGCGGATCTCGTAGAACATCAGGGATCTCCTATCTCCCGCGAAAAGATTGCCTTTCGGCCTTTCGCCGAACAGGAATGAAGCTATCCCCGGAGATGTGGTTACCCACAAGGTCCACTACTTCCCTTCGGAAAGTGAACAGCTGAGGAGCGCCGAACGATGACGACGAGCTGCCCGACCGGCCGGCACCCGCACCACGACGTGTACACCGCGCAGTGCCCCTGCCGAGCGATGCTCGACCTGCTGGCCAACAAGTGGTCGGCGCTGGCGATCGGCGCGCTGGAGGAAGGCCCGCAGCGCTTCGGGGCGCTCCAGAACCGCCTTCAGGGCATCAGCCCGAAGGTCCTGACCCAGACGCTGCGCCGCCTGGAGGACTACGGCATCGTGGATCGCACCGTGTACCCGGTCGTACCGCTGCACGTCGAGTACGCCCTCACCGACCTCGGCAAGAGCGCGGCGGTGCCGCTCAACCTGCTCCGCACCTGGGTCGAGGACCACATCGACGACGCGGAATCCCACGCCGGCCACCCCGCCCACGCCGTCGAGCCGAAGGTTCAGGCAGCCGGCTGACCTCCGCCGGCGATCGCGAGGACCCGTCCTCCAGCACCGCGCCTAACCTCAGGGCTTGTACAAGGACCTATGTCTCAGAAGCCTGCGAAGGGGCGCCCCATGCCGAGCCAGCCGATCCAGGAACGGGTCCGTCCGCTGGGCCCAGCCGACCGTGTGGGCAGCATGCGGTCGACCAACGGCACCGGCGTCACGTTGAAGAACCGCAGCGCCGCCGACGCCGACGGCCGGTTCTTCGCGACGCGCTGGGCCTCCGTCCTGTCCATGCCGCTGGTCCCGCTGAACCGCCTCTACCTGACGCGGCAGGGGCCCCGGCAGACCAGCGCCGTCGGCCACGGCCAGAACCGCTCCACGCGGACGACCGTCGACTACCAGGTCCTCGGCATGGTCGCGATGCGTCCGGGCGACATCTTGGGCACCTACCTCTTCCACTGGGTGCTGTGCCCCGCGATCATCCTCGGCCCGGCCGCCGCCGTGGGAACCGCGGTGCCGGCGCTGGGCGCGGTGTGGTTCTTCCTGAGCCTGATCCTCGTCGCGGGCTTCGCCGGACACCGGAACCGGACCGGCGGACCGCCCCGAACCCCTGAGGGCACGCAGTACCAGCCGCCGCGCGCAGCGGGCTCCTCGCCACGAGCGGAAACGTCCCGCAAGATATTCGGGCTGCTGCACGACGAGTCGGCCGACCAGGCCCTGCGGCACGAGTTGGCCTTCGCGCTCATGAACGGCGCCGACCCGTGCGGCGCCCCGGTCATGGCCCTCCTGCTCAAGTACGGCGTGAACCTCACCGAGCTGAAGGGCCCCACGTACCTGAACTGGGAACAGCTGAACAGGCTCCTGCAGAACGCCAAGATGGACGGCACTCTCCGGGCAGAAGTGGCGGCCGCGATGCAGACTGCGACGGCTCCCGACGATCCGGCCTTGGTCGCCGTGGAACGCAAGTGGGGTTTGGTGGACTAAACGGGACCGCCCTCAGCCTCCGCCGAAGCCGGCGCCCCACGCCCCGAAACCCGCCGTGCCAACATGAATCCCCCGGCCGCGGCGACCAAGCACGACACCCCGCCGACCGCCAGCCCCGAGCGCGGGTCCGACATCGCGATCACCCAGCCGACCAACGGCCCGCCGATCGGCGTCGTCCCCTGAAAAGCCACCTGCCACAGGGCGATCATCCGGCCGCGCTTCTCCGGGTCCGACGTCAGCTGGATCGTGGAGTTCCCGATCGCTATGAAGGAGACGCTGGCCCACCCGACCAGCAGCATCACCGCGCAGGACAGCGCGAACACCGGCGCGTAGGCGGCGCCCAGCATCGACACCCCGAAGCCGACCGCGGCGATCATCATCGGCCGCAGGCCGGTACGCCCCCGCGCGGCGGTGAACAGCCCGCCGATGACCGCGCCGATGCCCATCGCCGAGGTGATGACGCCGAACGCGACCGAGCCGCCGTGGAAGGTCCGCTCGACGAAGACCGGCAGCGAGACCTGGAACTCGTAGGCCAACAGCCCGACCAGGCCCATCATCGCCAACGGGATCGCGATCGTCGGCGTCGCGGCGGCATAGCGCAGCCCCTCGCGCAGCTGCCCGCGGGCACGCGGCGTCGGCGGGCTCGGCTGGAGCTGGGAGCGGTCCATGCGCAGCAGGGAGGCGACGACCGCGACGAAGCTGGCCGCGTTGAGCAGGAAGCAGATCCCGATGCCGACCACTGCGATCAATATGCCGCCGACCGCCGGCCCGACCGCGCGCGCCGCGTTCACCATCACCGAGTTCAGCGTGATGGCGTTGCGCAGCTCGTCACGACCGACCATCTCCCGCACGAACGACTGGCGGGTGGCGTTCTCGAAGGCGTTGTTCATGCCCAGCGCCACCGCCAGCGCACACACCTCCCAGAACTTGACCGACCCGAAGACCGTCAGCAGCCCGAGGACGAGCGCCTGCACCCCCATCGCCGACTGCAGGATGACCATCAGCCGCTGCTTGTCCGCCCGGTCGGCGACGACGCCGCCATAGGGGCCGAAGAGCAGGACCGGCAGGGTCTGGAGCGCCACGACCAGCCCGAGCGCGGTACTGGAGTGCGTGAGCGTGAGGACCAGCCACGACTGAGCCGTCGTCTGCATCCACGTCCCGATCAGGGATATGGACTGACCGGTCATGTAAATCCGGTAGTTGGGTACCTTGAGCGAGGAGAAGGTCCGCTGCCGAACGGTCGACGGTTCTTGCGCCTTAACCGGTCCGGCATTGACGGTACTCACGCGACGGCGGCCCCTCCGTTGTCCAGATTTATTTACTTAAGCGTACTAAACATAGGTCCCGGCCGCGCGGGCGGGGTCCGGGCGGGCCGGTTCCGGCAGGACGCGGCGACCAGCACCCGCGCGGCTAGCGTTCGCAAATTTCACACTGGCACCAGGGCGGTAACCCCACACCATGGCGACCCGCGCCGCACTTCTGCTTCACTCGCCCCATGGGTCTGCGCTCCTTGTTCACCTGGCTGGCCGCGCCGCCGGAGACCAAGTACCGGATGACACAGCAGCACCTCGACTTACAAGCCGCGAGGCAGACCGAGCGGCTGCTGTCGACGCCGGGATTGTCGGTGACGGTGCGCAAGACGGTCGACGGGCACGAGCCCGGGCCGCCGTTGCGGATCAAGGCATCGGCGAACGGGTCGTACGCTCCGCCGAAAGGTGCGGGCTTCACATATGCCAACGGGCGATCAGAGCTGCGGAGCTGGTATCTGAGCGCTGAGATCGAGTGGGACGGCAAGAGCCTGAACGCGACCGGCAACTTCGGGCGGCCCCGCACGTGGGAGCCGGCCCCGAGGGGACTCCGCCCGGGCACCGACGCGGCCGAGGTCTTCCGGCACGGATCGCGGCCGATGACCTCCGGCGAGTGTCCGACCGAGATCGCGGCGCTCGCGACGGTCGGGCTGAGCGGGTACGAGCTGAACCGGGTCGTCTTCCTGGACGAGGATTCCCGCGAGCTGTCGCGATTCTCCATGGTCGGCTTCACCGAGGACGACATGATGCGGATCGCCGCCGCCGCGGGCATCGCCTACCGCAGCTACACCCTCGCGATGGGCGGATACAGCACGCTGAAGCTCGGCCTGAACGACTTCTGCGACGCGCTGTTCCCGCACAACGCCGCGCACTCCCTGCTGCTCTCCTACGATCTCCAGGAATCCGGTTGGTGGCGGCGCCCCATCAAGCGTTCGTGACGTCACCGCTGCGGTGACCGGAGGCTCGGTGTTCACCCGCCACCGCCGCCGTGAAGAAGGCACACCTGGAACGCCTAGAGCGCCGAGATGGACCGCGGCGCGCGTTCGGCACGACTCAGGGCCCGGAGAACATTGGTCGCGCCGTGCCGCCGCAACGCGATGCGCGACAACACATCCACCACCGTCTCAACAGCCTGCGACGGAAACTCCGGCGTCGACAGTCCGACGCTGTAGGCGAGGTCGTCAGAATGCACGACGAGCTCCAACATCCGGCTGGTGACGAAGTCGTCCAGGGTGATCGACCACGGCCCCCACGTGGGACGGCGCACCAGGCGCTGCGGCGCGGTGGGCAGCGTCCGCCGGAGTTCCGCCACGCACGCGGCGACCCTGGCGGCCAGCGCGCCGGGACCGTCGACCGCCTCCTGCTCGCCGCCGGACCGGATGGCCTGATTGAACGGCGTGTCCAGATCCGAGCCGATCCAGCTGACCCGCGCGTAGTACTCGTGGAGCGGGATCGCGGGCTCGGACGGGACCGCCTCGGCCAGCACCGCGGGGATGAAGAAGACCTGTCCGGCCAGGTGGCCCGCCAGCCCCTGGACGCTGAGCTTGGCCAGTGCCGAAGGGCTGTCCCAGTGCTCTGCGACCTCCGGCGCGGCCAGCAACCGGGCCGCCGCGTCCGCCACGCTGAGGTAGAGCTCCCTGGCCTGCGTCATCTTGCTGCCCCCTGTGGTCGGCGAGTCGCTGTCAGCGCGATCAACTTCGCCAGGGCGGGAGGCATTCCCGCAGTTCGACTTTCCCTCACTCCCGCATGCGCTGCTCAGCGCACTGCGACGGCCAGTCCCGCGCTACGCACATGGGTGTGCTCCGCGACGCGTCGGCCGAGATGGCGGGCGGTGTTCAGGTCCGCGTCGTGGACGGCGGCGGTGTCGTTGAAGCTCTGCGCGCCGGCACCGAGGTAGAAGCCGAGGCGGTTGTCATCCTCGATGCTGGACGTGGTGGTGTTCCAGCCCGGCAGCAGACCCAGGCTGACCCACAGCATCCCGTGCTGGGCCGCCAGCAGCGCCAGGTACTGCAGGGTGTGCATCTTGTCGCCGCTCATCGAGCCGGAGTTGGTGAAGCCCGCCGCGAGCTTGTCGCTCCAGGCCCGGGTGCTCCACCGCTTGCTGGTGGCCTCGGCGAAGGCGTGGAACGCCCCGGACGCGGTGCCCATGTAGGTGGGCGTCCCGAAGATGATGGCGTCCGCGGCGTCCAGCAGTTCCCAGTCGGCGTCGCCGAGGGCTGCGACGTCCACGCGGTGGACGTGCGTCCCGGCGACGGAGGCCGCGCCGTCGGCCACGGCTATGGCGATCTGCGCGGTGTGGCCGTAGCCGGAATGCGACGCGATGACGATCGAGATGTCGGACACGGTGTTCCTCTGTTCCTCTTCTGCCGCGATGGCGGCGTGTTCCGCGACCGGCGCGGATCATCGTTACGCCTTTGAGCGTAGCACCGATAATACGGCGCTACGCAATATGCGATAGCATCGTTCCGTGAACGAGGAACGCCGCGCCGCCCGACGCCAGGTACTCCAGGTCGCCGCCGAGCTCCTGGAGGAGGGCGGCAGCGAAGCGGTCTCCACCCGCGCCGTCGCCGCCGCCGCGGGCATCACCGCTCCCGTGCTGTACCGCATGTTCGACGACAAGGACGGACTCCTGGCCGAGCTGGCCGCATACGGCTTCGAGATGTACCTGACCGAGAAGCAGGAGGCGCTGGCGCTGACCCCCGACGACCCGGTGGCAGACCTCTACCGCGGCTGGGACCTGCACGTCGACTTCGGCGTGAAGCACCCCGCGTTCTACGTGCTCATGTACGGCACCGCGCAGCCCGGCCAACGCCCCCCGGCCGCGGACGAGGCACACGCCCTGCTGGTAACACTGCTGACCCGGGCAGCCGAAGCCGGCCGCCTCCGGATCCCGGTGGAACAGGCGACGCGCGTCATCCACGCCGCGACGACCGGCGCCACCCTGGCCCTGATCGGCGAGGAACCCGCGGCCCGGGACCTGACCACCTCGGCCCGGCTACGGGACACCGTCATCGCCTCGGTCACCACGGACACCCCCGCGCCCACCGGATCGGACCTGGCCTCCCGCGCGCTCGCCCTCGACGCGGCACTAAGCGCTGAGCCCATGGGCACGGGCTCGCCGCTGCGGGAAACGGAGACGGCGCTGCTGCGTGAATGGCTGCTACGGCTGGCGAGCTAAGTTGCTCGCGAAGCACAGGTACTGCCTGACACCCAACGCCTTGCGAGCAAGTCAATCGGTCGCGGGATCCCCGTCGCCGGGAGGCTGCTCGGTGAGCGGCCCGAGCTTGAAGAAATCGCTCGGCAGATCCCTGAAGTCCAAGACCTTCTCCCCCGGAGGCAAGTCCTCCCGGTCCGGCCAGGTCTTCCCGACCGAGATGCCGTAATCCCTGGGCTTTCTCTTGCGCTCGCTCATCGCCTTCTCCACCTGACCCATCGAGTGCAGCGGGCTCTGTCGTATGTACCAGCTTGCCCGTCCCGCGCCTCCAACGCTACGAAGTCTTCGGCCAGCTTCCGGTTGCCCGCCATCTCCGGTTCACAGAAGAGCCTTGATCACCGCGCCTACTAGAGGGCGAAGTTGTACAGCCAACTTTGCCGACCATTGCTCAACATCGATCAGCGGGAGCTCCAACGGGGCCGGCACCCCCTGCTTCCATAAGCAGATCGGGCCGCCGCGGCACCCGCTTTCCGAGCATCAACGCCCCTGCTAGGAGATTCCATGATCCGCAATCCGAACCTCCCCGAACCTGAGTCGAGTTCTGAGTCAGAGCACGGCGACAGCCCGGAGACGGCCGCCCGCGCGTCCCGCCGCCGCTTCCTCCAGGGCTCCGGCGCCATCGCCGGCGGCCTCGCGCTCAGCGGGTTCGCCGAGGCGGGCACCGCCCACGCCGCTGACAGCACCGCCGCCACTGCCGACACCGCGACCGCGACCGCCGCCACCTCGCACCGTGGCCTGCCCCGCGGCTTCAACGGCGACATATCCGACCTCAAGCACGTCGTCATCCTGATGCAGGAGAACCGGTCCCTCGACCACTACTTCGGCGCGCTCCCCGGCGTACGCGGCTTCAACGACAAGCAGGCGCTGAAGTTCCAGGACGGCACCAACGTCTTCCAGCAGCGGGACGCCAACGGCAAGATCGTGACCCCGCAGGTCGACGACGGCGCGTGGGGCAACGACCACGGCGCCTGGGGCGACGTGAACCACCGCAAGTGGGACCTGTGGGTGCAGCACAACGGCACCAGCTGCATGAACTACCACAGCAGCGCCTACATGGGCTTCTACCACTCGGTCGCCGCCCAGTACACGATCGCCGACCAGAACTTCTGCTCCGAGTTCGGGCCGACCGACCCGAACCGCAAGTACCTGTGGAGCGGCACGGCCAACAGCGAGACCGGGAACACCGACGAGTCCAACTACTCCCGTCCCTGGGTCACGGTCGCAGAACAGCTCCAGCAGGTCGGCATCGACTGGCGGCTCTACTCCGACAACAGCGGCGACGGGCGCCAGGGCTACGTCAGCAGCTGGATCGGCGACTACGGCGACAACGAGCTGAAGTACTTCAAGGGCTTCGAACCGGCCGGGCTGAGCACCAACGACCCCAAGCTGCGGCCCGGCACCGGGCTGATCTGGCGGGGCAACGCCACCTACTACGCCGGCTCGACCACCCCCGACGACGACTCCGACACGAACCTCGACGCCGTCCTGAAGAACCTCCACGACGCCTGCCAGCCCGGCGCCGAACACCCGCTCCCGGCCGTCTCGTGGATCGTCGCACCCTACGGCTGGTCCGAGCACCCCGGCGCGGACACGATGCACGGCGAGCGCTACGTCAAGAAGGTCCTGGACATCCTGCAGGGCAACCCCGACATCTGGAACCACACCCTGTTCATCCTCAACTACGACGAGAACGACGGAAAGTTCGACCACGTCCTGCCCCCGTGGCCCGAGCCGGGCACCCCCCGCGAGTACGCCGGCGACTACCCCCTCGGCTTCGGCGCCCGGGTCCCGATGCTCCTGGTCTCGCCCTGGACCCGCGGCGGCCACGTCGCCACCGAAGTCTTCGACCACACCTCCACGATCCGCTTCCTCGAAGTCTGGGCCAAATCCCTGGGCAAGCCCTTCACCTGCCCCAACATCAGCGACTGGCGCCGCTCCATCGCCGGCGACCTCACCAGCGCCATCGACTTCACCCACCCGCAGCCAGGCCCGGCCGCCTTCCCCAACCCCCTGGCCGAACAACCGGTGTCAATCACCGCCGACCACATGACCCCCCGCGCCCTGAGCTTCCACCCACACGCCACCATCACAGAAGACCGCAAGGCCGGCACCGTCACCGCCACCATGACCCTGTCCGGCGGCCCGACCAACAAGGCCCTGAGCTTCCAGGTCTTCCCCGACAAGTACCAGCCGTTCTCCAGCACTCCCTTCACGGTCACCGAGAAGAAGGAGCGCACCTACACCTGGAACACCAAGACCACCGACGGCAAGTACGCCTTCTCGATCTACTCCAACGACGGCTTCGTCCGCGCCTTCGCCGGCCAACTCCCACCGGCCGGACACCACAACGGCGCCCTCCCCCGAGTAACAGTCGACCTCCACAAGGGCCACGGCACCCACCACCAGGCCCAGGCCGAGCTCACCCTGCACAACGACGGCACCAAGCCCCTCACCTACACCCTCACAGCCAACGACTACGCCGGCGGCACCCGCCACGTCTCGGTGGCCCCGGGCCGCACGAAGACCGTGACGTGGCCGACACAGCAGGGCTACTACGACGTGCTCCTCACCGTCGACAGCGACAACACCTGGACCCAGCGGTACGCCGGCCGCGTCGCCACCCACGAGCGGCACTCGCACTAGGCTGCCCAGCCGGTACCCGGAGCAGCCAGTATCAACGGCGGCCGTCGGCGAGCAATGCCGACGGCCGCTTTCAGCATTCGATGACGACCGCTCCAGGGGATTCCCGCCTGGGCCAGTCCGATCCGCACCCGCCAGCCCACAATTCGCACCCTCGGGACTGCCGCGTTGCCAGCCCCAGACCTGCGGCCGAATCGCCGAGTCGCCGGCACCGAACCCCCTGCTTTGCACTTCTCCGGCTGGTTTTCGGTTCGTTCCCCTCGGTCGCGTCGGCAGGGCTTCGCCTACAGTGCCGGTGGCCGGGGGTCAAGTTCGCGCTGAACGAAACCGCAGGTCAAATGCTCGACCGCCGCGCGCGGACTTT
>NZ_JAAFYZ010000094.1 GCF_018274385.1 Catenulispora pinistramenti | reverse complement strand
TCGCCGTGCCACCGGCTCCCCAGGCCTCCACCAGCACGGTTGAGCCGGGTGGCACGGCGACGGTGTACGTGCCGGGTGTGCTGAACTCCTGCAGATTCACAAGGACGTCCCTTCCCCTGTATCCGGTACGGCCGGGGCCCGGCCCCCACCGAAGTCTCTCCGAACCAGGCCATGCCCCTTCCCGAGGAAATACGAACCCTGATATAGCTTTCGACCACCTCCGTCCACCCGGTTCCGGTGCCACAGATCGGCGCGATCAGGGCGTGATCACTCGTCGAAACGATGGACTTACGCAAAGTAAAACAGTACTCTCATATGCGCCACGCATGGCCTGATTCGAGTCATATCAACGAATTCATCGTTACTCTCGTGCGACGGCATTCACTGGCCATCTCCCAAGGAGGAGGCGCCGTGTCCCATCCGCGCAAGACAGCCATCCCGACCAGCCCCAAGCCCGCGACCGCGCTGACCGCGCACATCAACAGTCTCGTGGAGGTGCCCGCCGTCGACGCCGACCAGGAGGCCGTCTTCGCCCGGCGCGGCCAGTTGCGGGAGCTTCCGCCGGACTTCACGATCTCCCGGCCCGTCGGTCCGATCCCGGTGTGGAGCCTCGCACCGTACTCGGAATTCCTGCACGGCCCGGCACCGGACTCGGTGAACCCTAGCCTGTGGCGCAACGCGCTGCTGAACATGCACAGCGGCCTGTTCGAGGTGGTACCGGACGCGGTCTACCAGGTGCGGTGCATGGACCTGTCCGACATCAGCTTCCTGGAAGACCCCACCGGCGCCTCCCACGACATCGTCGTCGTGGACCCGCTGGTCAGCGAGGAGACCGCAGCCGCGGCGCTGAAGCTGTACCGGGACGAGCGCGGCGCGGACCGCCACGTCGCCGCAGTGATCTACACGCATTCGCACACCGACCACTACGGCGGAGTGCGCGGCCTGTTCCCCGACGGCGTGCCCGCCCCCGAAGACCATGTCGAAATCGTGGCGCCGGAGGGCTTCCTCCAGCACGCCGTCAGCGAAAACGTCTACGCCGGCAACGCGATGTCCCGGCGCGCCACCTACATGTACGGCTCGCTGCTGGCCCGCGGAACCCGCGGCCAGGTCGACGGCGGACTGGGAAAAACCCTCTCCAACGGCCGCGTCGGACTACTCGCGCCTACCCGCGACATCGGCCCCGCCGACTGCCTCCCCGGCACCGTGGTGAAGCTCGGACCGGTACGGTTCGAGTTCCAGCTCACCCCAGGCACCGAAGCGCCGGCAGAGATGAACTTCTACCTGCCCGACATCGCCACCCTGTGCATGGCCGAGAACGCCAACGCCTCCCTGCACAACCTCTACAGCCCGCGCGGAGCGCAGGTCCGCGACGGCAAAGCCTGGTCGATCTACCTCAACGAGGCCGCCGACTTGTTCGGGGCGCGGGCCAAGGTGATGTTCGCCAGCCACTTCTGGCCGCGCTGGGTGTCCCCGGAGCAGCCGGACGCGATCACCTCGTTCCTCACCAGCCAGGCCGACCTGTACCGGTGGCTCAACGATGAGGCGCTACGGCTGTCCAACCAGGGCTTCACCATGCTGGAGGTCGCTGAACGCCTCGACGAGGAGATGCCCGCCGGCCTGCGCGACAAGTGGTACAACCGCGGCTACTACGGCACCGTGAACAACAACGCCAAGGCCGTCTACCAGCGCTACCTGGGCTGGTTCGACGGCAACGCCGCCCACCTGCACACCCTGCCGCCGGAACAGGCCGGCGCGCGCTACGTGGCGGCGATGGGCGGCGCGGCGAAGGTGCGGGAGATGGCCGCGGCACAGTTCGCCGACGCCAAGGACCCCGCAGACTACCGCTGGGTCGCCGAGATGATCAGCCACCTGGTGTTCGCCGACCCCAGCGACAAGGCCGCCCGGCACATCGAAGCCGACGTCCTGGAACAACTGGGCTACCAGTCGGAGAGCGCCGTGTGGCGGAACTTCTACCTGGCCGGCGCACGCGAACTGCGGGACCGGCCGCTCCTGGGCGGCGATGACGGCCTCGGCGTGAACATCCCCGCACCGGAGACCATCACCGAGGACACCCTCGCAGCGATGCCACTGGCGATGCTGTTCGACTATCTGGGGATCCGCCTGAACTCGGTGAAGGAAGCCGACCGGCCACGCATCTTCGGGTTCACCGTGACCGACGGGGTACCCGGCGACACCGAGGCGTGCACGATCGAGCTGCGCAACAGCGTGCAGCTGTTCCGGCCGGTCCTGATGACCGACCGCGTGCAGGCGTCCTACACCGTCGCGCGCTCGGCGTTGAACAACTTCGCGCTGGCCAAGCCCGGCTACAGCCCGGCAGAAATGCTGGCCCGCGGCGAACTGGTCATCCGCCACGGAACGCTGGAACCCTTCGAGCTGTACGCCGACAGCCTGGAGGTGTTCGACTTCTGGTTCCCGGTCACGACACCCTGACCACGACGCCAAAGCGACGACCAGAGCTGTAGGTATCTGTTGATCTCTCGCCTGACAGCTTCCTGGCCTGACACCCATCCGGCGCACCACCACCGTCGGCGTCACCGCAGAACACGCGGCATCCTTCAGCGGCGTGTTCTGCGCACCGTCAACCAACTCGCGATCGTCGCCGGTATCGCCGTGGCCGGGGGCCCCTACACGTGGGAACGTCGCAGCACACGCTGCCGCCGATGTCGTCTGTCCTGGTGGGGGTATGGCGCTGGTCCCGGCAGTGGGCGCCATAGCCGTTCTCCGCCGAGCACCAGCCTCGGCCTGGCGGTGAGCCCGGTGGTCCGGACCGGTTTCCCCAGACCCCGGAAACGTAAGGCCGCCCGCCAGCCTCTGGAGCCAGCCGTGTCCGATCCCGGAACTCCACCCTGCAGAATCAACCCCCGCACTTATCCGGACCCGGCGGCTCGCCGCCGGACCCGTTGCAGGTCGGCGTCCACAGACACGCCGCGGGATGGGTCGTCGTCCTCAACGGTGAGTTGGACATCGCGACTGCTCCCCTGCTGACCGACCGCCTGGGCCCGTCGGACGGTGCGGTCCGGTCGCATCTGGCCGCCGATCTGTCCGGTCTCGGCTTCTGCGACTGTGCGGGGCTCGGGACACTGGTCGGAATCCACCGTCGCACCGTTGAACAGGGCGGCCGGCTACGGCTGTGTGCACCCACGGCCAGGATGCGCAAACTACTGCAGACAACCAGGCTGTCGCTGGTGCTGCTGTGCTATCCGAGCGTCGAGGAGGCGTTCGCCGCATCGTCGGACTTGGAACGAGCGACCAGCGCAGCCGGCACAGGCGGGACCCTCAGGCCCCGTCAGGTGAGTGGTTCGGACGCGGGCCGGCTGCGGCCGATCCCGCCTCGCCACGTCGGCTCTCCGGTTAACGCGTGCAGGGGCCGTTCGGTAGCTCGATCCGGCAGGGCATGCGGCCGGCGGCGATGGCCGCTCATTCGCCAGGGCGGCCTCCAGGGTTTCCTGCCCCTTGTCGCACAGCCCGTCTCGCAGGAGTCTGATACGGCGACAACACGAGGTACGCGGGCGACCACATCCGGTGATCGTTCTGAAGCGAAGGGCCTGCCGGCGCCTGGACCCCGCTCCCACGCAGACCCCCTTCCCGCAGCCCTGACCGACCCGGCGACACGACCGGCCCGGTCTGGGCCTACCTCCGTGCGCGTTTTCCGCGCCGCCACGGATCTGCCAGGGCCCTTCCCGGGCCCGGCCGGGACGGCACGGACCCTTGAGGGGGGATATGCCCATGGCTTCACCCACCAGCGCCCGACCACGACACGCCCACTTACGCCGCCGACTCACGGCCCTGATCGCCACCGCGGCCCTGAGCGTGGCCGGCCTGGCGACACTGGCCGCCCCGGCGCACGCCGCCCCAACCGGAGTGACCACTGCCTACGTCACCAACGCCAGTGCCAACACCGTCTCGGTGATCAACACCTCCACCGGCACCACCACCGCTGTCATCCCCGTCGGTACCCGCCCCGACGCGGCGGCGATCACCCCGGACGGCTCCCAGGTCTACGTCACCAACCAGTCCAGCAACAACGTGTCGGTCATCGACACCGCGACCGAGACCGTGACCGCCACCATCGCAGTCGGCACGGCCCCGATCGCAGTGATTCTCAACCCGGCAGGCACCCGCGCCTACGTCACCAACCTGGTCTCCGGCACCGTCTCGGTGATCGACACCTCCACGAACACCGTGGTCAGCACCGTCACCGGCCTGAACTTCGACACCGGTCTGGCCGTCAGCCCAGACGGGTCCACCCTCTACGCGGTCGGCAGCAACACCGTCTGGGTCATCGACGCCGCCACCGCGACCATCACCGCCACCATCGCCGGCGTGACCGGCGCCGACTTCCCAGCCCTGAGCCCTGACGGCACCAAGCTGTACGTCACCACCAGCGGCAGCAAGACCCTCGACGTCATCGACCTGACCACCGACACCCTGACCGCGACCATCCCCACCGCGACCTCCACGACCCACATCGCCGTGAACGCCGCGGGCACCATGGCCTACGTCTCCAGCCAGTCCGGCAACGACGTGATCGTCATCGACCTGGTCGCCGACGCCGTCACCACCACCATCCACACCGGCACCTTCCCCGAGGACGTCGAACTGGGCAACGACGGCGCGCTGGTCTATGTGGCCAACCAGAACTCCAACACAATGTCGATCATCGACACCGCCACAACCACCGTCACCGGCACCCTGACCACCGGCGCCGGCCCCATCGGCATCGCCCTGGCCTACCAGCCGGCACCGGCCGTCACCGGCATCAGCCCGAGCAGCGGCCCGACCGCGGCCGGCACCCCGGTCACCATCACCGGAACCGGCCTGTCCGGCGCCACCGCGATCACCTTCGGCGCCGACGGCCCGGCCACCGGCCTGTCCTGCACCGCCACCAGCTGCACCGCGCTGGCCCCGGCCGGGACCGCCGGCACCGTCGACGTGACCGTCACCGGCCCCGGCGGCACCAGCGCCGTCAGCAGCGCCGATCAGTACACGTACGTCGCCGCTCCGACCGTCACCGGCATCAGCCCGGCCGGCGGCCCGCCCTCAGGCGGCACAACGGTCACCATCACCGGAACCGACCTGTCCGGCGCCACCGCCGTCACCTTCGGGGGCCTGGGCGCCACCGGGTTCGCCTGCACCGCGACCTCCTGCACCGCGACCAGCCCGGCCAGTACCCCGGGCGCCGTGGACGTGCAGGTGACCACCGCGGGCGGGGTCAGCGCCATCTCCAGTGCCGACCAGTACACCTACGGGCCCTACGTGACTGTGGCCGTCACCGGCTCGGCCGACCCGGCCACCACCGCCGGCACCCCGTACACCTACACCGTGACCGCCACCAACAACGGCGCGACCCCCAACTTCATCTCCACCGCCGACCTCACCTTGACCGGCGCGGCGGCCACCATCACCGCCGCCTCCGACAGCCAGGGCAGCACCTGCACCATCAGCGGCCAGGACGCGTCCTGCGCCACCAGCGGTATCGCGATCGGAGCAACCGACACCGTCACCGTCACGGTCACCCCGACCGCACCGGGCACCGTCACCGCCACAGCCACCGTGAACGCGTTCCTGTTCGGCACCTACACCGCCACCGACACGACCACGATCACCGTCCCGGCCCCGACCGTCACCGGCATCAGCCCGACTGCCGGACCCCTTTCCGCCGGAACCCCGGTCACCATCACCGGCACCAACCTCACCGGCGCCACCGCCGTCACCTTCGGCGCCGACGGCCCGGCCACCGCCGTGACGTGCACCGCCACCACCTGCACCGCCACCGCCCCGGCCGGAAGCCCAGGCGCCGTGGACGTGACCGTCACCACCCTCGGCGGGACCAGCGCGACGTCCAGCGCGGACACCTACACCTACACCGCCGCCCCGACCGTCACGACCGTCACCCCGAACGCCGGACCACTGGCGGCCGGAACCCTGGTCACCATCACCGGCACCGGGCTTTCCGGAGCCACCGCCGTCACCTTCGGCACCGGCAACAACGCCACCGCAGTGTCCTGTACCGCCACCACCTGTACCGTCGTCGCACCGGCCGGTGCGGCGGGCACGGTAGACGTGCAGGTCACCACCGCGGGCGGCACAAGCGCCGCCAGTGCGGCGGACAGGTACACGTACGACGCCGTGCCGACGGTCACTGCCGTCAGCCCGAGCGCCGGACCGGCGACCGGCGGCACGGCCGTCACGATCACCGGCACCGGCCTATCCGGCGCCACCGGCGTGACGTTCGGCGCCGGGCACCCAGCCACCGTCGTGTCCTGCACCGCGACGTCCTGCACCGCCACCGCCCCGGCTGGAACCGGCACCGTGGACGTGCAGGTCACCACCCCCGGCGGAACCAGCACCACCAGCACGGGCGACCACTTCACCTACGTGGCCGCGCCAACAGTCACCGGCATCAGCCCGACCGCCGGTCCGATCGCCGGCGGCACCGTCGTCACGATCACCGGCACCAATCTGACCGGCGCCACCGGCATCACCTTCGGCGCTGGGCACAACGCCACCGCAGTGTCCTGCACTGCCACCACCTGCACCGCCACCACCCCGGCCGAGGCTGTCGGCACGGTGGACGTCCAGGTCACCACCATCGGCGGAACCAGCACCACCAACAGCACAGATCAGTACACGTATGACGCCGTGCCGACCGTCAGCGGCATCAACCCCACCGCGGGACCGCTGACCGCTGGCACACACGTGACCATCACCGGCACCGGACTGTCCGGCGCCACCAGCGTGACCTTCGGTGCCGGACACCTGGCCACCGCCGTCTCGTGCACCGCGACCACCTGTACCGTCACCGCCCCAGCCGGAGTGACCGGCACGGTCGACGTCCAGGTCACCACCCCCGGTGGAACCAGCACCACCAACACGGCGGACAAGTACACCTACACCGCCCCGCCGACCGTCACCAAAATCAGCCCCACCTCCGGCCCGTCAGTGGGCGGCACCAAGGTCACCATCACCGGCACCAACCTCACCGGCGGTACCGTCGCCTTCGGCACCGTGGCCGCCACCGCCGTCACCTGCACCGCGACCTCCTGCACCGCAACCGCCCCCGCCCAGGCCCCGGCGACCGTGAACGTCACAGTCACCACACCCGGCGGCACCAGCGCCACCAGCACGGCCGATCAGTACACATACAACCCCAGCTCCGACCTCGCCATCGCCTTGGCCAGCAACCCCGACCCGGCGGCGCTCGGCGGATACACCACCGTCACCGCCACCATCACCGACCTGGGTCCCCAGGCTGCGACCATCACCGGCGCAGCGATCGGCTTCACCGGCACAGGCGCCGCGATCATCAAGGCCGTCCCGTCTCAGGGCACCTGCACCACCGACACCGCACACCGCACTGTGTCCTGCGCCCTGGGCACCGTCACCACCACCACGCACGCGACCATCGCCATCACCATGGAGCCGGACGCGACCGGCACCCTGACCGCCACCGGCGCCGTCCTGGGCTTCCCCTGGGACCCCAACCTGGCCAACAACGCGGCGGTGGTGAACACCACCGTCGCCAACAGTCACGGCTGTACGATCACCGGCACCACCGGCAACGACGTCATCAACGCCCACGGCCACAACGTCATCTGCGGCCTGGGCGGCAACGACACCATCAACGCCGGCACCGGCGGCGGCTCGGTCTACCTCGGGTCCGGCAACGACACAGTCACCGGCGGCTCCGGCACCGAGACCATCTATGGCGGCACCGGCACCGACACCATCCACGCCGGATCCGGCACGAACGACATCATCTACGCCGGCGACTACCTCTACCCCGGCACCGGGATCCCCGCTGCCACCATCGACGGCGGCTCCGGACACACCACCTGCTACGCCACCACCGCCGACCACCTCACCAACTGCGCCGTCATCATCCACTAGGAGCATCAGGGCACGACCACGCGCCCGCCTGCCCCTGGCCAACCGGTCAGGAGGCAGGCGGGCCGCTTCATGAAGTGGCGAACCGGTCCCGGCGGGAGCGTCAGGCTCGGGAGCCTGATCCGCCGCGTCGGGCGATCGGGCGGCATCGCGCGCGCGTGGTTTGGCGGTCCAGTCCGCCTGGGTGAGCCTGCTACAACAGACGAACCCGATCCGGCATCAGGGCTGGGAATCCCCTCCGTGGTCTCCGGTCTTGACGGAGCCCGACGTGAAGGAGGAGTCGCGCTAGGCGACGATTCACAAGACGTTCGGGGTCCGGACCTTGGCCCGTACAGCGGCGAAATGCGCGATCTGCGGCGCGGCCACGCGCGCGAACTCCTCGCGCAACGCGCCGACCGTGGCGCCCGTGTCGCCGGTGAGTTCGAAGAGAAGAGCATCGATGGGCTCGGTGAGCAGCAGGGTGTGCCGGGCAAAGTAGATACCTACCCGGCGGATGCCAAGCTCATCGGTGAAGTCCAGGAGGGTGTACTTCAGGAGCTGGTGGATCCAGTCGACAAGGTGCGAAGCGGGTTGTGTTACGCACTTGATGTCGATGAGCGCGTCGCCGACGACCAGGTCGCAGACCGCGAAGCCCTCGGCGAAACGATGGCCGACGACCACCGGCACGCCAAGGGCACGCAGCGGGCGCCAACCGCGGGTGAAGTAGGCGTCCAGCACTGGACGTAGGAACCGCCATCCTGGTGCGAAGGAGAACAGCTGCGGGTGATGCAGATCATCGACCAGCCGCCGCGCTTGAGCCACGTCTGCTGGCCCGGAGGATTGGAGCCGGAATATCGCCTCCTGAGCCTGAGCGAGCCGCACCAACCGTTGCGCCAGTTCCTCACTCCCAGCTGGCAACGGCGATGCAGATACAGCAGTGTCGAGGCTGCTCGGCGTTGCCCCACGCACAAGCTCCAGAAGCCTACCGGCGTCGGCCTCGGTCAGCCACGCCGAAAACTCCGAAAGTCCGTCCGCCAGGTCGATGCCGATTGCCAGTTCCGCCGCCACGCCGACGAGCGGCGCGACATCCGACGGCGGCAGTAAATCGATGGCCGTCGCCTCGTTGAGCTGCCCAGCCCACCGCAGCATGACCGGCAAAAGCTGCGGGAAGCGCAGGTGTAGGTACTCCACGATCGGATCGCTCAAACCGTTGAGCGCCTGCTCGACGACATCCGCCATCTGCCGTGTCCCGTTCTCTGAAACGCCTCGTCCGTGATCTCTTAGCTGAATCCGGGCCTACGAGCCGTTCACAGCGGCGTCGACCGGACCGCGGTCTTGGCCGTTACTGGTGCTGGTTGGTCCGGCTCCAGCCGCTCAGGAACATTCTGGCTAGGTGATACGGCGCAGTATGCGGCTGTGGCTGCCGTCATAGGTGGTGCCGAGTTCGGTGACTGTACCCTCGACAGGACCCGGGCCATGCTTGAGGCGGCTGACGTAGTTCTCCGGCAGCAGCACCCGGTCCCCCACTTCCAGGTCCGGCTGCCCGTTCCACAGGTAGGCGTAGCCGCCGACGGTCACGGCTTGGAGCCCGTCGACGCGGAACCGGCGGGTGGCCTGGTCAAGCTGGGCCTTCAGGTCGGCAATCTGGCGTTCCAGGTACTCCGTCGACATCGCGGCCGACTGCCGGCCCGACGTCTGCCCCTCCTCACGCCCTTTGCGGTAGCCGTTCCGATAGGCGTCGACCAAAGCCTGCTCTTCCGGGGTGGTGTGCAGCGTGCAGGCGAAGCCGACGCCGGAGAAGTTGGCTTTGCAGGGCTTGCCGGTTTTCGTCGGCCGGCCACAGACACGTCTTTCGAATGTGGTGAACATGATCCCTCGTTGATGAAGGCCTGCTAACGCGAGACCGAATTCGACTTGAAGACGCCCGGCGGTACGAGCGCCGGCATCGGCACTCGGATAGGCCGCCGCTCCTCGGCAGGCATCGGGGCGAGGGTGTCCCAGGCCCATGGATGAATCTCGACAGTCCCGAGTCTGGGATACCAATACAGACGCGGCAGCGCCTTATAGTCCAGCGGTTCCACGCCTGATCCGGGTACCTCGGGTCCGCGGTCGTCGCCGTGGTGCAGACAGTTGCGTACGTCGCAGGGCGAGGCCAGATACCACGCAGCCAACTCCGCACCGCCGGTCAGGTGTCGATCGAGGATTGCCAACAGCACCGCGGCTGTGTCCTCCTGAATCAAGGTAGCGCACAGGTAGGAGTTACCCGGAGTGTTGCCGCCGTCGTGTGGGTCTTTCAGGCCGGCGGTCACGGCACGTCCCAGCGCATGGTTCAAGACAGCAGCAACGTCATGACCTTCGCCCTCGGGGCGTGACGATCCGAGCGTCATCGGATCGTCGCCAAGGCTGGCCCACTTGCGCTTCAGACGGCTGACCGAGACCGAGCCTCCGACGATACGGTGCCACTCGGCGATCATGTCGGCCAGCAGCGCACCACTTACCATGCGCCCGTCGGGCACGTGGGCGCCCGGTGGCACGAGCCACGCCAGGTCTTTTGCCGTCGGTCCTGAAAAGACACTACTCATGGATATCCCCTCCCCGATCGTGCGTGACCCGAGCCGACCTCCGGCCACAACAGCACACAGCCACACCGCCGATACTATCGATGAGCACTGATTCACACGCACTGTGAGCGACACAGACGGTTCGGCGACTCGTGCAGATCAGCTAGACAGTGGCCGGGTCTGCCTGTGAGCGAACCGAGCGTTGCGGCAGGAACGTTGGACCAGTCAATTCGGGGGCGAAGGTATCGGTGCCCCTGCCGCGGCGTTTGCCAAAGCAAGTTCGCCCTCGATGATCTGCCGCGCCACGTAGCGCAGGACCGGCACGATCGCGCGGCATGCTCGAACATCGTCGGTCATGTCGGCGATACGCAGGTTCTCCATGCCCGGCTTGAGGTGCGCCGCGCCGTTACGGATCGTCGTTCGGACCTTCGCCTCCACGTCGGTGAAGGACAGCCCAAAGTAGGGCGCGAAGGCATCCCGGTTCCACACATCTTCCGACAGCAGACTCGCATCAGCCGGGATGGCGGCATCGAACGGGTCAATCGGGGGTGGCTTTCCGGCCCTGCTGGCGGCACGGACGCGGCGCGTGTGAAACGCGGGCGCACCTTCGAGAATCTTATAGAAGGACAGCGCCTGATAGAGCGGTGCGTTCGGGTTGTTGAGCCCTTCCCGGTATGCAGCGAGAAAAGGTCCAAGCTCCTCGGTGGACCAGCCTTCCACCGCATTCATTGGGGCAGGCTGAATAGCGCCTACGACTGTGGCCGCGGCGTGCACGATCTGCGATGCCTTTTCCACCACGACGATGGCACCGACCTCGACCGCCACGTCAGCTTGGAAGGCGATGCGACTCAGAACCATGCTCATGTGGTCCAGTGCCATCTGCTCTGCGTCAGCGAAGCCATCGGCCAGCACCGTCAGTTCGATCCGCGCCAGACGGCCGTCGGCGTTCGGCAGCACGGCGGCAGTCAGCCGGCCAGCACCGTTGGCACCATGCAAGTCGATGTTGAGCCCGTCGCTCTCGAGCAGCGAATCGCCCGCCGCGATCAGCGCGGGGATGTTCATCGCTGTGGTCACGCTCGAGACACCGGGCACTCCAAGGACAAGTACGACGTCATAATCGCCGAAGGCGCCACCGACAGCTCCGGTCGGGACACCAGGCGCCAGCTGTGGAACCGCCGAGATGTACACACGGTCGGTAACGCGCGGTCGCGGGATCTGAATGGTCGGGTTCGCAGATGCTTGGGCACGATTCGACGACCTCGCACCCTGACCGACGACACGCTTCTTGGGTTCCTTCTTAGTACCCATTTCCGTGGTTCTTCTTCCACCGTTCCGCATGTATCGGAGTCAAGCGATGACATGACGACTAGCAGCATACGACCGAAGCTGCTCGCCAGACACGGGAATTCCAGGGACGGGCCCAAACAGCCGCCCCCGCCCGCTGACGGTCCCGCATCTTCGGCATCGGCGGGCAGGAACACCATATTCAATGTCGCACCGCCCGGCGCAGCCTTCATCCACGGCGCCAAGCAACCCTCGCCAGCTTCCTTCCGGGGCCGTGCAGCAGGAATAGCAAAGCCGCGGTGTTCTCGGCCGCTTCGTGGGCGGTAGCGGGCAGGACGGCTGAATAGATGTCGGCCGTGACCTGGATCGAGGAGTGACCCAGCATCGCCTGCACCGTCTTCAACCCGGCACCAGCGGCCAACGCCATAGTCGCAGCGCCGTGACGCAGCCC
Organism: Catenulispora pinistramenti; assembly: GCF_018274385.1. Taxonomy (GTDB): domain Bacteria; phylum Actinomycetota; class Actinomycetes; order Streptomycetales; family Catenulisporaceae; genus Catenulispora; species Catenulispora pinistramenti. The sequence continues at coordinate 25,613 of NZ_JAAFYZ010000094.1, read as the reverse complement.
GTGGATCGTGACCGGCGGCAACCCAGAAGCCCGAACCACACCGGCGAAGATGCGTGTAAGCCGGTCGGGCGACAGCGCCCGACCGTCGGCGAAGGTGAACACGTATCCCGACTCGACACACGGCTGCCCTGCCACCGCGCGCTCGATCTGCTGCCGATAACGGTGCTGACGAAGCGCGGTGACCACGGTGTGATCGAGCGCGACCTCACGAACACCAGCGCGCGACTTCGGCGGCGCGACCGCCACCCGGCCGGCGGTCTGGCACCGTTGCCGGGCTACCGACAGCACCCCAGCATCCAGATTCACGTCCGTCCAACACAGGCCACAGACCTCACCGCGACGCAGCCCAGTAAGCGCCACCAGGTGGAACAGTGCGTACAGCCGATGCTCGCGCACGAAGGCCAGGAACGCCGCGGTCTGGGTCGGGGTCCACACCGGCACAGTCGGGCGAGTCCCGTCACGCCGCCAGGCCGCCACCCGCTCCGGCGTCCACACCATCGGACGGGGACGAGTCGCCGACGGCAGCTCCACGCCGACTGCAGGATTCATCGGGATCAGCCCGACACGCACCGCCTCGTTCAACGCCGCCCGCAGTGTGGCGTGGATCCGATGCAATGTCGCCGCACTCACCGGGCGGCCCGTCATTCCCTCGGCGACCGCAATTTGAGTGAACATCGCCTGCACCCGCGAGCGGTTCAGCTCGGCCAGCAACACCTGCCCCAGATACGGCACGAGGTAGTCGTCAATGTGACCGCCGTAGGAACGCGCCGTCTCCGCCCGCAGCGACAGACGCGAAGCCAGCCAACGACGCAGCCACACCTCCACCGTCAACGCCTCACTCCCAGCCCGCACACCACCTACACGCTCAAGTGCCTCGATCGCGGCGTGCTCGGTGGCATACCCACCGCGACGCAACCGACGCCGCTCACCCTCCACCCCGGGTGGAAGCTCAACGCTGAAGAACCACGAACCATGCCCATCGTCGACCAAACAACGACACGCAGCTCCCAGCAGACGCCCCGACCTCGCATCCCGGCACCCACACCGTTTGAACACCGAACCAGCCATTCCGACCACCGCCTCGCCCCGCGCTCCCCCAACGCCTCCCACCGTGCCAGCGGAATAGAAGTCCACACTGATACCCACCGACGAAACAGACGAAGCCTTCGGACGATCATGCTGAACGTTAGCCAAGCCTTCCTCAGACCTCCGTCAGCCGAGCGCCCGCCTCTCCCGAGAAAGAATTAGGGCACAGTGTCAACTCGCAAGCGGTGATTGGGGACTTCCCCTGGACCACCCCTGGTCCACACCGGATCCCCGGCATCCTCGATCCGCCGGTGGCGACAATTCGGGCCTGGTCCATCCCTGGACCATCAAAGCAGCGGACGCGAAATCCGCGGCCCGCGGGATGATCCGTCCCTGGACCACCCTGGACCACGCGCCGAAGAGCACGAGCCTCGACCACCGACTCCTGGCCCCGATGGACCAGGGACGGTCCAGGGACGGTTCCGAACTAGACCGTCCTTGCCCGGCACGAACTGACATCGAGATCATGATCGATGTGGACAGAATGGCACAGGTTAACCTAGGCTGATACCAGTTAACGAGATGAAGTGTCCCAAGGAGCGGACTCTTAATCCGCGGGTTCGGGGTTCAAGTCCCTGGCGGCGCACCCGCAGTGAAACCCCAGATCAGGCTTCTGATCTGGGGTTCTTTGTTTAGGCGCCGCAAGAGGTTGAACCATCGCCGCCTTCTCGCCGACTGTGTCATCCGCGTGGCCGGCCAAGCGTGATGCTGCGCATCCCCGCCGACTGGCCCTAGCCCTCCTGTTCACCGACAGCGGTCTGATGCCGGGCGATGCCGAACAGGCGGACCCGACGCGTGCGGCGCCCGATGACCAACGCGAAGTAGAGCCCGGCGGAGCGAAGGCAGCTAGTCCTTCAGGAGTTCCCGTCGGGCGCAGTCGGCGATCCATGCCTGAGCGCGGTCAAAGGTCCAGGCACGCTCACCGACCAGGGTGATCCACGCGTGCGGGCCGAGACAGAACCACAGCACGTCGAGGGCGTTCTCGCGGGTCAGGCCGGCGCGCAGGCCGTCGAGTGCCACCAGTCGGTCGGCGACGCGGCCGAGCCGTTGGGCGTAGTCGTTCGCGCCGCTGTCCAGGACCGCCTTGACGGCGGGTTCCCCCGGCGGGTCGCGATAGAAGATGCCGTAGATCAGGTCCCAATGGCGTTCGTGCATGCGCCGGGTTCCCTGGGCGGTCAGGCCGATGACGCCCCGCGGGTCCCCGCAGGCTTCGATCTCGGTGAGTATCTCCCCGATGGTCGGGTCGGTCAGCGGCGGCTGCATCAGCGTCAGCAAGATGCTCGGCTTGTTCCCCACACTGCTGTAGACCGTCGGCGCGGCCACGCCCGCGGCCTCCGCGATCTGCCCGATCGTCACGCCGGTGTACCCGCGAGCCAGGAAGAGGTCGTGGGCGCTGCTGAGGATCGCTTCACGCGTCCCGGCCGCCGCGTCGCCGCGGCGAGGTGAGTGGTATCTGCGGGTCGACACCTCGACAGCGTACTCCGTTGATGATCGGGCACCATATTGACAATAAGCGTCTATAATCAATATTGCTGGGTGTGTGAATTCGCCAGCGCAAGACGCCTCCGAGCAGTCCGTCGCAGTCACCGACACCCGATTGACGCACGAGGTGCATCGCGTGGCCACCGCCCTGCTCGCCGAGGCGGCTGTCGAGCCCTCGGTGCCGCCGGCCGCGCTCCTGACGCTCCGGGACTTCCTCGTCGCGAACCTGCGCCACCATGACCAGGCCGAGGACGATGACCTGTGGCCCAGGATCATCGCCGTGGCGCCGGATACCGCCGACGCGCTCCACGCACTCAGCGCCGAACACGAGCGGCTGAGGGCGGCGCTCGACGCGCTGTCCGACGTGGCGATGGCCGCTGACGGCGCGGCGAGCGAAGCAGATCGGACGGCACTGCGGCAGGCCGCCGTCGCGGTACGCGACTTGGTGCACGACCACCTGGCCCACGAAGAGCCGATCCTGCTGCCGGCCCTGCGCGAGCACATCAGCCCCGCGGCGTGGGACGAATTCGCCCAGAAGGTGATCTCGACCGCGCCGCCGGTGGGCGGGCACCTGATGATCGGGTTCCTCGCCGAGGTGGGCACGCCCGCCGAGGTCGAGGCGGTTCTCGCCGGCGTCCCGGAACCGATGCGACCGCTTCTGCCCGCGCTGCGTGCTCAGGCGGCGGAGGACATCAGGGTCCTGCGCGGGGCCGGCTCCTGATTCCGCCTCCTTGACCGGGGCCCGCCCGCAGGATGTGCGACCTCGGCGGCTTGAGCGCCACCACCGCACCGTGGCGGGCGAGTAGCCGGGCGGTCGCCTCCCCGATCCCGCTGCTCGCACCGGTGATCGCGACGGTCTTTCCCTCGATCACGCTTCCTCCCGCACTGAAGTGGACAACTGTCCGCAACAGACTGCCGGACAACTGTCCGCTTAGCCGACTGGGAGGGATGCCCCATGTCCCCACGCGCCGATGCCGCACAGAACCGGGAACGCATCTTGGCCGCTGCCCGCACCGCACTGGCAGCGTCTAAGGAGGTGCGTCTCAGTTCGATCGCCCGCGAAGCCGGCGTTGGACAGGGCACGCTCTATCGGCACTTCCCGACCCGCGAAGACCTGCTGGCCGCGGCGTATGAGCGCGAGGTCGATGAACTGGCAGTCGCCGCGCCACGGCTACTCCAGGGCCACCCGCCGCTCACCGCCCTGCGGCTGTGGCTGGGAGAGGTGGCCGACTACGCGCGAGTCAAACGAGGGCTGATCGCCGCCGTCGAGGCAACCGTGTGGCATGAACTCACCGACGCCAGCATCACCCGCGTCGCCTCCGCCATCGACGAACTGCTGCGGGCGGGCCGTCAGGCGGGAGCGGTGCGCGATGACGTGGACGCTCGCGACGTGACACTGCTCATCGGATTTCTCACGCGCATCGATGAAGAGGAGTGGGACACACGCGCCCGCCATCTGCTCGATGTGATCCTCGACGGGCTGCGTCGATGCTGAGTCGATGCTGACTGGCGGAACGCCGTCAGCAGACAACCCCAGGACCCCCCCACAGCGGTTCGCGGACAGTGCCGTTGACCGAGCCTGGGGCAGAACTCAATAGTCTGACGCCGGGCGGATCGCCGAGCTGAACCGCACGGTCGTGATCGGCTGAGGGTTCACCACTCCCGGAGTACGGTGGCCGCAGCGGCGTTGGACCAGCCCGAAACCGGCTGCCGACTACTCCAATCGAGCAACCCACCGAGCGCCCCGTTCAGCTCTGCTCACCCCCGCCAAAGCATCCTCGACGCGCGCCACGTCTCTCCCGCACCCCATCGCGCGATAGAGCTCCAGCGCCTGCTGGAAGTACTCGTTCGCCGCGGCGGCGTCGCCCTCGGACTCGTGCGTAGTGGCGATCCCGTCCAGGGCGTTGGCCTCGCACCATCGGGAGTTGACCTCTCGGGCCAGGGCCAGGGCTTCCTCGAAGAGTTCGTGGCCGTATCTCGGGGCGCCGGTCGCGGTGGCCAGTGCCGCGTAGTAGTTGAGCGCCCAGACTTCGCCGCCGCGGTCGCCGATGTCGCGGTAGAGGGACAGGGCTTCGACGAGGGTGATGCCGGCGGCGGCGAACTCGCCGGTCAGCATCTGTACCGCGCCGAGTTCGCGCAGGACGTTGGCGCGGCCGAGCCGGAGGCCGAGATCCTGGTACAGGGACATGGTTTCGGCGAGCGTGGCGGTGGCCGCGGCGAACTCGCCGGTTCGGACCTGTACGGCGCCGAGCTCGCGCAGCACGTTGGCCCGGCCGAGCCGGAGGCCGAGATCCTGGTACAGGGCAAGGGCTTCGGTGAGATGGCTGGTAGCGGCGCTGTACTCGCCGGTCATCCACCGCACAGCGCCGAGCTCGCGCAGCGCGTTCGCCTGGCCGCCGCGGTCGCCGAGGCGGCGGTAGAGCGCCAGCGCTTCGCCGAGCCCGGCCGTGGCGGCGGCGAACTCCCCCGTCAGATGTTGGACGACGCCGAGCTCGCACAAAGCGTCAGCCTGACCACCGCGATCATCGAGCTCGTGATAGAGCGCCAGCGCTTCGCCGAGCCCGGCCGTGGCGGCGGCGAATTCCCCCGTCAGGTGTTGGATGACGCCGAGTCCGCACAACGCGTCAGCCTGACCACCGAGATCGCCGAGGCTGCGATAGAGGGACAGGGTCTGGACCAGGTTGATGCCGGCCGACACGAACTCTCCGGTCAGCCGTTGCACGACGCCGAGATCGCGGAGCGCGTCGGCCTGACCGGGCCAGTCATTCGCGGCCGTCGCGGCGCGGGCGGCGGTGTCGTGCAGGTCCACGGCCTGACGCCAGTAGCCGGCGTGGCGGAAGAAGGCTGCGGAGGCCCGGGCGATACCCGTCGCGTACCCGGACTGCCCGGTGCTCGCGGCGAGCAGGGTGCAGCCTTCGAGATTCTGCCGTTCGGCCGCGAACCAGGCCAGGGCGTCGTACCGGGTGGGGAAGCAGGGTTCGGGGTCGGCCGCGTCTACCTCAGGGACCTGTTTCGCAACGGGCGGCGTCCGGTCGCGGGCGGGTTCGACGTGGCGGTTGGCCGACCGCGCGCCGCGCAGGTAGTAGTCCAGCAGCCGGTGCACCGGCGCCATCCGCTCCGGCTCGGGTTCGCGGGTGGTCAGGTCGCGGGCGTAGGCGGCTATCAGGTCGTGCATGCGCCATCGGCCGCGTGTCGAAGCACGCTCCAGCAGATGCGCACGCACCAGGTCGGCCAGCAGGCGCCCGGTCAGCGGTTCGGGGGTGTCGGCGAGCACCGCGGCCGCGGCGGTGGCGACGTCCGGTCCGGGGTTGAGCGCCAGCAGCCGGAACATGCGGGCCTGGTCTTCGGTGAGTCGTTGGTAGGAGAGGTTGAACGCGGCGCGGACGGCTCGTTCCCCGTCGTCGAGGTGGGTCAGGCGGGTCGTGGTGTCGGCCAGCTGGTCGGCGAGTTCGGTGAGGGTCAGGTCCGGGTCGGCGGCCAGCTGCGCGGCGGCGATCTGTAGGGCCAGCGGCAGATATCCGCAGTAGTGGGCGACCATGCCGGCGCCGTCGGAGCCGTCGCTGCCGTCGCCGATCCGCTCGTCGTCCTCGGCCGCTATGCGCAGGGCGGCCTTCAGCACTTCGACAGCCTCCTGCGACGGCAGCACGGTCAGGTCGAGCAGGCGCGCGCCGAGCCGGGGCAGGGCGTGCCGGGAGGTGACCAGGACCCGGTGCCGCACGTCCCCGGGCACCAACGGCAGCACCTGGTCCGACTCCGAGACGTTGTCCGCGAGCACCAGCACCGCCCCGCCGAGTTCGGTCAGCCGGGAGCGGTACAGGCCCGCACGCACCTGCGGGTCCTTCGGGATCATCTCGCCGGGCATGCCCAGCCCGCGCAACAAGGCGTCCAGCGCCTGGGCCGCGGCGACCGGCTTCTCCTCGTAGCCGTGCATGTCCAGGAAGAGCACGCCGCCGGGGAACCACCCGGCCTCCACCGCGGTGTGCGCGGCGTGGACCGCCAGGGCGGTCTTGCCGACACCGGCCAGGCCGACCACCGCCGAGACCCCCACCGCTCCGGCACCCGCGCTGGGTGCCAGAGCACTGACGACCCTGGCCAGTTCCGCCGAGCGGCCGGTGAAGCTCGACACCCGAGGGGGCAGCTGTCGCAGGACGGTCGGCGTGAGGACCGGGGTCGGTTGTCCGACCGAGGCCGCCGAGAGCGCGGTTTCCCACGGGCCCTGAGAATCCGGCACCGCTTCGGATCCGAGCAGGGCGCTGAGCTCGGCCCAGACCTCGTGCTGGTCCCGGTTCAGCGCGTCGGCCAGCGCGTGGGCGAGGTGGCGCACCGTGCTCAGCTGCGGATTCTCCAGCTCGCCGCGTTCCAGTCTCCCGATGGTGCGAACGGCCGTCCCCGACGCCGTCTCCAGCTCTTCTTGGGTCATCCCCGCCAGTTTGCGCAGGCTGCGCAAGCCCCTCCCGAACCCGCTCGTCACGCCGCTCCGACCCCCTCGCTCGGTCACGCCGACTCCGCTGAGTATCAATACAGTAATGGAGAGCGACCGGCCATACATGGCTTACCGGTGGCTTCTTCCTGGCCTGGAGTGGTCGGCGGTACCCGCCGCACAGTTGGCGTCACGGCCTTATCGGCCGCACCGCAACGGACCCGGGAGGCGGGAGAACTGTGCTGCGAGCTGCCATCCAGGCCGCCACCGGAAGCGAACAGCGCCCGGCGGGCCGCCGGTCACGCCCTCTCCGAGGCGATCTGCTCCAGCGCGGTCAGATCGCGGATGGTGACCGTGCGATAACGGGTACTGATGATCTCCCGCTCGCGCAGCGTCCGCAGGGACTTGCCGACGGCGCTGTCGGAGGCGCCGACCAGAGTGGCCAGCTCGGCCTGGGACAGCGGCGGGTTGATGACGGCCGGCGGCCCGCCGGGGCGGGGGTAGGTCAGGACCAGGTAGCGCAGCATCCGGGCCAGCCGGGTCAGCACGTCGCAGCCGGCGAAGTCGACGATCCGGCCGGTCGCGGCCCGCATCTTGGCGACCACGACCTCGTTCACCGCGATGGCGATGCCGGGATTGGCCTGCAGACAGGCCAGGAACGGCGCGCGCCCGACCCGCTGGGCCAGCAGCGAGCCGCAGGCGGTGATCCGCGCCGAGCGCGGCCGGCCGTCGATACCGGCGAACTCGCCGATCAGGTCGCCGGCGATCCGCACCGCCAGCAGCGCCTCCCGGCCGTCCTGGGCCCGGGCGCTGACCTTGACCATGCCGCCGAGCAGGATCAGGACGAAGTCGGAGTCCTCGCCCTCGCGGATGAGCGCTTCACCGGCCCGGTGCCGGACCCGTCCGCCCAGGCCGAGGACGACGGCCCGGTCGTCCGGGCCGAGGCGGCCCACCAGGCTGGTCTGGGGCCATCGCCCGTTCGGTACGCCGCCCACGCGGGCCTCCTCCCCGAAACCTGCCCGTACCCGGTACAGGGATGTCCCGAACCAAGTACTTCTACCGAGTCCCGCCGCGCCCGGCGGGCGACCATGAGCGGAACCGTACGCCAGGGAGGCATCATGGAATCAAGGTACGAATATCGTGTCCTGCTGGCCTGCGACATCGCGGCTTCGGCGGGACGCGGCGAGGCGGCCCTGCAAGAGATCCGGGGCGTGCTCGAAGCGGCGTGCCGCGGCGCCTTCCAGGCCGCCGGACTGGACTGGAACCGCTGTCTGCGGCAAGACACCGGAGACGGCTTCCAAGTCGTCGCGCTGCCGGGGATCCGCAAGCAGCTCCTGCTGAACGCGGTGCTTCCCGAGCTGGCCGCGCTCGTGCGCGCGCACAACCGCACGGCCGCGGACGGCGTCCGGCTCCGGCTCCGCGTCGCGCTGCACGCCGGCGAGGTCCGGCTGGCGCCCGACGGCGGCGTTTCCGGCGCCCCGTTCGAGGTCCTGGCGCGGCTGCTGAACGCCGCCCCGGTCCGCGAGGCGCTGCGCGACGCGCCGGAGGGCGTGCCGGTCGCCGCGATCCTGTCGCAGCACTTCGGCGAGGAGGCGGTCGGGCACGGTGACGACGGTCCCGACGCCGACGCCTTCGTCCCCGTGGAGGTGCGGGAGAAGAAGTACGTCGGGCACGCCTGGGTCCACTACCCGGGCTGCCCGATCGCCCCGCGCGCGGCGGCCGGGCTTCGCGAACCGGTGCGTGAGCCGGGGCTTGAACCCGGGCCACCCGCAGAGTCGCAGAGCACGGAGATGGAGCCGCCACCGGCCGCGTCGGCCGTCCAGAAGAACAGGGCCGGCGGCCACGGCCAGATCTACGCCGTGCAGAGCGGCACCCTGCACATCAACGGCCAGGGAGGTCGGTGATGGCCAGGGTCGACGAGGAACTGACCGAGTTGGCCACGGCGGCCGCGAACTCGATGGTCGCGGCGATGGGCACGGAGCTGTGGCCGTCGGTCTCGGGTCTGATTCGCAGGCTCCTTATACGACGGCCGCGGCGGCGCGCGGAGCTGACCGTGGCTCTGGACCAGTTGTCCGCCGAGGGCGCCGTGGCCGTGGAGGACGACGGCGGCGGCGCGCTCAGCCCGGCCGACCGGGCCGAGACCGTGCGTTTCTGGGCCGACGCCCTGGAACAGCTCGTCCGCCAGGACGCGGCGCTGCGCCCCGCACTGGCCGCGCTGGCCGGGCTCACCCTGCCCATCCCGGCGCCGGGAGCCCCGCGCCAGCAGAACTCGGCGCACGGCTTCGGCCGGGTCTACGCCAACCAGTTCGGCGCCCAGATCATCGACGAGACCGAGCGGCAGGGACCGAAGTGAACCAGAACTCTCATACCTCTGGACCGGCCGGCGGCAACGCCCGGCTCCCCTGGGCCGGCATCGGCGCGATCGTGGTGGCGCTCGCGTTCTTGGAGGTGTCGCATCCGCCGCGCCATTACGCGTGGGTGGTCTACCTCTGCGCGTTGGCCGCGGTGACGACGGCCGGCGCGGCTGTCACGGAGGGGATGACAGCCGCGCCGGGCCCGCGCAGCGACCCGAGAAGGACTCCTGGCGGGGCGGAGGCGGTGTCCTCTTTCCGGACCGACCAGACCTCCTGGTACGAGCAGAGCCGACCGACGGCGACCGCGACCGCGCCGTACTCGGCTCGGCAGGACCCTGCGAACCCGGTGAACTCGGTGACCTCGATGAACCCGGTGAGCCCCGCGTCCCAGCCGATCATCGTGCCGCGTCCGAATGCGTACCAGGGCGGCACGGCCACCGTCCCGGCCACGGTGCCGACGCCGGTAGCGGCATCGGTGGCGGCGGTCGCGATCACCACCGAAGAGCTGAGCAAGGCACCCAGGTTCGGGTCCGGCAGCAAGGCGCACAACGTGCCGTGGCGAGTGCCGGAAGGCCCGTTCCCCAGCGGCGTCGCCGCCGACCAGGCCCAGGTCGGCCCGCTCGCGGTCCGCGGCGCCTCGGTCGTCGGCCCCGGCCACCGCTGCGGCGGGCACGACGGGGCCGAGCCCGGCGTGCCGAGACAGGACGCGTACCGCATCGGCCGCACCGGCGATGACAGCTTCCTGATCCTCGCCGTCGCCGACGGGATCTCGAACGCCCGGCTGTCCGACACCGGCGCGAACGCGGCCGCGAGCTACACCGTGCGGGTCCTGCGGGAGCTGCTGGAAGCCGATCCGGACATCGCCGGGCTGGACCCCGCGATCGTCTTCAAGAAGGTCGCCGAACAGGTGGCGGACACGGCGAGCGCGCGGGCCGTCTCCGGCAGCGAGTTGGCCACGGTGCTGATCGCCACGGTTCTGACCGTGCCCAAGCGGCGCGGCGAGGCGGCCCGGGGCTGGGTGGCCTGGGTCGGCGACAGCTCGGGGTGGGTCCTGGACGCCGAGCAGAAGAGCTGGGAGCAGCGGTTCGGGGACCGCAAGAACCAGGGCGAGTACGCCTCCAACGCCCTGTCCGCCGCGCTGCCGGACCACCCCGAGGCGGTCCAGGCCGTGGAGTTCGATCTGCGCGGCGGCGCCGCGCTGGCCCTGGTCACCGACGGCGTCGGCGACGCCTGGACCCGGCGGCGGGTGAACGAGCACTTCGCCGGCCGCTGGCGCCGGCCGCTGCCGATCGCCGAGTTCCTCAACGACGTGGACTTCGACGCGCAGCAGCGGATGGACGACCGGACCGCGGTCGTGGTGTGGAACGCGGTGGCCGGATGAGCAGCGGCGCGAGCGGCGGCCGGCTGGGCGGTGGCGCCGGCGGCGGCCGGATGAGCGGCGACGCGGCCTGGCCGCTGCCCGGCGTCGTCACGCTGGCGGACATCGGCGCGCTGGGCCCGGCGATCAGCGAGAACACCGGGCAGAGCATCGCGATCCAGCCGCTGAGCGGCCGTCCCGGATTTCTGGCGAAGATCTACCGACAGCCCCGCCCGGCCCAGGACGGCGACCGGCTCGACGCCTTGATCGCCGCGCCGGAAACGCTGAACCCCGCGGACCGCGCCATCGTGCGCGCGGCCTCGTCCTGGCCGGTGGCCCGGATCACCAGGCCGGGCAACGCGGTCGTCGGCTGCGTGATCCCGGCCGCACCCGACCGGTTCAAGACCGCGGTCACCGTCGCCGGCGTCAGCGCCGCGCAGCACGTCGAGGTGGACTGGCTGGCCAAGCCCGACGAGGACCTGCGGCAGGTGGGCATCGCGGCACCGGGCCCGGCCGGCCGGGTCGCCGTCTGCCGCAACCTCGCCGAACTGGCCGAGGTGCTGGAGAAACTGGGCCTGGTCTACTCGGACTGGTCCTACTCCAACGCCTTCTGGTCGCCCGCCGACCACTCGGTGTTCGTCATCGACATCGACGGCTGCCAGCTCGGCAAGATGCCGAACGTCCATCAGCCGAGCTGGGCCGACCCGCTGACGCCGGCCGGCGGCGACGCCGACCGGTACACCGACCGGTTCCGGGTCGCGCTCCTGGTCTCGCGCTGCCTGACCGCCAAGCGGCGGGCCGACGCGATCGGCGGGATCGCGACGGGTCGTTGGCCGGACCAGCCCGCGGCGCCCGACGTCCTGCTGGACATGCTGCTGGCCGCCGACCGCGAGCGCCGGCCCTCGATCGGGCAGCTGCGGCTGGCGTTGGCCGGCGGGCCCTACTTCCGCCCCGCACCCCGCACGCCCTGGCTGTCCGCACCGGGGGTACCGGACGCGGCGCTGCGCGCGGCCCGGGGCGAGGGCCCGGCGGTCACGGAGGCGGCGTCGGCCGTGACGTCGGGGACGGCGCCGAAGAAGGTGCTGCTGAAGCCGTTCGGCACGGCGAATCAGCCGTCGAACAAGCCGGTCGTGGACCTGTCGAAACCGCTCCCGCCCCTGGAACCGGCGGCTTCGACGACTCCGGCGACCCCGAACCGCGGGGCCGGGGCACGGCTGCGCAGCCTCGCGTTCGCGGTGCTCGCCATCGTGCTGACGATCGTGGCGGCGACCGTGGCGGTCGCCCTGTTCAACACTCTCATCGAAAGGTAGAACATGATGTCCGTATACACCGAGCCCGCGCTGGACCTGGGTCTGACGTGCCTGCCGACGTACCTCGTCATCGACGCCTCGTCGTCGATGAGCCCGCACCAGGGGGTCCTGAACGCGACCTTGGAGCGGGTGTACCAGACCCTGCAGCGCAGCCCGCGGGTCAGCGAGTTCGCGCACATCTGCCTGATCGCCTTCTCCACCGACCCGCACCTGGTCATCCCGATGTCGGAGGTGTCCCAGGTCCCGGTCATGCCGGAGATCGTCTGCGCCGGCGCCACCGAGTACGGCAAGGTCTTCGAACTGCTGCGGCAGTGCATCGAGAACGACGTGACCGCGCTGCGCTCCGGCGGCTGGGACGTGCTGCGCCCCGCGGTGTTCTTCTTGACCGACGGGGCCCCGACCGACCGCCACTGGAAGGCGCGGTTCGACGCGCTGGTGGACCCGGGCTGGCCGCGGCGTCCACACGTGATCTCCTACGGATTCGGCGGGGCCGATCCGGCGGTGCTGAAGCAGGTGTACACCAAGCTGGCGTTCCTGGCCGACGGCTCGGACTCCGAGGCGGCCCTGAGCGAGGCGTTGAGCAGCATGCTCAATACCCTGATCAACTCCTCGGCGAACAACCAGCTGACGCTGGCGGTGCAGACCACGGGCTTCCAGACCATCGCCCTCAACCGAGAGTACATGGACTGACATGGCCGCGCAGAGGGTTGCGAGCCGGCGGGGCGGGATCAGCGCGGCCGGCGTACTGCTCGCGTTGTCGGTCACGTTCGTGTGCGCGGGGGCGGCTACGGCGCTCACGGTCGGGAGGCCGAAGCCGGCGGCTTCGGCCCCGGTTTCGGTGACTTCTCCGAGGCAAGCGACCACCACGATTCCGACAGGAGCGGCGACCACCTCGGTCACGCCGACACCGACGCCGTGTGGCACACCGGAGCAGACCCGGTCCTCGGGTTGGTACTCCCCGACCGGTTCTGCGAGCTCGTCCGCTGACGACGAGTGTTCGGGAGAGCCGGCCAAGACGAAATGTCATGAGGACTACACGCGGAAGCCGAAGCACTGCCCGCCCGTGTCCACGCCATGGAACCCGACTGCCACTGGCCTGAGTCGCTCCACCGCCGACTCCACTCACGGCTCGGCCTCAAGGTCCGCTTCGAGCACTGACACGGCCACGGCGACGGCGACGGCGACGGCGACCGATACTGATAACGGCAACGGCAACGGCACCAGCACGGACACCGACAGTGGCAGTGGCAGTGGCAGTGGTAGTGGTAGTGGTAGCGGCACCAGCACCAGCGACCGGAGCGGGCCGTGACCACCGCGAACCTCGCGGCCCTGACCATCGGCCGCGACAACAACGGGGTCCTGGTCGTCGCCGAGAACGCCATCCTGCACATAGCTCCCGATGCCAACGGCGCCTCGCGCGTCATCGACTACCACGGGCCCCGGCCCAGGCCGGTACCGCGAGGCGTCATCAGCCTGCTGCCGCGTGAGTCCCACGCGCTCCTCGGCCGCGATCGGGAACTGGCCGACCTGGACCGGACCGTCTCGACCGGCGGCTCCGTGCAGCTGTTCGGGCCGTCGGGCATCGGCAAGAGCACGCTCCTGCGGCACGCGGCCCGGCGGCTGGGGCCCGGGATGGACGGCGTCGTGCACCTCAGCGCCCGCGACCGCGACGTGTCCGAGATCGCACAGGAGATCTTCCGGGCCTGCTACGACGCCTCGGACTACGTGCCATCCGCGGCCGAGTTGCAGACCTACTTGCAGCGACTGCACCTGCGGATCTACCTGGACGACCTGTCCTGCTCACCGGCTGATCTCAAGCAGCTGATGGACGTGGTCCAGAACTCGACCGTGGTGTTCACCGCACACAAACGGATCCCCGCGGCGGCCGTACGCACCCTGTCGATCGGCGGCCTCGACGAGTCCTCGGCGGTCAACCTGCTGGCGCACCACTTGCACCGGCAGCTGCTTCCGGGCGAGCGCGCGGACGCCGCGGCGCTGTCACTGCTCGACGCCGTACCCCGGCACCTGCAACGCGTCGCGGCGCTGGGCCACCCCAAGCTGCCCGAGCACAAGCAGCTGCCGACGATGCTCAGGACACTGATCCGGCGGCAGGCGCCGGCCGGGCGCGAGGTGCTGCTCCTGATGGCGTCGTTCGGCGGCGGCGACGTCGCCCCGCACCATCTGGACACGCTGCTAAAGCGCTCAGACGCGGCGGCGGTGTGCCGCACGCTGACCGATGCCGGCCTGCTCGCCGAGGGCGAAGGCGGCTGCTACCGCTGTCCCGATGACGTGCAGACGGCGGTCGTCGACATGTTCCGGAACCTCTACCCGGCCGACGTCCTGTGCCGCCACCTGACCGCCTGGGTCAAGGCCCCGACCACCACCCCGGACGCGGTGGCGATCCACCACCAGGCCCTGGACACCGTCGTCTTCAGGGCCGAGCAGAGCAACCACCCGGATCTCGGCGTGGCACTGGCCCACGCCGCGGCGCCGAAACTCCAGGCCTCGCTACGGTTCAGCGCCTGGGGCACCCTCCTGGGCGTCGGCTGGTCCGCGGCCCAGAAGGCCGGAGACAAGCAGGCCAAGGCGTACTTCCTGCACGAGGAAGGCGTCCGCTGCCTGATGATCCACAAGCTCGCGCCGGCCGCCCTGCTGCTCACCGAGGCGGTGGTGCTGTGGCAGGAGCTGAACGTCATGAGCCAGATGCAGGCGGCCCAGCACTCGGCACAGCTCGCCGCCTCGCAATCGATCGGCGCGCACCCAGGTGCCGCCGCCATGGGTACCGCACACGCGCACATGACAGCGGCAGCTGCGCAGGCACACGCGGCGGCACAGGCAGCAGTCGCGCACGGGGCGACTGGTGCCGGGTCGGGGCTCATGGCGGCGGCACCGAGGCCGACCTATGTCATGCACGGCGGTCATGCCGCTCACGGGGCAGCAAACGGGGCGGCCGCGCATGGGATGGCAAGCGGGGCCGCTGGAGCTCACGGGACAGCGAACGGCGCCGCCGCGCACGGAGCAGCAAACAATGCCGCCGCACACGGGACGGCGAGCACGGCCACTGGAGCACACGGAGCTGCGAACAGTGCCACCGCACACGGAGCCGCGACTGCCCACGGAGTGGTGAACGGTGCCGCGACGACTCACGGCGCGGTAGCGAGCAGCAGTCAGGGAATCGCCGCCGTAGGCCACGCCGCAACTGGCACAGCCGCCACTCACGGAGCGGCAGCCGGCAGTCACCTCGCTGCCGCGGCAGCCCATGCGGCCAGGCCGGTCTTCAATCTCAGCACGCTTGCCGCCGGCCACGGCACGGTCGCGGCCGGCAACGCAGCCGCAGCCGGTAGCGGCCTCGCAACAGCCGGCGGCGCCGTGACCGGCAGTGGCGTCGCAACAAGCAGCGGTGTTGCGACAGGAAGCGGCGTCGCGACAGGCGGCACCGCCGCCGGGTCCACAACCGGCTCGGCGGCCACCGTCGGCGGCGCGACCACCCACGGCATCGGCTCCGCCGCCGCGTTGAAGGCCGCGGTGGTCGGGGTGACCCTGTGCGCGGCGGTCGGAGGCGGCATCGCAGTGGTCAGCGCCAACTCTTCGCGGTCCGCTCCGCCCCCGCCGCCCGCATCCGCATCGGCGACCGTCGATCCGGTCTGCGCGACTCTCGGCCCCCCGCTGAACGGCGACATCGCGGCCTACAACAGCCAGGGCCTCGACTTCGATTCCATGATCAACTCTGCCGGCGACCAGGGCAACACGCCTGCTGTGCAGAGCTCCGGGGAGGCGTTCCTCGGCACCATCGATTCCTTGACGACCACCATGGAGAACGCGAGCTCTCAAGCCACCGATCCCACGCTGCTCTCGGCTCTCGGCGGCGCGGAGACCGAGGCGGGCAGCTTTAAGCAGAACGTCCAGAACTTCCTCAGCCAGTCCACCACTTCCTACGACAACGACCCGACCACCTTCAACAAGGACCTCAGCCAGATCATCCAGGCCTGCTCGTGACCACCAGTGAAGGAGAACCCTGATGTCAGCACAGCAGCCGTCGATCGGCAGAATCAGCGTCGGCCGCGATCTGAACGGCGCCATCGTCGTGGCCGACGACGCCTCCGTCGTCCTCAATCTCCCGCACGACCCGCCCCCGGCGCAGCCGCATCAGCAGAACACTGCGAAAGACCACGGCACCGTCTACACCGTGGCCCAAGGCGACCTCTACATCCAGCAAACCGCCCAGACAGCGGATACCGGAGAACCCGACGAGGACGCCTGCCGCGCCACCGGCCCCATCGCCGAACCCTGATGTTATATTAAACATTTCTAATTGCCCCGCGAGAGGCCCGCCGGTGCCCGACAAGCTGCTCTACGAGCACGTCCACGCCGAGCTCAAGGGCCGGATCGCCGGTGGACGCTATCCCGTGGGCCAGCGGTTGCCGAGTCCGGCAGACCTCTGCGAGGAGTTCTCGGTCAGCACGATCACGGTCAAGCGGGCGCTCGACATGCTGGCCGCGGACGGCTACGTCGTGCGGCGGCCACGGCGCGGGACCGTGGTGGTCAGCGCCGAGCCCGAGCAGAGGCGGGGAGCCCGCGGGGCGAACGGCACGATCGGGGCGATGGATACGGCGGTCTGGGCGGGCGGTGCGGCCGGCGGTGGGAACGGCGCCACGCTCCCCCTGTTCGGCGCCGTGCTCACCAGCTTCGACGACACTTTCGGCGGCGGGATCCTGACCTCGATGCTCGCCGAGACCGCGGCGCGGGCGAACCTGATCGTCAAGATGTCCTTCGGGGACGCCGACGCCGAGGAGGCGCTGATCGGCGAGCTGCTCGCGGCGGGGGTGGCCGGGCTGGCGTTCCAGCCGAGTTCGTCGGAGTCGGTGCCGCCGGCGTTGCTGGGGCTGCTGGCGCGGCGGTTCCCGGTGGTGATCATCGACCGGTCCTTCGACGGGATCCCGGTCTCGGCGGTGTGCTCCGACAACGTGGCCGGCGGCCGGGCCGCCACCGAGCACCTGCTCGACCTCGGGCACCGCCGGATCGGGTTGGTGACCAGTGCCAGCCGGGTCTCGACGGTGCAGGACCGGCGCAACGGCTACGTGCGCGCGCACGCCGCCCGAGGGGTGCCGCACGACGACGCCGACGAGTTCCACGCCGTCGACTCCGTCACCCCGGGCGCCACCACCAGCCCGGAGCAGGACTTGGCGCGCCTGACCGAGTTCGTGCGGAGCCGCCCGGAGATCACCGCGTACCTGGCCTCCGAGCATCACATCGCGCTGCTGCTGCGCAAGGCCTGCCAGGCGGTCGCCCGGACGGTCCCCGGCGATGTGTCAATAGTCTGCTTCGACCAGGCCGAGGCGCTGGTGGACGACTCAGTGTTCGGCTTCACACACATCGCGCAGGCGCAGCACCTGATGGGCACCCGCGTGATCGAGGAGCTGTTCGCGCAGCTGGCCGATCCCGGCGCGGTGACCAAGCACGCGCTGCCGACCCGGCTGGTGCCCGGCGCCTCGACGGCGGCCAGACACTGACCGGACCGCCGTCGAGACGCCGGGCCTCACGCAGGCCGCGGGCTTGAAAGGCCTGAAAGGCTTGAAAGCGCTACGCCGTGATGGTGATCGAGCCGGCGTTGCTCACGTTGGTGACGTCCACGGCGGCCAGCGTGGTGGCCGCGCTGGAGGCACCGGACGGGATGATGTTCTGCAACGTCACACCGCTGATGGTGCCGCCGGGTAGACCGGTGATCCGGCTGGCTGTCTTGTCCGGTACCCGCAGCCGTACGTTGCGGACGGTCACGTCCTGGATGGGGCCGACCCCGGAGCTCTCGGTCATGAGCGCGAGCCAGCACTGATTGCCCGCGTTGGTGAAGTCCAGCCGCTCGACGTCGATATCGCTGAAGGTGATGCCACTGGCCGTCGCGGTGCCGTACTTGTGGTCGATGCCGATGGCCACCGCCGCGTCGTACACGACCACCTGCTCGAAGGTGACGTTGGACTGCGGCTGGTCGACACCCTGGCCGGCCTTCACCGCGTAGCAGTACGTCCAGCACACCAGATCGGTGAACGTCACGCTGTCCAGCGGCTGCGACTGGCCCGGGACCAAGCTCAGCATGTCCGTATCCGTGGTCCAGGTCTTGGTGCTGAAGTTGTCGTCGAGGCCGATCGCGATCGCGTGCGTGACGGTGACGTTCGTGGACTCCATCACGTCGATGCCGTCGTCCTCGCCCATGTCGAACCGGTTGAAGATCTTGATGTTGGTGAAGGTCAGGTCCGAGGACCGGATGGGGATGACGTTCCAGCTGCTGGACTCCCGGAACGTGATGCCGTCGCAGGAGAAGCCGGTCACCCACACCGGGGCCAGCAGGTTCACCCCGAGATCGCTGGGCGCCAGCGAGGCCATGCCGTTGCCGTCGATGATGCCGCGGCCGTAGAGGCTGATGTTGGAAGAATAGTAGTCGGTTCGCAGCAGCCAGGTCAGGTCGCGGTTCTGCGAGCTCTTGTGCCCGTTCACGGTGTAGTAGCCGCTGTCGCCGGTGTAGCGCAGCACCGCACCGGGCTCCAGATAGAGCGCGGTGTTGCTCAGCAGCACCAGGTTGCCCACGTTGTAGACGCCTTCCGGCACGTACACAGTGCCCTGACTCCCGTTGTCGGCACCCCAGGACGAGGCGTCGGCGATGGCGCTGGTGAACGCCTGCGTCGAGTAGCCCCCGGTCCCGGGCTGCGCGTTGTACGGCGGTGCCGTCACGTTGAAGACGCCGTCGCCGGCGCTGGGCGGCTGGTCGGTCTGCGCCGGGTCGAAAGCCAGGACGAGTTGGGGCCGGCCGTCCACCTTGACGATGTAGTAGCCGTCGCCCGGGAGCGTGAAGGTGAGCGTGGGACCGCTCGCGGTCGCGTGGATGCCGAGTTGCTGAGGGCTGATGCTCCACGAGCCGATGTTCGTGTTGTTGACTTTGGTGACGGCGACCTGCGCGCTACCCGAACCCATGGCGAGCTGCGCGATGTCGTAGCCGGTGAACTTCTGGACGGGGACGGCGGTGCCGTTGACGACCACCGTGTAGTCCGTGGACGCGGGGTAGATCGACGGCACCGGATACACCTGGAGCGAGGCGGCGTCCGGGGTCGCCGCGCCGTCCTGAGGCGCGGCGCTCGCCCGGGCCCGCGCCGACGTGCCCGGCATCACGCCGGACAGGACTCCGGCCGCGCCGAGCACGCCGGCGACGCCGAGGAAGTGGCGCCGGTTCAAACCGGGCATGGGGGATTCGGTGCGCGGTTCCATGCGGGATTCCAATCCTGCGGGCCGGGCCGAAGGTGGTCGGCGAAGTAGGTCCTAGCCCCGCTCCCACGAGGCCAGCCGCGCTCCCACGAAGCCTCACTGTGACGAGCCGCGAATCGCGTGTCAACCTTCGCCGGGCCCAGCTGAACACGAGGGCTGAGATTCGAACACTGATCACCGGCTATTGAACATATTCAATCATCCGACTCACACCCGCTGAACAGCGCCGATGCCGACGTTCCGGCGTGCGGGTGTGTGCGGCGGCTGTGAAACGCGCAGGTTCAAGATTTTCTTTGACCACTGGTCCGGTAATCAACCACCCGCCACCAGGGTGGTTACCTGCGAACTGACCCCTTGACAGAGCCAATGGTCTAGTCCAGCTTGGGGAATTGCGCCGCGTTCGACGGTCCGCCGGATCGTCCGCTCCCATCGCGGCGGCCACGTCACCCCGGCTCGTCGACCGCACAGATCCGACCCGCCGTGCCGCACGCCCGCGAGCCCCACACCGCTCCACCTCGCACGCGCTCCACCTCGCACCCACCCCGCCACGTGAGGAGCACTGGATCACATGATCTCTCGCCGCAACCTGTTCGCGGCCGCTGCCGCCACCGCCGTCTTCCCCTCGGTCGTCACCGCCGCCTCGCGCGCTTCAGCGGCGACCAGCAGCACGCTCGACATCGCCCTGCAGAACAACACGGGCTCGAACCAGGTCTACGCCTTCGTCACCGGCCTGGCCATCGACAACGGCAACGCCTGGTTCCTCCTGCAGGCCGACGGCCAGACCCCGTACTACCCGCCCTCCCCCGCCCAGACGCTCACCCCGCTCGGGGCGAACTGCGCCATCCCGCTGGGCGCCAGCGGCTCGACCACGCACATCACCATCCCGCACCTGGCCGGCGGCCGTATCTGGTTCTCCATCGGCAGCCCGCTGACGTTCCTGGTGAACCCCGGTCCGGCGCTGGTCTTCCCGTCGGTCAGCAATCCGAGCGACCCCAACATCGACCTGATGTGGGACTTCTGCGAGTTCACCTTCAACAGCACCAACCTGTGGGCGAACATCAGCATGGTCGACTTCGTGGCCATCCCGATCGCGCTGACGTCCAACGGCGCGGCCGGAACCCAGACCGCCCTGGGCTTGCCCGCCGGCGCGTTGGACACGGTGTCGGCCGCGCTTCAAGCCCAGAGCGCGGCCGACGGACAGGGATGGAACCAGCTCGTCGTCACCAACGGCGGCGCGAACCTGCGGGCGCTGAGCCCCAACAACGGCATCGTGCAGAATCCCTCGCTTTTGTCAGGCTACTTCGACGGGTACCTGGACCAGGTCTGGTCGAAGTACAGCTCCCAGACGCTGTCCATCGACACCCAGGGCCAGTGGGGCACGGTGACCGGAAACGTGTCCGGAGGCGTGCTCGACTTCCCCGGTGTCGGCTCGTTCGCCAAGCCGTCCAGCGCCGACATCTTCAGCTGCAACTCAGGGCCCTTCAACACCAGCGGGGTCGAGATGGGCGCGCTGACCGCCCGGATCAGCGCCGCCATGAACCGCACCACGCTCCTGATCGACTCCGACCAGCCCGCCGGGGAAAATCCCGCCGACTACTACCAATACGCGCAGACCAACCACTACGCGCGCATCGTCCACGCCACCAGCCTGGACGGCCGCGGGTACGCCTTCCCGTACGACGACGTCGCGCCGACCGGCGGCGTGGACCAGTCCGGCGCGGTCGTGGACCCCGACCCCACCCTGCTCACCGTGACCCTCAGCCCCGTCCACGGCGGCGGAGGCGGCGGCAGCACCCCGCCCATCCAGCTGCAAGCCGAAGACGGGACGCTGCACGGCCTGGGCACCGAAGCGATCTATCCCGGCTACACCGGCACCGGATACGTCGCCGGCTGGAACAAGGACGGCCAGTGGGTCGACCTGCACCCGAACGTCAGCCAGAGCGGCAGCTACAGCGTCACCCTGCGATACTCCGCCGCCGCCGGCAACGCCTCGCGCTATATCTACGTGAACGGCTCAGGCGTCGTGAACAACCTGACCCTGCCCGGCACCGGCTCCTGGTCCTCCTGGAACACGGTCACCATCCCCGGCGTCGCCCTGAACGCCGGGGCGAACACGATATCCGTGATCTACAACAGCTCACTGGGCAGCTCGAACTACGTGAACCTCGACGAGGTCACGGTGCAGTACACGGGTTGAGTCGGCAGCGATCCCCCCGAGTCGGCAGCCATCACCTTCCCCACAGGGAGCTCAAGTGACAACATCTTCACCCGCACGTCCCCACCGACACCGGTTCCTCGCCGTGCTACTGGCCCTGGCCCTGTCGTTCTTCGTCGTGGACGGTCACCAGGCCCGGGCCCACGCGCAGGCCAACGGAGCCGCGACCACGCCGCTGATGGGCTGGAGCAGCTGGTCGTTCCTGCGCAACCACCCGACCGAGGCCGCGATGAAAGCCCAGGCGCTGGCGATGTCGACCAGCGGCCTGGTCAACGCCGGATACAAGTACATCAACCTGGATGACTTCTGGTACCTCGACCCGCAGACCACCGTGGACGCGTACGGCCGCTGGGTCACCGACTCGACGCCGTTCCCGGACGGCATGGCGAATCTGGGCTCGTATATCCACGGGCTCGGAGAGAAGTTCGGCATGTACCTGACACCGGGCATACCGGTGGCCGCGTACAACCAGAACACCCCGATCCAGGGCACCTCCTTCCACGCCCGCGACATCGTCTCCAACACCAGCGGCTACGAGGCGAACTACAACTTCGGCAGCGGCCGGATGTACTTCATCGACTACACCAAGAACCCCGCCGCCGCGCAGGCGTTCCTGAACTCCTGGGCCGACGAGCTCGCCGGCTACGGCATCGACTACCTGAAGATCGACGGCGTCAGCCCCAACGACGGCGACACCCAGGCCGTCGCCGACGTCCAGCACTGGTCGGCGGCGCTCAACCAGACCGGCCGCACCATCCACCTGGAGCTGTCCAACTCGCTGACACCGGCGAACGCCTCCTCCTGGCAGCAGTACTCCAACGGCTGGCGCATCGACGGCGACGTCGAGTGCTACTGCGGCACCAACGGCTCCCCCTATCCGCTGACCGACTGGAACAACGTCTCCGGCCGGTTCTCCGACGTCGTCCCGTGGATCGGCAAGGGCATCAAGGGCGGCTGGAACGACCTGGACTCCGTGGAGGTCGGCAACGGCGCCGACGACGGCCTGACCCTCGACGAACGCAAGACCCAGCTGACCCTGTGGGCCATCGAGAACTCCAACCTCACCCTCGGCGTGGACCTGACCAACCTGGACTCCACCGACCTCGGCCTGCTGACCAACCCCGAGGTGTCGGCCGTGGACCAGAACGGCCACCCGGCACGCGCCGTCGACCGCACCACGTCGCAGCAGGCCTGGTACGCCCCCAACGGGGACGGCAGCTACACGGTCGCGTTGTTCAACCTGTCCGGCTCCGCGGCCACCGCCGCCGTGAACTGGCAGGACATCGGCTTCACCGGCTCCGCGGCGACGGTGCACGACGACTGGTCGCACACCGACCTCGGCGGTTTCGCCTCCGGCTACAGCGTCCAGCTGCCCGCGCACGGCAGCACGCTGCTCAAGGTCACGCCCACCGGCTCGGTCGGCTCCACCGCGATGTCCTACGACATCGTCAACACCAACAGCGGCCTGAACCTGGCCACCTCGGGCACGTCCATCGTGCAGCAGAGTGCTGACAACGGCCTGGACCAGGAATGGCAGCTCGTCCCGCTCGGCGACGGCAGCTACAAGGTCCTGAACCGCACCAGCCACCTGCAACTCGCGGCGCCGTCATCCGCCCAGGGTGCGCAGCTGACGCAGGAGGCCGACGACAGCGCGACCGACACGCGGTGGCGGCTCACGGCCAACGGCAGCGGCGGCTACACCCTGAAATCCTCCGCGGACGGCCTCCTCGCCGACGTATCCGGCGCCTCGACCAGCGCCGGCGCACCGGTGATCCAATGGCCGTCGAACGGCGGCGCCAACCAGCAGTGGACTCTGGTCCCGGTCCCGGACCCGAACGTCGCCTACCGCGTCGAGAACCTGGCGACCGGCGGCCGCCTGGACGTCGACAACGACTCGACGGCCGACGGCGCGACCCTGCTCCAGTACTCCGACAACGGACGGTCCGACCAGCGGTGGACGTTCACCAAGCAGGCGAACGGCGCGTACACGATCGTCAACTCGAACAGCGGCAAGCTGGTCAACATCCCGGGACCGACCACCGCCGCCGGGACCCAGCTCATCCAGTTCAGCGCCGACGGCAACAGCAACTCGCAGTGGACGCTGGTGGACGACGGGCCGGGCGCGATCGGGCTGAAGAGCGTGTATGACAGCCAGCTGATCGACGTCACCAACAGCGAGACCGCGCCGGGCACCGCCGTGATCCAGTGGACCGCGGACGGCGGCGTCAATCAGGAGTGGTCGCTCGTCCCCTGAGCGGGGTCGGGTAGCGCTCGGGACGGGTCGCAGAGTTCTGCGGCCCGTCCCGCTGTCACCGGACTACCTCAGTTGTACGTGACCACGTTAACCGGCCCCGCGTTCGTGGAGCTGACCGCCGCTCCGGTCCCGTTGATCACCGACTGGATGCCGCCCGAGTTGTTGAGCCACACGGTCAGCAGATCGTTGAACTGTACGCCCGGAGTGTTCGGGGCTTGGAAGGCCTCCGCGTTCTCGATGGGCACCCCTAGGTCGAAGTTGGAGTAGCTGCCCATGCCGTAGCCCTGGAACGTGGAGACGCCCGAGGGTATGTAGAAGGCCGGGTAGCCGTTCTGGCTCGGGGTGGCCATCCACGCCGACTGGCTCGGGACGTCGTAGGGGTTCTCGTTCTGGAAGAAGATGACGGTGCCGCCCTGGCCGTTCCAGACCGTCTCATACTGCTGATAGTGCTCGACGGCGAGCCCGTAGGCCGTGACGTCGGCGCCGTTGACCGTCAGACCGGTCGCCGCGGTGTCGGACGTCCAGGAGCCGGCACCGGCGCCGTGGTCGGCACGCCACGACCAGATGTTGTCCAGCAGCGAGTTGTCGCTGTTGTCGACGAAGGCGTCGGTCACCGATCCGGCCTCGGCGCCGCCGACGCGGAAGAACACGTCGTCAACGCTCACCGGGTCGCCGGCGTGGCTCGTCGTGGAGCCCTGAGTCCCGACGGTCAGCAGAGTCGGGGAATTGGTCGGCCCGGCGTCGAAGATCAGGCCGGAGATGTTGACCCCGTTGACGTCGGCCACGCTCATCGTGGTCTGGCCGGCGGTCGGGATCAGCGTCGTGAAGCCGAGGCCGAGGATCTTCGTGTCGGCCTTGGTGACGTCGATCGTCTGGCTGTAGCTGTAGACCCCGGGCGTGAACAGCAGGTTGTCACCGGCCGCCAGGGCCGCGTTGATCTGATCGATCGTGCTCGACGCGTCGATGACGTAGAACGTACTCAGCGCCAGCGAGGTGCCGGGGGTGTCGCCGTTGGTCCAGGTCGGACCGCTGGTGTTGGTCCGCAGCGAGGGGACGAACACGTTGTAGTCGCCCGAGGCGTCGGTGTAGAGGTACGGCTCTTCCTCGGTCGTCGGGCAGGTGCCCAGTGTCGTGTACGGCTGGGGGCCGCCGGCCGATACCGGGGTGCTGCCGAAGCTCTGCGCCGGAGCGCCGGGGTCGCCGCAGAACACCTGGTTCCACACGCCGTTGGTCCAGCTGCCGATGTCGGTGTCACGCACGAGGTACTGCTGCTGCGAGCCGTTCTCCACGGTGCCGTTGAGCTCGGAGTCCGCGATGAAGCCGCCGCTGGACCAGCCCGGCGTCCCGCCGCAGTAGTCCATCAGCGTCAGGTTGCCGTTGACCACGACCCGGCGCATCGGCGAGGCCTGCGACGCCGCCCAGACGTCCTCGCCCGCGTTGCAGCCGGTCAGGCCGGTGACGTTGATCGTCAGGTTCGAGATCGACCGCCAGAAGTTGTCCGTGGCATAGCACTGGGTCTGCACGCCGTCGGTGCACTGGTTCCAGGAGTCGATCGTCCCGTTGATCACGACCTGGCCGGGGTTCTGGCCGAGTCCCTCGACGCTCTCGTAATAACCGATCTGGAAGTCCAGCGGCGCCGCGGTGGAACCGTAGGTCCCGGGTTCGAAGAGGATCTCGTAGCGCTGGTTGCCGAACTGGTTAGGGGCCTGCTGGGTGCCCAGCGCGTTCAAGGTGCTCGCGATCGTGCCGACCGATTCGCTCGGGCTGATCACGATCACGTTCGCGCCCAGGCTGCCGCCGGTCGGAGGAGGCGGCGTGGTGGACGGACTCGATGACGGATTGGTGGTCGGGGGCGTCGTTGGAGCTGTCTCTTATACANATCTG
>NZ_JAAFYZ010000093.1 GCF_018274385.1 Catenulispora pinistramenti | reverse complement strand
TCCCAGCAGCAGCACCCCGGCCAGCGCCCTGCTCTTGCGCACCGGCACCAGTCCGGTCGAGGGCGCCACCAGCATCTGCGTCGTCACCCGGTCTCCCGGTGCGACGCCGACGCGGTTCTGCAGGTCCACCAGGTTCGCGTCCAGCGCACCCATCAAGATCCGCAGCGACTGCGCTGCGGCCGCCACGCTCGGCCCGTCGGCCGTGATGTCCAGCCGCGGCATCCAGTAGTCCGGTTCCTGCGTCGTCCCGCTGTTGCGCGGCGTCAGCGAGTAGCCGGCCGCCATCCCCTGCGTGTGCAGCTGCGCCGCGCTCGAATCGCTCGACAAGCCCTGGGCGATCAGCGCAGCGGTCGCCGCCAGCGAGGCTTTCTGGTCGGCGTAGGGGTTCGGGTTGTCCGCCGCCGCGTCCTCGGCTGTCGGCGCCTCGACCGCGATCACGGCCTGGGTCCGGTACCGGGGCGCCGGGTGCGCGGCGTAGTAGCCGCCGACCAGGGTCGCCGCCAGGATCGGCACGGCCAGCCACCACGCGCGGGCCCGGCTGCGCACCGCGTGCCAGAGCCCTGATGCGCGCCACCCCGGCGCCACCGTGAACCCGTCTACCGCCCGCACCCGAAACCTCCTGATCCGCCCCGACCCGGCGCGCGTCCGACCACTCCCGGCCGCACCCGCCGACCCCCTCGATGATGCAGCTCGGCGCCCCCGCGCGAAACCCCGAAAGCCCCGGGACATCCCCACCCGACCCGCGCCGTCCGTTTCCTTCCCAGAGGCCTGATACAGCCCTATCATGGACCGACGTCGGGCCCCGTCTGGGACCCGGCACGCGAGGCCGAACGCGAAACGTGGGGGGACCATGGATCTCGGCACGATGCTGCGCGTCATGCTCAGGCGCTGGTACGTAGCCGCCCCGGCACTCATCGTCGCGATCGCGCTGCCCGGTGCCGCCTGGACGATGATCGCCCCGAAGTACCTGACCACGTCCACGATCAGCCTCCTGAACTCCTCGGCCGCCTCCAGCGCGAACCAGCGCACCGGCAACCCGTTCCTCGCCTTCGACAGCTCCCTGACACCGATGGCCGACTTCCTCGCCCGCCGCCTGAGCTCCGACCAGTCGGCCGCCGACCTGGCGGCCCGCGGCGTCGTCGACCCGGCCGCGGCGGAACTGGCGCCGAACGCCTCAGGGCCCTTCCTCACCCTCACCGTGACCGGCAAGAACCAAGCCACGGTCCTGTCGGAGCTGCAGACCTTCGACCAGTACGCGATCGAGCAGCTCGCCTTGATCCAGACCAGCACCAACGCCGCGCTCCCGACGTCGACGCTGATCCGAGCGGTCGTCGTGGTCCCGCCGCAGCAGCCGACCGCGTCGAAGAAGACGAAGTACGAGGACGTGGCCGGCGCCGGCGTCGTCGGCCTGGGGATCCTGTTCCTGTCCGTCTTCGGCATGGAGGCGATGGCGCTGCGACGAGCCCGCGACCGCGCGGCGGCACAGGGCCCGCACCGCAGGCTCGTGATCTCCTCAAGCATGGACCTGGACCTCGAACTCGACCCGGAGGACGAGGACGAGACAGAACCCTGGATCGACATCGAACCGCTCCCGCTGGAACACCTGGTGACCACCGATCACGACCCCGGCACCCGCTGAGGAGCGCCGAACCGTGAGCGCCCCGGCGCCCTCGCGCATCAGACGCGCCACCGGCCGCCGTACCCCCGCCGCCATGTCGCAAAGCCCTGATCCGGCGACCCGGGCACCTGCCGAGACCAAGCCGCCACGCTGGGACGCGACCTCGGTCCTGACCGTCTACGCCGGCCTCGTCATGCTGGCCCCGGCCACCCAGACCGTCGCCAACCTGGGCGCCCTGGGCGCTCCGGCGACGATCTACTCCGTCCTGGCCTTCCTCTGGTTCCTGGCCGGCCGCCTGACCGGACGCCTCACCCTCGACCCGGCGTCCGGCTCGGTCCGCAAGGCGATGTGCGTGCTGACGGCCGCGTTCACTTTGTCCTATATAGGTCTTTCGGGCCGATCGGCCAGCGTTCTGGAGACCCAGGCCGCCGACCGAGCCCTGATCCTCATGCTGATCTGGTGCGGTCTGGTCGTCGTCGCCTCCGCCGGGATCACCGACCGAGCCCGCCTCGACACCCTCCTGCGCCGCCTGGTCCTGTTCGGCACGATCGTCGCGGCGATCGGCATCCTCGAGTTCTTCTCCGGCTGGCAGCTCACCGAACACCTGATCATCCCCGGCCTGTCCACCAACGTCGACCCGGCCGCCACCGGCGCCCGCGGCGGCCACCTCCGGGCCCAGGCCACCACCACCCAGCCGCTGGAATTCGGCGCCGTCATCGCGATCCATCTGCCGTTCGCCATCCAACAGGCCGGCGACCCCGCACGACGCGGACCGGGCCTGCGTGCCATGCTGCGCCGCTACGCCCCGGTCACCATCATGATCATCAGCCTGCCGATGACGGTGTCCCGCACCGCGATCATCGGCCTGGTCGTGGTCCTGGCGGTCCTGCTCCCGTCCTGGCCGAAGCGGCGCCGACGCCCCGCCTACGTCATGACCCTGTTCGGCGCCGCGGCCGTCCGCGTCCTTGTGCCGGGGCTACTCGGCACGATCATGGTCCTGTTCTCCTCGGCCTCCGGCAACGCCGACAACAGCACGCAGGCCCGCACCAAGGACTACGCGGGCGTCGCGCCCTATATCCAACAACGGCCATGGTTCGGCCGCGGTCCGGCCACGTTCATCCCCATCCTCTACCGCTACACAGACGACTACTACCTCCTGGCCCTCGTGGAGATCGGCATCGTCGGCGTCCTGGCGATCCTGGTCGTCTACTTCACCGGGATCCGCGCCGGGCGGCTGGGACGCCGCCTGAGCGGCGACGAGGCCTACCGCGACCTCGGCCAGTGCTTCGCCGCGGCCTTCGCCGTGATGCTGGTCATCAGCGCCACGTTCGACACACTCAGCTTCCCCATGCTCAGCGGCCTGTTCTTCTTACTCTTCGGATGTTCGGGTGCGTATTTGGGCATCGCACGCTCCGAGGCCGCGAAAGCCGACCGAGCCGCCAAGGCCGCCCCCAGACCCGCCACGACGACCCGGGCCGGTGCCGAATGAGCGAATCGCAAGACGCCGTGGAGCCCATCGCAGAGCCCATCGCGGGGTCCATCGCGGAACCTGCCACGGGCCCGGCCACGGCACCGGCCGCCGAATCCCTCGGCGACCGCGTCCGCTCCGCCGCCAAGTGGAGCCTGATCAATACCCTGATCATCAGGATCGGCACCTTCGCCACCGGCGTCATCCTCGCCCGAGGCGCGCTGACGCCGGCCGACTGGGGCCTGTACGCGATCGGCAGCGTCGCCCAGGCGGTGCTGCTGTCGTTCAACGAGTTGGGCGTCAGCCTGGCCGTGGTGCGCTGGGACCGGGATCCGCGCGAGTTCGCACCGACGGTCGTCACCCTCGCGACGGCCTCCAGCACGCTGCTCTACGTCGGCCTCTGGTTCCTGGCCCCAGACCTCGCACGCATGCTGGGCTCCCCGCACGCGATCGGCGTCCTGCGCATCCTGTGCTTCGCGGTCGTCGTCGACGGCATGGCGTGCGTCCCGAACGCGGTCCTGATGCGCGAGTTCCGCCAACGCGCGCGACTGACGATCGATCTGCTGACCTTCGTGGTGAGCTCCGGCCTCACGCTGATCCTGGCGTTCCGCGGCTGGGGCGCGTCGAGCTTCGCGTGGGGCGGCGTGGCCGGAGTGATGGTCGCGTTGGTGGGCTGCGGAATCGCGGCACCCGGGTACCTCCGGCCCGGCTGGGACCGGGCCACAGCCCGCGAACTCGTCCACTACGGGGCCCCGCTCGCCGGCGCCAGCCTGTTCGTCCTGGCGACGATGAACACGGACAGCGCGGTGGTCGGCGCCACACTCGGCCCGGTCTCGCTGGGTTTGTATCGGGTGGCGTTCACTATGTCGAGCTGGCCGGTACGCGCCATCTCCGAGACCGCGCGCCGCGTTTCCTTCGCCGGCTTCTCGCGGGCAGCCGAGTCCGCGCACACCCTCACCGAGGGCTTCACCAGCGGCCTGTCACCGCTGCTGATCGCCTCAGTCCCGGCCTGCGCGCTGCTCGCGGCCCTGCCGGGCCCGGTGATTCGCGCCGTCTACGGCGACCAGTGGAACGGCGCCACCGGGGCCCTCCGCTACCTGGCCATCCTCGGCCTGCTCCGGATCATCTTCGAACTCTGCTACGACTTCCTGGTCGCCGCCGGTAGATCCCGAGCGCTCCTGACCGTGCAGGCACTCTGGCTGGCCGCCCTGATCCCCGCGCTCGTCATCGGCGCGCATCACCATGGCCTCAGCGGCGTCGGCATGGGGCACATCATCGTCGCCGCGGGCCTTATCGCGCCTGCCTACCTGGTGACGCTCCGAGCCGTCGGCATCCGCCCTACGCGCATCCTCGCGGTGACATGGCGTCCAATCCTCGGCGGCGCGCTGATCGTGGCGGTGGCCTTGGCCGTGAACCACGTCGCCGGCAACTCCGACGCCGCCATCGCCGGTGCGGGGTTTGTGGCGGTAGCTGTGTATGTGCCGGTCGCCGTGCCCGCTTCGGCGATGCGGGAGGTGTGGATCGCGATGCGCTCCCGGATCGCGCGGGGCCGACGTTCCACGCTCTCGCCGCCACCGGTGGTCGCTGACGAATCAGCGCCCGTCTGAGCGAATCACAGCTCACTGATTCACGGCTAACCGGCTCGCCCTGCTCAGACGCGATCATCCGCGATCCTCATTGCCAGCTTTCAAACGTCGGCGTACCGTTCCGAACATGACTGTTCACCTCGGTGCTCTCAGCCGCTCCCGCCGTGCGACGAAGCGCCCCCTTCTCGACGTGGTCGCGGAAGTCCTCCTGGCACAGCCCGGCGCCTCGCTCGCGGAGGTCGCCGAATTCGCCGGCATCAGCCGGACCACGCTGCACAAGCACTACGCGACCAGGGACGAGTTGGTGCGTGCGGTCGGTCAGCGGGCCACGGAGATCTGGGAGCAGGCCGTGGATCGCGTCGCGGACGAGCCCGGCACGAAGGCGGGCCTGCGCCAGCTGCTCGCCGCGATGATCGAGAGCGGGCCGCAGCTGACGTTCCTGTGGCGCAACCCCGCCCTGGACGAGGACAACGAGCTGACCCGGCGCTACATCGACGTCGAGAACCGCTGCCTCGCCGTCCTGGACCGCGCCCGCAAGGAGGGTGTCCTCGCCGCCACCACCCCGGACTGGTGGCTGCTGCAAACGCTCTACGCGCTCGTATACACCGCCGCGGAATCCATCCAGTTCGGCAAGCTCGCGCCACTGGACGCACCGGATCTCGCGCTCAGCACTCTGCTCAACGGATTGGGCGCGCCGGCCACCGGCGCGGGATCAGGCAAGCCGGACAAGGGGGAGTCGGAATGAGCAAGTTCTCGCAGACGGTCGGACTCGCGACAGGCCTGGCCCTGCGACGCGCAGACGTCCGCTATCTGGCGCACGTCAAGCACGAGCCGCTGGCGATGCTCCAGACGCCCAAAGGCCGTAAGGATCCATACGCGATCTACCGCCTGATGCGCCAGAACGGAACGCTGACACTCACCCCTCGCGGCAATTTCGTGACGGCGCACCACCGGGTCTGCAACGCGGTGCTGCGCGACCGCCGTTTCGGCGTCGCCCAGGACCCGGACCTGAACCTGTCGTTCCTCGGCATGAACGCTCCCGACCACACCAGACTGCGCCGGCTGGCCCAGCCCTCCTTCAGCCCCAAGACCCTGCCGACGTTCCGCGACCGCATCGAGAAGACCGTCGGCTCCCTGCTCGACCAGGCCACCGCGAACGGCGGCCGGTTCGACCTGGTCCCCGCCTTCGCCACCCCGCTCCCGATCAGCGTCATCACCGACCTGCTCGGCATCCCCGACGCCGACAGCCGCGAGTTCGGCGAACACGGCGCCGTCGTCGGCAGCGTCCTGGACGGCATCAAGTCGGTACGCCACGCGGTCCGCTTCCAAGCCGCGAACGCCAAACTGCACACCCTGTTTGAAAACCTCTTCGAACTCCGCCGCCACGAGCCCGCCGACGACCTGATCACCCGCCTGGTGGCCGCCGAGGCCGAGGATCAGGTCAAGCCGGGCGAACTGGAGCACATGGTCCTCCTGCTGCTGATCGCCGGCTTCGAGACCACGGTCAACGTCATCGGCAACTGCGTCCTCGCGCTCATGAAGAACCCGGAGCAATGGGAAGCACTCCGCGCCGACCCCGAACGCATGGCCCCCAAGGCGGTCGAGGAAGCACTGCGCTACGACCCGCCGGTCCAGGGCACCAGCCGCATCGCACTGGAGGACGTGGAGCTGGAAGGCCAGCTGGTGCACCGCGGACAGTGGGTCATCACCATGATCGGCGGCGCGGGCCACGACCCCGACGTCTACGAACAGCCCGACGAGTTCGACATCGGACGCAACGCCACAGCCGAGCACCTGGCCTTCTCCGGCGGGATGCACTACTGCGTGGGCCAGCCACTGGCCCGCATGGAGCTGAACATCGCGATGCAGCTACTGGCCGAGCGCATGCCGAAGCTCAGGGTCGCCGGCCCGGTGCGCCGCCGCACCACGTCCACTATCAGGGGCCTACGACAGCTGCCGGTCAGCGCCGGCTGAGTCCTCGGATCAACGCAGCCGACACACGCACCTCACCCCGCCCCAAGGACCTCTGACTCCCTGGCCGCGGGGCGATAGCGCAGCGGCGACGCGTCCAGCCGGGCCCGGAAACGCGCGGCCTCGTCCCGACCCAGGCCCCGGAAGACCGCAGAGGACGCCTTGACCAGCTCCTCAGCCGCCTGCACGTTCCCCATCCCGTTGAGCGCCGAGGCGATCCCGTGCAGACACTCCGCGTGCCGGAAGTGATCGCCGTTCGCCCGATAGACCTCCGCCGCACGGCGCAGCCACCGCTCCGCGTCCTCGAACCGCCTCAACACCAGGGTGGTGTAGCCGATATTCCGATTGGCCATGGCCAGACCGTAAGGATCGTTCGTCCCCTCGATGATCGGCAGCGCCGTGATCAGGCACTCCAGTGCCTCCTCCGGCCGGTTCAACGCGTGCAGGCACACGGCCATGTTGTTCAGGACCTTACTCTCGGCGTTCCGATCGCCGGTCTGGCGGAGCCGGACCAGCGCCTCACGTCCGCGTTCGTGCCCCAGCTCCGGCTGTCCGGCCTCCATGTGGAACCAGATCAGGGAGACCATCGTGGCGTTCTCGCCGTCCCGGTCACCGACAGCGCGGAACATCTCCAGCGCGGTTTCGAGATGGGCGCCGGCTTCATCGACCATTCCCAGGCGATATTCGGCCCCGCCCAACCGGCCGGAGATCCAAGCCTGCGCCGACGGATCCCGCACCGCCCGGGCCGCGTCCATCGCCGGTCGCAGAAGCCTGATCGAGGGCTCCCAGTTCTCCACGGTCCCGAAGTAGATCGAGGTCACAGCCGGGATCCGCCACTGCGGATACCGGATGCCGAACTTCGCCGCCGTCTCCACCGCGGCCTGGATACTCGCCAGCTCCATCTCGAACCACGCGATGGCTTCCGCACTGGATGCGAAGGCCGCCGTGTAGCCGAGCGTCTCACGGTCCGGGACCGGAATGGCGTAGCGCGTCGGATTGATGGTCTGGGCGGCGGCATCCGTCTGCGTCACGTACCAGGCAAGCACCCTTCGCACCGCTTCATCACGCGAATGTTCCGAACAGTCCTCTTCGGCCTTCTTGGCTGCGTAAGCATGCAGCAAGTCGTGCATCTCATACCGGCCCTGAGGCTTCACCTGGAGCAGGTTCTCGTCTGCCAGATCCTCCAGAGCCGAGCGTGCCTCAAGGACCGACGTCCCGGCGAGAGCCGCGGCGGAGTCCGCCGTGAAGTCCCGGCCAGGATGCAGGGAGAGCAGCCGGAAAACGGACTGAAGCCGGGCGCTCAGGCCGTCATAGGAGAGGTCGAAGACAAGCCTGGGTGACCGATTGCTCTGCTCCAACGCATCGAGCTTGTCGGAACGCAACTGGCCGACGAAGTCCGCCAGCTGCGCCGTGGGCCGGGCCCGCAGCCGGGACCCGGCCAGTGCGACCGCCAACGGCAGACCGCCGCAGGCCTCCCCGATCTCGGCCACCGCGGCGGACTCGCCCTTCAGCCGCGTGTCGCCGACGATCCGTTCAAGCAGGGCTCGGGTCTCCCCCGAGGTGAAGACGTCGAGCTGGACGAAGTTCGCGCCGTCCAGCCCCAGCAGGCTGCGTCGGCTGGTCACCAGGACCAGGCAGCTCGGGCTGGCCGGAATCAGGTCCCTGATCTGGTCCTCGTCGGCCACGTTGTCCAGCAGGATCAGGGCCCGCTTGCCGTGCAGGCGGTCGCGGAACATCGCGGCCCGCTCGTCCCGGTCCCGGGGGATCCGCGAGGTCGGCACCCCGAGCGCCCGCAGGAACTCCGCGAGCACGGTCGCCGGATCGACCGGCGGCTGATCGGCGTCGAACCCGCGCATGTTGGCGAAGAGTTGAGCCTCGCCGTAGTGCCCGGCCCGGAGGAGCGCATGGGCGGCGTGAACGGCCAGGCGGGTCTTGCCGACGCCGGCCATGCCCTCGATCGCCGACACCACGACCATCGGGGTCAGCCCGTCGCCGGCCGGCGCCATCGCGGCGTCGAGCAGTTGCTGCAAGGCGGCCGTGCGCCCGGTGAAAGTCGCCAGATCCGCGGGGAGCTGCCGGGCCGACCCGGCCGGCCCGCCGGGCTTGGGCCCGGCGTGCGCTCGCAGGCAGGCCCGCCGCCACTGCTCGACCTCGGCCTCGGCCAGGCCCAGCGCGCGCAGGATCGCCACCACCAGATCCAGGTCCAACCGGCGCCGCCCGGCCCGGAACACATCGGCGATCGTGGACGCCGCCACCGCCCGCGGCGGCCGGAGCACCGGCCCGACCCGTTTGGCCAACGTCCGATACGAGGGCGCGCCGACCCAGACCCGCAGCTGACCCAACGCCTCGATGAACTCCGCGAGATCCGCGGATCCGGCCGGATCAGGATGTGTCGTATCCACCCCTGCGCCCCCAGTCACTTCAATGACAGGGATTGTAACGCTGGGACTTGCCCGGGAAGGTTCGGTCTGTGGAGGATTCAGTCCAGGCGAAAGGGCACATCAAGCTCCGAATCGGCTCACCAACCCCGCCGCCGCCAGGACTGCCACCAGACCCACTCCCGACCCCGATTCACCGCCGCGCTCACCACCAGCGGCCGCAGGTACGGCATCGCCCGCTCGCCGACCGCGCGCCGCACCCGCAGCCCCGCGTACTCCGGCAGCCGGCGGTAGTCCGGCCAGCAGTCGGCCGCGAAGGCCAGCAGCTCCGCGACCGGGATCGTGTGCGTCAGCCCCTTGTCATAGGCGCGCACCGCCCGCCGCAGCGCCTGCCGCGCCAGCTTGCGCCGCATCTCCGCGGCCCAAGCGTCAGCCTCCGGCATCGCCTCGCCACACTTCACCAGCACCGACTCGAACGCCGCGCGCCGCTGCCGCAAGTCGTCCAGCTGGCCGCCGAAGTCCACCGTGGACATGTTCGCCCCGTGTCGCCGGTAGTACGCCTGGTCCGCGCCGCGGATGTGCCCGACGTCCGCCACCGCCGCCGCGCGCATCCACATCTCGATGTCCCCGGAGTGCGGCAGCGCCGGGTCGTAGCCGCCGATGCGCTTCTGCACCGACGTCCGCATCACCACCTCCGGCGACGTGATGCACCCCTGCGCCGTCCGGAACCGCCGCCGCAGCCACCACAGCCCCGGCCGCACCGCCCACTGCCCGGGACGCCAGTCCGCCCCGCGCGCGACCGGCAGCGCCGCACTGTCCTGGAACGTCAGCGGATGCCCGTAGACGAACCCCACCGACAGGTTCGCGTCCAGCAGCGCCGTCGCCCGCACCAACGCCCCGGGCGTCAGCCGGTCATCGGCCGACAGCAACACGCAG
Organism: Catenulispora pinistramenti; assembly: GCF_018274385.1. Taxonomy (GTDB): domain Bacteria; phylum Actinomycetota; class Actinomycetes; order Streptomycetales; family Catenulisporaceae; genus Catenulispora; species Catenulispora pinistramenti. Next base: position 27,860 of record NZ_JAAFYZ010000093.1, on the reverse strand, counting down.
TAGTCGCTCTCGGCCCAGTCCAGCAGCCCCTCGTTGTAGGTGGCGATGTGCCCCCGGTTGGCCTCGTGCACCGCCACCGAGATCCGGGCATCGGCGGCCGCCAACTCCCGGGCCCGATCCGCCGAGTCGTCGGGCGAAGCGTCGTCGATGATCAGTACTCGAACATCGACGCCGGGCTGTTCGTCCAGCACGCTCCGCACGCAGTCGGCCAAGAAATGCCCGTACCGATAGCAGGGAATCACGACGCTGACACTGCCCATATCACTCCGCCCGATCCGAATCGACGAACCCACGCCTACTGATCCCACACGTGCCGAACCGCCTACCGAACCCCAGGCCGGTTACTCCGGCTCCCATAGGAAGGCCCCGGCAACACCCCGGGCGCCACTCCCACCGGCGTCCCCATCCCCGGCACGCGAGACGACCCGCCATCAACCGTCGTCGGGGCAATGACCCACGTCAGCGGCGGCGTCGGATCGTCATTATCAACGTTCGCATTCACCGTCACCCGATACGTGCCGTTCCGAGGCAGCAACCCCTCCGGGTGGAAGGCCACGATCCGAGTCGTCGGATCGAACGTCACGTATCCCGGCATGATCGTCCCCGGCTCCCACTCCTGCCCCGGCACCGGCGCCGCCGTCACCACCGACACCTTCACCGAAGCCGGATCCGCGGTAGCCGGCAGCACGGTCGTGATCGGATGCGTCGGGTCCATCACCGGATCCTCACGCAGCGAGATCCGCCCTGCCCCCGGCACCGTCGACCCCGTCGTCCGCCCCCCACTGACCCGCGAACTCGGGCTCTGCAACTGCGTCGCCCCCGCACTCGGGGCCGGCGCCGCCGTCTGGAAGATCGGGTCCACCCAGTAGTTCGTCGCGTTGTAGGTGTTGGTCGGGAACGCGGTCGTGGATCCATACGCATAGACCCCGTTCCCACTAGCCGGCGCACTGAGCGGATAGTAGGTATGCGCGGACCCGAAGTACCCGGCGTCGGCCGAGTAGTGCCCGACCGGCGCGTGATAGGAGACCACATACTGCGTGTTCGCCGCGATGCTCACCGGCGTCGCGAACGTCAACGTCTGCCACCCGGACGCGCTCTCACCGGTGAACGTCCCGGTAGCCAGCTGCTGCCCGGTAGCGCTCCACAGCGTCCCGGTGTGGGTCCCGGTGTTCCCAGTGCTCTTATAGAAGCGAAGACCCGTCACGTTCCCGGCCACCGACGACGAGAACTTCGCCCCGAGCTCCACCGAGTTCCCATCCCCGGAATCCACCGTCGCGGGCACCGTGGACGTCGGCCACAACGTGCACGGACACTGCGGCGCGGGCATCGTCGCCGCCGTGGTGAACGTCCACGTCACCGGCGCGGTCATGGCGTTCCCGTTGACGTCGTCCGCCTGGATGGAGGCCGTGTAGCCGGTGCTCAGGGCCAACGGACTGTCCGGCGTGAACACCACAGTGTTCGTCGCGGCGGTATAGCTCAGCGACCCGGGCACCGCGGTACCCGTCCCGTCCTTGACCGTGAAGTTCACCGTCGTCATGTCGATCCCGTAACTGAACGACGCCGACACCTGCGTCGTCGGTGACACCGCGGTCGACCCCGAGCCAGGGCTCGTACTCGTCACGGTGGGCGGCGTGGTCGGAACCCCGGTGTTGTCGAACACCGGATCCACCCAGTAGTTGGTGTCGTTGAAGGAGTTGTTCGGGAACACCGTCGACGCCCCGTAGGAAAAGACCCCGTTCCCGCCGTCGACCCCGGTCTGCAACGCCTTGATCGGCACCTGCCCGGCCCCACTGGACGTGAAGTACCCCGGGTCAGCCGCGTAGTGCCCGACCGGCGCATGGTAGGAGACGACATACGTCGTGTTCGCCTTGATCGTCACCGGGGTCGTCAGATTCAACGTCTGCCAGCCGGGCTGCGTCACCGTCGCCGTCGAAGCCGGGGTGGACGCCAGCAGCTGCCCGGTCGAGGTCCACAAGCTCGCCACGTGGGAGCCGGTGTTCGCCGGGCTTTGATAGAAGCGGATCCCGGTGATCTTGCCCGCGGTGGACGTGCGGAACTTGGTCCCCACCTCCACCGAGGAGCCGTCCCCGCTGTCCGGGGTCGCGGGCGAGGCGGTGGACGGGAAGATCACACACGGACAGATCTGCGGCCCGACCGTCAGGCTCACCGACTGCGCGGACCCGATGTCCGCGTTGTCGTCCTCGGCACGCACCAGGATCTGTGCCGTCCCGATCGTGGTCGGCGTCCACGGATAGCTCCACGACACCGCCCCACCGGTGGTCTGCGTGGTGCTGGCGGCGTGCCAAGTACTGCCGCCGTCCACCGAGACCTCGACCCGCGCCACCACGGTCCCGGCCGCCGGCGTCGCCACGCCGGTCGCTGTCAGGGGCTTGAGAACCTGCACCGAGCTACCGGAGGCCGGAGCGGTCACCGACGTCGTCGGTCCCGGCGTGCCGGCCGGCAGCGCCGTCCCGGTCACCAGCCCGGCCTGCGGCGTCGTCGGCTGCTCGCCCATGTCGGCCAGGACGTTCATCGTCGCCTGCTGGACGTCCCGGTCCTGGGTCGTGCTCTGGTTCGGCGGATCCGGCGGGTTGGCGACGCCGGTGTTGTCGGTGTGCAGGTTCGACAGGCCCCACGACCACTGGACCGTGCCCGTCCCGAACACCAGCGCGTGCGAGGTCGGGTCGCGGAACTCCACCAGGCTGTTGGTGGCCTGCCCGGTCGCGTAGTCGTTGCCCCAGTCCGTCCGGAGCTGGTCCACGGTCAACGTCGTCGAGGACAGGTCGATCTCGCCCGCCGGTCTGGTCGCGTCCGGGAAGTCGGAGTCCCATTCGTAGCCGAGCAGGCCGTACGGCGTGCTCTCCGAACCGGAGATGAGGCTGGCGACCGAGGTGTGGCGCCACACCCGCAAGTCGGCGTAGTTCGATGAGAACGTGATCGGCGAGTACTGATTCGCGTTGACCGAGAACAGCGATCCGGTCAATTGGTCCTCTGGCGCGGCACCGGTCCCGATGCCGTGCGTATCCATCCAGGTCCCGGTCCACTGCCCGGTCGGGTCCGGGACGCCGTCCACCGGGTTGGTGCCGTACAGCTTGGTCATCTTGTACGTGGTCAGGGTGCGGTTGGCCGTGTTCGTCCCGTCGATGCTGTTCTCGAAGCGGGTCCGCCAGAACACCTCGTTGCCGGACATGAAGATCTGGTTCTGTCCGGCCTTGCGCGCAGCCATGACGTTGTTCCACTGGCTCTGGTTCCAGTACTCGTCATGGCCGGAGGAGATGAAGACCTTGTGGTTGCTGACCGACGCCGGATCCGTGGTGGCATCGATCCCTGAGATATAGCTGACGTCGTAGCCGTTCTCCTCCAGCCAGTACACCAGCGCGAACTCCGAGCCGAAGACCCCGTTCTGTCCGATGTCCGGCAGCGGCCGGTTGTAGCTGACGCGGTACGCGCGGCCGTCTGGCGCCGGGCCGTTGCCGACGTACAGGTCCTGGCCGCCGTAGGTGTTGTAGGCCTGCCAGGTCTCATCCGAGGTCTGCACGACGATGTCGCTGTGGTGCGCGGCGTTGTCGGGCTCGCGCACCACCACCGGCACCGGCATGTAGCCGATCAGCGCGTCGGTGCTGTCCCACTGCTCCAGCGCGATGATGTAGATCCCTGACACCGCGTTCGACGGCACCTGGATCGACACCGGCGCCGACCAGTTCCCGCAGTCCACCAAGCCCGTGGACTTGTCGGAGTCGCAGGCCGGCAGGGTGCTGCCGTAGTTGGCCGGATACGTCCCGGTCGAGGTGTTCATGCTCCACGACATCAGCCGCGAGCCGGCGCCGCCGTAGTAGCCCAGGCGCGAGACCTCGACCGCGTACTGCGTCGGCGACTCCACCTTCAAGGTGATCGTGCCGCCCGGCAGGACGCTCTGGGCCGTGGAGAACCCCTGGATGTCCCCGTAGGCGCTGGTGTACGTCGCCAGGTTCCCGGCGCCGTCGGTCAGGTCCTGTACGCCCGCGGTCTGCTGGTTCTCACACGCCACCGCGTTCCCGCAGCTCGCCTGCGCCGGCTGGGCCACGCCCCACACCGTCACCACTCCAGCGACCGCCACCGCGACGAGCGCGGAGGCGGACTTCCTCAATCCACTGAGAATCTTGCTCTGCGACATCGTTCCGCGACCTCGTTCGAGTGCCCTGGTGCTACAACGGACGGCGCCGGGGCGCGGACAGCGCCCGGGCCAGGGCGGCGACCACGGTCTCCTGCTGCTCCCGCATCAGGTGCGGGTGCAGCGGCAGGGAGAGCGTGTGCGCCGCGATGTGTTCGGCGTGCGGGAACGACGCGTCAGTAGCGAACGCGCCGGTGTGGTGGAGCGGCACCGGGTAGTGGATCCCGGCGCCGATACCCTCGGCTTCCAGCTCGGCCAGGACCGCGTCGCGCGCGGCGACCTGGACGGTGTAGAGGTGCCAGACGTGCTCGTTGCCCGGCAGCACGGTCGGCACCGTGACGCCGTCGAGGCCGCCGAGCAGCTTGTCGTAGTACGACGCCGCCTCCTGCCGCGCGACGTTCCACTCCGGGAGCCGGCGCAGTTTCGCGCGCAGGACCACGGCTTGCAGCGCGTCGAGCCGGCTGTTGACGCCGGGGATGTCGTGCGCGTACTTGGCCAGGCCGCCGTGGCTGCCGAGCTTGCGCACGGTCTCGGCCAGATCTTCGTCGTCGGTGAGGACAGCGCCCGCGTCGCCGTAGGCGCCTAGGTTTTTGCCCGGGTAGAAGCTCGTCGCGGCGATCGCCCCGGGACCGGAGCCGGGCGTGCGACCGCGCCGCCTCGCGCCTTGGCACTGCGCGGCGTCCTCGACTATTCGAACCCGGCTCCTCACCGCCTCGGAGAGCCCGTTCAGCCCGGCCCGCAACTCCTCGACCGGCGCGAGCTGGCCGTAGAGGTGGACCGGCACGATCGCCTTGGTCGCCGGACCGATCGCGGCCAGCGCCGCCGGCACGTCGATCAGGCAGGTACTCCGATCGCAGTCCACGAACACCGGTTCGGCACCCGCCCGCACGACCGCGCCGGCGGTCGCCGCGAAGGTGTTCGCCGGCACGATCACCTCCTCGCCCGGCCGGACGCCGACCGCGCGCAGTGCCAGCTCGACGGCGTCCGTGCCGTTGGCGACGCCGACGCAGTGCTTCACGCCGGCGAACGCGGCGTACTCACGCTCGAAGGCCGCCACCTGCGGACCTCCGACGAACCCCGTCGTGGCCAGCACCTCGGCGAACCCGGCCTGCACCGCGTGCGCGATCTCCGCGTGCGCGGCGGCCAGGTCGACCAGGGGTATGCGCGGGCTCATGGTTTGGTCCTCCGGTGGGTATCGGTGCACCGCGCGGCCCGGCGCGGTGGTCGGCGAAGCGGACAGTGAGGCTGATGGACGGGTGGTCAAAGCACCGCTCGCCGGGCCAGGAGTTCCGGGAACGCGGCGTCGCGGAGCTTGCCGGCCGGATTGCCGACCCACACCTCGCCGTCCGGCACGTCCCGAAGCACCACCGAGCCCATGCCGACCTGCGCCCAGGCCCCGATGCGCACCCCTTCGCGCACCAACACCCCGGCCCCGAGGTAGGCACCCTCGCCGACCGCCACGCCGCCGCCCAGCTTCACGCCGGACGCCAGGGTCGCGTAGTCGCCGACCACGACGTCATGGGTCACGACGACCTGCGGCATCACGGCCACGTGCCGGCCGATCTTCGCCTGCGCGGTCAGGACGGCAGCGGCCAGGAGCACCGATCCGGCGCCCACCGTCGAGGTCTGCGATACGTGGGCTCGGCGATGGACGACGGTCGCGTACCGTGATTCCGGCAGGCCCAGGCGCTCGACGATCGCGGCTCGGGAGAAGTAGTTGCGCGGGTTCCCGACGCAGACCACGAGTCGCAGGTCTGGCCGCTCGTGGATCAGGTCGATCGGACCCAGGACCTGGCCGGCGATCGGCAGCTCGGGCAGGGCGTCGTCGAGGAATCCGGCGAAGACGTCCGAGTCCGGGTACAGATCGCGCAGAGCGTCGGCGGTCTCGCGGCCGAAGCCCCCAGCTCCCGCCACCGCGATCCGCGACCACGATGGTCCGGTAACGGCCAGGTCAGCCATGTACGGCCGCCTTCAGGACCGCGACCACTCGGTCTTGCTGCGCCTCGGTCATGCCGTGGAACACCGGCAGGATCAGCGAGTCCAGGCTCAGGGCTTCGGTGGCCGGCAGGCTCGGGGTGCTGACGTCCGCGTAGGCTGGCTCCAAGTGCGCGGCCATGATGCCGCGACGTGCGGAGATGCCAGCTTCGGAGAGCCTGAGCAGCAGCTCGTCGCGGTCTACCGGGAAGGTGTCGTCGAGCCGCACCCAGAAGGACTGGTAGTTGGTCTCGCCGTATCCGGGGTCTGATATCGCTGTCAGCCCTGGAATACCGGCCAGCTCGCGCTGATACCGCGACGCCAGCTCACGCCGCTCCGCGACCGTCGCGGCCAGCTTCCGCAACTGGACCAGCCCCACCGCGGCCTGGATGTCGGTCATCCGGTAGTTGAAGCCGGTCTCCAGGTAGGCCTCCAGCACCGGCTTCGCGCTCGCGTGCCGATCGGCGGCCGAGACGTTCATGCCGTGCTCGCGCAGCCGGCGTATGCGGGCCGCCCGCTCGGCGTCGTCGGTGGTGACCATGCCGCCTTCGCCGGTCGTGAGCAGCTTGCGCGGGTGGAACGACCAAGCCGCCACCTGCGCACCGACGCCCACCGGCTGGCCCCGGTAGCGAGCGCCCGCCGCGCACGCCGCGTCTTCCAGCAACGCCAGACCGTGCTCCTCGCACAGAGCCCGGATCGCGTCCAGATCCGCCGGCACGCCGCCTTGGTGCACGAGGATCACGGCGCGTGTCTGCGAGGTCAGCGCCGCCTCGATGGTCGCGGGCGTCAGGTTCCCGGTCGCCGGCTCGACGTCGGCGAAGACGGGCGTCGCGCCGACGTAGCGCGCGGCGTTCGCGGTCGCGATGAAGGACAGCGAGGGGACGACCACTTCGTCGGCGGCGCCGATCCCGAGCGCGACCAGGCCGAGGTGCAACGCGGCGGTCCCCGAGCTGACAGCCACCCCGTGCGCGGCCCCGACCTCGGCGGCGAACGCCCGCTCGAACTCTGCGACCCGCGGCCCTTGCGCCACCCACCCGGACCGCACCGCCTCGGCGGCGGCAGCGGCCTCCTCCTCGCCGAGCCACGGCACCATCACGGGGATGCGCGACGCGGCCTCGGTAGCCACCGTGGTGCTCACGACGCCGCTCCCTCAGGCACGGCCCCGGACGCGGACTTGGCCGCCGCCGCGGCCCGCTCGGCCGCGACCGCCACCAAGCTGGTCGCGTGGTCTGCGGCCACCGGCGCACCCGACCCGGACGCCGACTCCGACCCTGGCCCTGGCCCTGACTCTGGCTCTGGCTCTGACCCCAGTGCGACAGCAGTCGGCTGCTCCGCCCGCCACCACTCCACCAAATCCGCAAGCCCTTCCCGCAGCCCGATCTCCGCCACGAACCCCAGCCCCGCCGCGGCCCGCGCCGTGTCCGCCAGCCGCCGCGTCACGCCGTTCACGGCGCGCGGCGGGCCGTACTCCACCGGCATGTCCGAGCCCATGACCTCCAGCAGCGTCTTCGCCAGCTCGTTCAGGCTGGTCTCGACACCGCACGCCACGTTGAACACCTCGTCGGTGACGTCCGCCGCGGCCGCCAGCACGTTCGCCCGCGCGATGTCGGCGACGTGCACGAAGTCCATCGTCTGCGTGCCGTCGCCGAGGATCAGCGGCGGCTGGCCGGCGGCGATGCGTTCCATCCACCGGATCAGCACCTCGGTGTACAGCCCGTGGATGTCCATCCGCGGGCCGTAGACGTTGAAGTACCGCAGCGCGACATAGTCGAGCCCGTACATGCTCCGGAAGCTCCGCAGCATCGCCTCGTTGAACGCCTTCGCCGCGCCGTAGAAGGTGTCGTTGTTGTACGGGTGGTGGCGCTCGTCCGTCGGGAACTGCTCGGCCAGTCCGTAGATCGAAGCCGAGGACGACGCGATCACCTTGCGCACCCCGGCCGCCGCGGCGGCCTCCAGCACGTTGAACGTCCCGTCGACCAGCACCTCGTTGGCCAGCCGCGGCTCCTCGGCACACTGCGTGATCCGGATCGCCGCCAGATGGAACACCAAGTCAGTACCCGCGGTCAGCTCCGCGAGCAGCCCGCGGTCCCCGATGTCCCCCTCGACGATCTGCACCCGGCCGCTCGGCAGCGCCGCCGCCAGGTTGGCCCGCCGACCGCGCACGAAGTTGTCCAGGACGACCACCGACGCGCACCCGGCGTCCAGCAACCGGTCCACGACGTGCGATCCGATCGTGCCCGCGCCCCCGGTGACCAGTGCCCGGCTTCCCGCCAAGTCGACGGAGGCGCCAGCCGTGGTCGGCGCCTCCGCGGCCGCCGACAGGTCGGCAGTCCCCGCTCCGACCGCCGCGCCGACGAGCTCGCCATCAGTGCCCTTCATTCGCCCTCCAAGGCGTCGTCTCCCACAGCCACGAGGGCTCCGTTCTCGGCGAGGCTGCGCGAAGCGGCCTCCAGGATTCGCAGAACTCGAAGACCGGCCCGGCCGTCCGTGGCCGCCGGCGTCCCGGTCCGCACCGCCCGCGCGAACTCCTCGACCGCCGCCGCCAACGCCTCCCGCTCGATCAGCGCGGGCGCCACCATGTCGCCGATCCGGTACGACACCAAGGCCGCCCGCCGCTGGTCCACGCCGAGCTCGTCCGGGGTGGCCAGGTCCACGCCCCGGTCGAAGACGCTGACCCGCTGCGCCGGATTCAGGTCGTCCCACACCAGCGTCCGCTTGGAGCCGCCGACGATGGTCGTGCGCACCTTGGTCGGCGAAAGCCAGTTCACGTGCCCGTGCGCGATCGCCCCGGACGACAACGCCAACGTCAGATAAGCGACACACGTCCGTCCCGCGCCGATCGGGTCCGCTCCGGTCGCCGCCACCGCCACCGGCTTCAGATTCGGCGGCAGGATGAAGTCCAGGATCGACAGGTCATGCGGCGCCAGGTCCCACAACACATCGACATCCGGCTGGATCAGCCCCAGATTGATCCGCACCGAGTCGACGAAGTGGACCTCGCCGAGCTCGCCAGAATGAATCAGGTCCCTAATAGCCAGCGCGGCCGGCGTGTAGCAGTAGGTGTGGTCACACATCAGCACCAGATCGCGCTTCGCCGCCTCGGCGACCAGTTCGGCCCCCTCGGCCTCGGTAGCGGCCAACGGCTTCTCGACCAGCACATGCCGCCCCGACCGCAACGCCGCCAAGGCCACGTTCCGATGCGTCCGCGCCGGTGTGGCGATGGCCACCGCCTGCACCCGCGGATCGGCCAGTACCTCATCCAGCGCGCCGGTCACCCGGACGCTGGCATAAGGCGCCGCGACGTGCTCGGCCCGCTCGGTGTCCAGATCGCACAGCCAGCGCAGATCCCAGTCCGGCGAGGCCATGAAGTTCCGTACGAGGTTCGGCCCCCAGTATCCGGCGCCGACCACCGCGATGCCCGGCCGCTCCGCGGCCCGCGTTCCCCCCGACATCTCAGTACGCTCCTTTACCCTTGACGACGGCCGAGCCGGTGCGCAGCAAGATCTCCGCGTCCAGGCCCAACGACCAGTTCTCGACGTATCCCAGGTCCAGACGGACCGCGTCCGCCCACGCCAGATCGGAGCGGCCGCTCACCTGCCACAGCCCGGTCAGCCCCGGCTTGACCAGCAGCCGGCGCCGCACTTCCTCGCTGTACTTCGCGGCCTCCTCCGGCAGCGGCGGACGCGGCCCGACCAGCGCCATGTCGCCGCGCACCACGTTCAGCAGCTGCGGCAGCTCGTCCAGCGAGTAGCGGCGCAGCACCGCGCCGACCTTCGTCACCCGCGGATCGCGGCGGGCCTTGAACAGCAGGCCGTCGGCGTTCACGTTCAGATGCGCGAGCTCCGGCTTCGCCGCCGCGGCGTTGGTCGCCATGGTGCGGAACTTGTAGAGCACGAAGTGCTCGCCGCGCAGCCCCACGCGCACCTGCCGGAAGTAGATCGGGCGTCCGTCGCCGAGCAGGATCGCCAGCGACACCGCCAGGAAGATCGGGGCCAGCAGCACCAGACCGAGCGCCGCCATCACGCGTTCGCCGAGTTCCTTCGGCACCCGGGCCCCGCGCGACACCCGCGGCGAGCGGATGTGGAACAGCGGCACGCCGCCGTCACGCCGCACTGCCAGCCGGGCCGGCGCGATCTCGCTCAGGAACGGCGCGACCAGGATGTCCACGCCCACGCTCGCCAGCCGCCAGCCCAGCCCGCTCAGCGCCGCCGCCCCCAGATGCGGGCCGGGCATCAGCACCACGACCTCGCACCCGGTCACCTGCAACGCCGTCGCGACCTGCTCGGCGTCGCCGGGACCGCCGTGCGCGGTCAGCGTGCCGATGATGAGCGGGTCCAACGGATTCGGCGGTGGCGTCGGCGGCGCCGCTGCCTCTTGGGCACCTGCCGCGCCGGTCGCGGTTGTCGTACTGTTCACGCTGTTCACGCTGTTCGCCGCCGTCGCTGTGCCAGCGGTGCCCGCCGCACCCGGCATCCCCTGCGTCGGCAGCGGCGCCTGGCCCGGGCCGGCGACCTCCAGGGCCGCGACCGCCCGCAGCGCCGACCGCTCCCGGCGCAGTACCTCGGCCATCGCCGAGCACTGAATCGAGCTGCCGACCAACAGCGCCGACCGGGTGGCCCACCCGGGGTTCCGGGCCTGGAGCGCCCGCAGCGCCTTGCGGGCCACCAGCGAACCGACCGCCGCCGCCGGCACCGCGAGCAGCACCCCGCGCACCAGCCGGTCGTTGCGGGCCACCAGCGCGCACAGCGCCGCCAACGCCGCCATCGCGGCCAGGCAAGCCCGCAGGATCCGGTGATACTCCTCGGTGCCCGGCCCGACATGCCGGCGCTCGTACAACCGGTGCGCACCTGCCGCACCGACCCAGGCCACCGGCACGGCGACCAGCACCGGCCAGTCGTCCTGGACCGGCACCGCGAGCCAGGCGGCCGCCATCGCGCACGTCCAGTCCATCGTCAGCAGCAGCGCCGTTCCGGCCCGTCTGCCAAATCTCATCGTCCAGGACCGCGCGAGTCTTACCCGCACGACCTGACGTTCCACGCCCGACCCGACCGCCATGCCGAAATCCCCCCACGGAATCTCATCGCACCGCCCGACGCCAGCCGCCCCGCACATCCCCGGCTATGACCGTTGCGTAATTGCCCGAACACTGTCGAACGAGCAGCATCGTAGTGGGCTGAGATACTTCGCGCGAGATGTCCGTGAGAAGTATCATGGCTAACACTTAGCGTCGTTCTACTGCTATACGAACTGTGTCCAGACATGGTCGCTTGTGGGACAACCACCGAAGCCCGGCCGGGCCGGTGGGGTAGGGGGATGGGGATGGCGCGAAACCCGGTGCGCTGGGGCAAGGACACCGCGAACCGACTGGTCGGTTGGCAGGTGATCTTCGAGTGGCGAAACAGAACTCTGAATTGGCCGAGTGTGCTCCGCATGCGTCGGTTCGAAGATCGGGAAGTGCGACGGCTGCTGGGCGAGACGCCGCTTTTGTCCGCCACGGCGGCCGTGGTCATCCCGACCTACAAACGGCCCGAGGGACTTGCCGCCGCGGTGCGCTCGGCCCTGGGGCAGACGTGGTCGGATCTCGTCGTCGTGGTGGTCGACGACGGCGGAGGCGGCCTGGAAGCGGCCGACCTGCCGGCGGACCCACGGCTGCGCACGGTGTCACTGTCCGCGAACTCGCACGTCCTCGGCCTGGTCCGCAACGTCGGGATGCGGCTGACCGCCTCGCGCTACGTGGCCTTCCTGGACGACGACAACGTCTGGGAGCCCGACCACCTCGCGCTGGCCATCAAGACCCTGACAGACTCCCCCGACTTGGCGGGCGTCTACACCGCATTGCACCGCGTGCTGCCCGACGGCACAGATCTCGACGTGCTGTCGGTTCCGTTCGACCGCAAGCGCGCATCGTGGGACTCGTTCCTGGACTGCAACGCCTTCGTGGCGATCCGCACGCGTGCCCTGACCTTCAGCCGTATGCCCCGCCCGATCGGCCTGCTGCCGCGCGAGGACTGGGAAATGATGTACCGCTTCACGCGCCGCCACCGCATCACGCACCTACCGGTTCCGACGGTCCGCTACCTCGTGAACCCTTCGAGCTTCTACACCCAGTGGGACAAGGACGGGCCGGCCAGACAGCCGGCCGAGGAGGGCGGACCAGCGTGAACGGGACAGAGCTGAGGAACATCTCCTTCCACGGAATCGGCACACCGAACGGCCCCGAGCGCGAACCGGACGAACACCGCTACTGGGTCACGGAATCGGCGTTCCTCCACGTCCTGGACCTGTGCGCCGACCACCGCGACACCATCCGCCTGAGCTTCGACGACGGCAACGCCTCCGACGCGGCGACAGCCCTGCCGGCCCTCCAGGAACGAGGCCTCACCGCCGACTTCTTCCCCATAGCCGACCGCCTAGGCACCCCCGGCAACCTCGACGAAGACGCCCTGCGAGCCCTCGCCGCCGCCGGCATGGGAATCGGCACCCACGGCGCCGCCCACCGCCCCTGGACCCACGTCAACCCCGCCGACCAGCACATCGAACTCCAGGACGCGCGCACCCGCATCGCCACCGCGATCGGCGCCCCGGTCACCACAGCCGCCTGCCCCTTCGGCGCCTACAACCGCAAGGTCCTGCGAGCGCTCCGCACAGCCGGCTACCGCACAGTGTTCACCAGCGACGCCCGCCCCGCCCACAGCGGGCGCTGGTTGCAGCCGCGCTACAGCGTCGAGGCGACGGACACACCGGAGTCGGTGCGGACGCGAATGCTGGCCCCGCGCACCACTTCGGGACGGGTGCTGGATCGCGCGGTGCTGATGGTGAAGGCCTGGCGATGAGGTGCGCTTCGAGCTCCTGCCTCGCGGCCGGTCGCCGGAGCCAGCGCACACCTTCTGCGCTCAATCCCCCGCTGGCGCGCACCTGGCCAGGCCGGCGCATCGGCCGACGCACTCCGGCAGCCAGTCTCGGCAGTCTTGCCGCACCCGCCATCCCCACCGCGAAAGCGAGCCGCCCCGCATGAGCACCCGCGTCCTCATCGGCTTCGCCGACGCCTTCGCCGCGATCGAGTCCGCCTGGTCCCTGGCCGACGCCGGGCACGAGGTGTTCGCCTTCGCCCGGCGCGGCACCTCGCCGGCGCTCGCGGCCTCGCGCCGGGTCCGCGTCGTGCCGGTCACCGCGCCCGAGGACGACGCCGCGGCCTGCGTCGCCGACGTCGTCAACGTCGCGCGCCGACTCGGCACCGGCGTCCTGCTTCCGCTCGACGACCTCGCTGTCTGGGTCGCGGACCGCACCGGACTGCGGGTGGCCGGGCCCACCAGCAAGGAGGCCGCCTTCGCTCTCGACAAGCGCCTCCAAGTCGAGGCCGCCGCTGAAGCCGGCTTCGCCGTTCCCGCGCATAGCGAGACCGGGCCCTGGATCGTCAAAGCCGCGCTGGCCGCCGTCGAGAAAGACAATAAGCTGATACGTCCCGGCGGCCGCGTCGCCAATACCGAGGCCGATATCGCTCGCGCCGCTGAAGCCCTCGCCGGTCCGGTCCTGGTCCAGCAGCACCTCACCGGTACCGGCGAAGGCGTCTTCGGGTTCGCGACGCCCGGCGGCGTCCGTGCCTGGAGCGCCCACCGCCGCGTCCGCATGACCGACCCCCGCGGCTCGGCCTCCAGCGCCTGCCGCTCGATCCCGGTCGACGAGGACGTCCGCCACCGTGCCGAGAAGCTCCTCGCCGACATCGGCTGGCGCGGCATGTTCATGCTCGAACTCCTGCGCGACGGCGCCGGGACCCCGTGGTTCATGGAGATCAACGGCCGCCCCTGGGGCAGTATGGCCCTGGCGGTACGCCGCGGCTTCGCCTACCCCGACTGGGCCGTCGAGCAAGCCCTCGACCCGGGCTTCGTCCCCGAACCACCGGATCCGGAACCGCCCCACATCCTCTGCCGCCACCTCGGCAGAGAGCTGATCCACCTCGCCGCCGTCCTGCGCGGCCCGATCGCCGACTACCCCGGCCCCTGGCCCGGGCGGGCCGCGACCCTCGCCGCGCTCCGCCCGTCCCGCGCCGACCGCTGGTACAACCTCCGCCCCGGCGAACGCCGCGTCTTCTGGCGCGACACCCGCTCCACCCTCGCCGCCCAAGCCGCCCGCATGACGCGTACTAACCCCGCGAACCGCACGAACGGCACGAACGGCACGAAACGGAGCGCATCGTGACCAAGGTCCGCGCGGTGGCGCACCTCCACTCCGAGTGGTCCGACGACGCCACCTGGCCGCTCGACCGCCTCGCCGCGGCGTTCCGCAAGCGCGGTCGCAGCGTCCTGCTGATGTGCGAACACAGCCGTACGTTCACGCCGTCCAAGTGGAGCGAGTACGTGCAAGCCTGCGCCGCCGCCTCGCAAGACGGCGTCCTCGTCGTCCCCGGCCTGGAGTACAACGACGCCGACAACGTCGTCCACATCCCGGTCTGGGGCGACGTCCCGTTCCTCAGCCAGACCCCTGACATAGCCGACGTCCTGACCCACACCCGCGAAGCGGACGGCATCGCCGTCTTCGCGCACCCCTGGCGCCGCAACGCCTGGCGCCGCTTCGACCCGGCCTGGGCCAAGGACCTGACCGCCGTCGAGATCTGGAACCGCAAGTACGACGGCTGGGCCCCGAACCGCGAAGCCCGCGCCTACGCCCGGAACCTGGGCCTGCCGCCCTTCGTGGCACTCGACTTCCACGGCGCCCGCCAGTTCTTCCCCCTGGCGATGGAGCTGACGTTGACCGGTCCCGCGACCCGCACGACGGTCGAGGACGCCCTCAGAGAGGGAGACTTCGAACCGCTGGCGTTCAGCCGCTCGGCCCTGCGACTGACCTCAGGCGTCGGCGGCCTGGCCCTCGCCGCCGCCGAAGCCGCGCGCGCCGTCGCGGCCCGCACGCTCCGAGCCGCACTGAACAAGCGCAGGTGACGTCAGGGGCCCGGCTTGGCCCGCATCCGAGCCGGGCTCACCAAAGCCCGCACCGCCGCCCGACTACTAGCCCGCCCCAATAGTGCCCGGGACGCCTCCCGCAGCACCAACGCACTCCAGAACGCCGCGACGGCGACAGCGCCATGCGTCCGCCGATACAACCGCACCCGGTTCACTGTCAGCAACGTCCACAGCCTCGGCGAGACGGCGGCCTCACCCTCCAGGTGCACCGCGACCGCATCCGGCGCCAGCCGCGTCGCGAACCCGCGGCTCCGGGCGCGCAAGGCGTACTCCGTCTCCTCCGAATAGAGGAAGAAGGACTCGTCCCACGGCCCGCACGCCTCAACGCACTCCCGAGACAACGCCATCAGCGACCCGGCCACCCAGTCCGCCCGCGTCGGCCCCGAGTACGCGTGCGGGTCCGCCACCTGCTCCCCGAGCGCCGCGAACCGTCCCGAACGGTGCGCCCCCAGAACCATCTCGCCCAACAGCCGCAACGGATTCGGCTCGCGTCGCAGGGTTCTGATCATCCGGCCGTCGCCGTCGAACAGCACCGGCGCGGTGATCCCCGTTCCCGATCGCTCCAGTCCACGCACCAAAGCCGCCCCGCACCCCGGCTCCATACGGATGTCCGGATTGCAGACCAGCACCGCGTCAGTCCCCTTATCCAGGGGGCCGACCGCCTCAAGCGCCGCATTGATCGCGGCGGCGTAGCCGGCATTACGCCCGGTCTGGACCGACAGCGCGTCCGGCGCCTCCGTTCGCACCAGGTCAGCCGTCCCGTCGGCGGAGTCGTTGTCGGCGACCACCAGTCGCCAGCGCAGCCCGACCATCCCGAAGGCCAGCGACGCCAGCAGCCCCGGCAAGACATCGGCGCTGTTCCAGGTGACGACGACCAGCACGACCCCGGGCAGTTCCCGCGCCGACACGTCCTCAGCCGCCAGATCCTCAGCGGGCAATTCCTCAGCCGACGGCTGCATCAAGCACCTCCGTCAGCGCCGCCACCCACCGCACCATCCCGAACTCCGCCTCCGCCGACCGCCGCGCCGCATGCCCCATCGCCTCGGACCGCTCCGGATCCGCGATCAACTCCAGGATCTCCGCACGCAGCGCCGCCGCATCGTGCGCCGGCACGAAGACCCCGTTGACGCCTTCCTCCAACGCGTCCCGCTGTCCGTCGACCCGAGTGCAGACCACCGCACGCCCCATCGCGAAAGCCTCGATCATGCAGCTGATCCCGTTGTCGGTGTCGCTGGGATGCAGCGGGAGCACGACGAAACGCGACCGCGCATAGAGATCGCGCATCTCCACCGGCGTCAGCGGCCCGAACGTGACGCCCTCCGGCAGCCCGACGCGCTCGCCGCGATCGCCGAGCTCGGCACGCCACCGATCGTCCATGCCCGCGACCAGCGAGCCGGCGATGTGGCAGCGAACGCCGGTACCGTCGAGCGCGGCGATCAAGGTGGCGAAGTCCCGCATCTCGCGACCGGCCGAGCAGATCATCACAGCGTCCTGATCACCGGTCTTCGGATCGGCCGGCTCCAGATCGGCCGGCTTCTGATCGGCCGGCTTCTGATCGGCCGGCTTCTGATCGGCCGGCTTCTGATCGGCCAGCTCCGGATTCCAGAACCCGGTGTCCACGACCCATTTCGGCGACGTGATCCGCTCCGTGGGCACCCCGAGCTGCTTGACGGCGAACTCGGCCTGCGCCGACGGCGGCAGCACCAGAGTCTTGATTCCCGGCCACGCCGACCGCAGCAGCTTCGCCTTGGCCCCGGAGGAGATCCAGCTGTACAAGACGACGAGCGGCGTCCGCGTCCGACCTCGGGTGAACCGCAGTGCCAGAGCCAGCGGCAGGCTCGCCGCCTCGGCACCCCACGCGAAGATCGCGTCATACCGCTTGCGCACCCGGAACGCCTCGGCGGCGAAGGCCACAGGGAGCGGCAGTCTGCGGTAGACCGCCCGGCGCACCCGCGACGGCCCGGTCACGAAGCGCTGGTCCAGAACCGTCAGGTCGTACGGCAGGTCATAGAGCCACACCTTCGGACGCGTCCCGGCCTCCGCCTGCGCGGCGACCTCTTCGAGATAGGGCGGGAACCAACCCGCGGAAACCATGACCAGGATCTTAGGTCGCCTCACGCGGCCATCCTCCCAAGTGAGGAAACATCCCCACAAGAGCATCAGAAGACTGACATGACGCGTGCGGGTTCCGGTGCGATACTGGCCAACCATGGTGTCCGTGGTCATCCCCGCGCACAACGAGGCGAACGTGGTCGGACGTCTGCTCAGCGGACTACTGGCCGGCGCCGCACCGGGTGAATTCGAGATCTGGGTCGTCGCCAACGGCTGCGCCGACGACACGGCGGAGATCGCCGCGGCGTTCGGCGACGTCAAAGTACTGATAACCCCGCGGGCGGACAAGCACGCCGCCATGCGCCTGGCAGACGAGCACGCGCAAGGGTTTCCGCGCCTGTATGTGGACGCGGACGTAGAACTGGGATCACGCGATGTGCGCGCGCTGGCCGCCGCGTTCGACGATCCGGGCGTCCTGGCGGCCGGGCCGTCGCGGGCGATGCCGGCCAAGCGCCTGCCGTGGACCGTGCGCTGGTTCTACGACGTGTGGGACGAGCTGCCGGTGGTGCGTGCCGGGCTGTTCGGACGCGGGGTGGTCGGGCTCTCGCGCGAGGGCTGCGAGCGGCTGCGCGCCTTGCCGCCCCTGCTCGGCGACGACCTGGCCGCCTCGCTGCTCTTCGAGCCCGACCGGCGCCGGGTGGTGGCGGACGCCACCGTGGTCGTCCATCCGCCGCGGACGCTCGGCGCGCTGCTGCGGATCCGGACCCGCGCCCTGGTCTCGACGCTCCAGGCCGCCGACGATCCGGCGCTGACCTCGGCATCCGGCACGGCCCGCACATCGCTGTCCGATCTGCGCGCGGTCGCCTCGGCCGCACCGGTGCGCAACGGGCCGAAGGTCGCGTGGTTCCTCGCCGTCACGGTCGCGACCAAGCTGCGGGCCCGGCGCGCGGTACGCACCAAGGACTTCCGGACCTGGCAGCGGGACGACACCAGCCGCCAGGGTTGACGCCGACTCGCCCCACGAGCTTGATCCAAGTGTCAGGGTTCTGATTCATGGGTAGCCCCGCTCACAGGGGGTGGGGCCGTCATGACGGAACGCGCACAAGCACCGCACGCTGTCCTGGTACTGCTCAATCTGCCGGTACCCGACGACCAGCGTGCCTGGTCGCAGGCCCTTGCGTTGCGGGACGACGGGGCGCGGGTCACGGTGGTGTGCCCGGCGATCCGCGGACGCCGGCCCGGCAGTGAGCGGATCGACGGGATCGACGTCGTCCGCTTCCGTTCCTTCGAGGGCCAGGGCCCGCTCGCCACCGCGGCCGAGGGGCTGTGGACCGCCTCCGCTGCCGCCGCGGCGGCCCGGCGCGCCCTCGGCAGGTCCCGTACCACCCGCCGCATGCTCCAGATCGGCAACCCGCCGGACCTGCTCTTCCCGCTCGCGTGGTGGGCCCGGCGCAACGGCATCCGCACGGTGTACGACCAGCGGGACGTGGTCCCGGTCCTGGCCGCTTCGCGCGCCGGATTCAGCAGGCTGACACCGCTCTTCCTGGCCGCCGAGCACCGCATGATCACCACCGCGGACGTCGTGCTGACGCCGAGCGAGGAGCAGCGGGCGCGGATTCTGCGACGGTACGGACGCGGCGCGCTGATCATCCGCACTGCCGAGGTGCCGGCGCAGGAGCCCGCCGCTCCCGCTCCCGACACCGACACCGACACCGACACCGAGGCGACCGCAGCCGAGATATCAACGGACCCCCCGGATCTCGTCATCGGCTACCTGGGCGTGATCGGCGAACAAGACGGCCTCACCGATCTCCTGGACGCCGTGGACCTACTGCGCACCGACGGCGTCACCGGCTTCCGCGTCGAAGTCGCCGGCGACGGCCCCGCCCTGCCCGCGGCCCGCGCGCACGCCACCCGCCTCGGCCTGGATCCGCTGGTCACCTTCCACGGCTGGCTCGGCCCGGGCGCCGTCGACGCGTTCCTCAGCCGCATCGACGCGATGGCCGTCCCCGACCCCGACAACCCGTTCAACCACTTCTGCGCGATGAACAAGGTCACCCACGCCATGGCCCGCGGCATCCCGATCGCGTTGCGTCCCCTACGCGAGAACGCCCGCCTGACCGACGGCCACGCCTACCAGGCCTCTGACATGACGACCAGGGCCTTCGCCGACTCCCTGGCCGCCTTCCTCAAGGACGCCCCGTCAGCCCGCGCCGAGATCGCCGCCGCCGCGCGCGCCACGTTCGAGGCCCACCACTCCTGGCCCAGCCACGCCCCGCGCTACGTCGCGGCGGTGTCCCCCACGCGTCCCTGACCGCACGACCACAGACCACAGACCACAGACCCCACACCGCAACCCGCACACCGCAACCCGCGCCCGATCCGACCTGGGAACCTAGCAGGCCACCGGCTCCGCTCCCACCCGTCCCACCAGCTCCACGAGCGCCGCGCCCAACGGCGCCTCGATCCGGGCCGACGCATAGCGGTCGCCCCGCGTCACCCCCTTGTTGACGATCACCACCGGCTTGCCCGCCTCGGCCGCCCGCCGCACGAACCGCAGTCCCGACATCACCGTCAACGACGAGCCCAGCACCAGCAGCGCCGCGGCGCCGTCCACCAACTCGTTGCACCGGTCGACGCGCGGCTTCGGCACGTTCTCGCCGAAGAACACCACGTCCGGTTTCAGCACCCCGTCGCCGCACGAATCGCAGTCCACCGACCGGAACCGCAGCACCGCGTCCTCGTCGAGGTCCACGTCCCCGTCCGGGTTGATCCGGGCGGCGACCCCGTCGAACACCGGGTTGGCCTCGTTCAGCCGCCGCTCCAGTTCGGTGCGCGCGCTGAGCGTCCCGCAGGTGAGGCAGATGACGCGGTCCAGGCTGCCGTGCAGATCCACCACCTCCGGCGGCGTCCCCGCCGCCTGGTGCAGACCGTCCACGTTCTGCGTGATCACCCCGCCGACGTGGCCCGAAGCCCGCAGCGCGGCGACCGCGCGGTGCCCGACGTTCGGCTGCGCCCCGGCCATCGCCCGCCACCCGAGGTGGCTCCGCGCCCAGTACCGCTGCCGAGCCTCGGCACTGCCCACGAAGTCCTCGAACGTCATCGGCGTGTGCCGTCGCAACGCCCCGGATTCCCCGCGGTAGTCCGGGATCCCGGACTCCGTGGACAGCCCCGCCCCGCTCAGCACCACGACCCCGCGGTCCGCCACCAGTTCCACCATGGCGTCCAGGCTCGTCGTGCGGGCGAAGAACTCGCCGGTCGGCTTCCAAGTCAACGTCGGTCGCGTACGCACCCCACCAGCCTAAGCTCCGTCCCGCCCACTGGGCGTCGCCACTACGCCATTCACGAAACGCCTGAGCCCATTCATCGTTCCGCGCGGCCAGGAAGCGTCAAGGACAACAGCACCGCGACTGCCGAGAAGCCCGCCGACCACCAGAACGCCGCGTGGAACGCGTTCGCCGGCGCGGTCGGATGCGCGGCGATGCCGCCCTGGAGGATCACCGCCAGCACCGCGGTACCGAACGAGCCGCCGATCTGCTGCGCCGTCCTTGTCAGCACGCTGGAATGCGGGATCTCCTGCTTGGTCAGCCCGACGTACCCGGCGACCATCACCGGCATCGTCACGGCCCCGAGGCCGAACCCGCGCACGACCATCCACGCGGCCAGCTGCCACTCATTCGTGTGCGGCCCGGCCAGGGCGAACGGAATCGTCGCCAGCGCGACGACCGCGAAGCCGGTCGAGGCGATGACGCGCGCGCCGAACCGATCGATGACGCCGCCGGCCACGGTCCGCGACAACACCGTGCCCACACCCTGGGGAACGAGCATGATGCCCGCAGACAACGCCGTGGCCCCACGGACCTCCTGGTAGTACAGCGGCATCAGCAGCATCGCGCCGTACAAGGAGAAGCCGGAGAAGAACAGCACGGAAGTAGAAGAGGCGACGGATCGCTTTGCGAGCAGCCGGATCTCGACCAGCGGGCTGCTCTTACGCAGCGCGTAACCGACGAACGCGACCAGCAGCACGACGCCGATGACGAGCGGGATGATCACATTGGCGTGCCCGAACCCGGACCCCGTGCCCGCGTTGGCCAGGCCCAGCAGCACGGCCGACGTACCCGGCGCGAGCAGCGCGAGCCCGAACACGTCGAGCTTCGGCTTCGCCATCGCGGCTGTCGCGGCCGCCGCGCCTGCGGATCCCTGGCTCCGGCCGCTCGCGCCGCTCGCACCGCCCCCGCTGGTCCCCTCGCTCCCGCCGCTCGCACCACCCCCGCTGGTCTCCTCGCCGTCGATCTTGAGGTACCGCCAGGCGAGCAGCATGCCGATCACGCAGAACGGCACGTTCACCCAGAACATGTACCGCCACGACAGGTGCGTCAGAATCGCGCCGCCAATCACCGGCCCGAGGATCGGCCCGAGCAGCGCCGGCAGTGCGACGTAGGTGACGAGCCGGCCGAGCGCCTTGCCGCCGGCCGCCTGGAAGATCAGCGTCGTCATCACCGGGAGCATCAGCCCGCCCCCGATACCCTGCACGACCCGCCACCCGATGAGCGAGCCGACGTTCCACGCCAGGCTGGCCCCGACCGAGCCGACGAGGAACACGGCCAGCGAGAACATCCACAGCCGTTTGCCCCCGAAGCGCTGGAGCCCCCACGTGCTCAGCGGCACCGCGATGCCGAGCGCCAGCAGGTAGCCGGTGGACACCCACTGGATCGTCGAGACCGAGGTGTCCAGCTTCACCGAGAGCGTGCGCAGCGCGACGCTGACGATCGTGGTGTCGAAGACGACGGCCATCGCCCCGACGATGAGGATCAGGGCGGTCTTGACCACCGCCGGATCCAGCTTCCCCCCGCCCTCGGGTTCCGTTGCCGCCGTCGCCGTCGTGGTCGCCGTTGTCATGACGTCCCCTCCATTTAAGAGATGCTTCCTTCTCTTAAGGAGAGTAGACCGATCCCTTAAGAAATGGAAGCCTCTCTTATTTCCGGCGAGCCGCTAAACTGACGACCGTGACTGACCAGGCGCAGCAGGCCCACCCCCGCCAACGTCGACGCGGCGAAGAGCTGGAGACCGCCATCCTGGACGCCGCCTGGCAGGAGCTGGTCGACGTCGGCTTCGCCAAGCTCACGATGGAGTCCATCGCGGCCCGGGCCAAGACCGGCGTGGCGGTCCTCTACCGCCGCTGGCCCAACAAGGACGACCTGGTCCTGGCCGCCATCCGGCACTACGGCACGACCCACCCCGTCGAGATCCCCGATACCGGCAACCTGCGCGACGACATGATCGCCATCCTCAACACCTCCATCGCCGCCCGCGTCGGATTCGCGACCGTCGTGAGCGCCACCTTCTCCGGCCTGCTGACCAGCGCCGGCCTCACCCCCGCCGAGGTGCGCGAGAAGGTGCTGACCCCCGGATCCAGCTGGTCGGAGGGCATCTACGCCCGGGCGCAGGAACGCGGCGAGATCAACCTGGCCACCACCCCGGCGGCGGTCCTGACCATGCCCTTCGACCTCATGCGCCACGAGTTGCTGATGACGCACAAGCCGATCCCCGCAGAACGCATCGCCGAGATCGTGGACGACCTGTTCATGCCGCTGGTCCGGCTGAACCGCGCCCCCTGACATTCGTACCCGAACAAGCCGCTACGATCGGGGCCAGCGAACGAATCCGGCGGAAGCGGGCCAACCGTATGCGCATTCTGATCATCGGCGGCGGCATCGCCGGATCGGCCGCCGCCCTGGCCCTGCACAAGGCGGGCTTCGAGGCCGCCGTCTACGAGGCACACCCCAAAAACGGCGAGGACCTGGGCGCCTTCCTCACCTTGGCCAGCAACGGGATGCGCTCTTTGGGGCAACTCGGGGCCGCGGAGGCCGTCGCCGGGCTCGGTTTCCCGCTGACCGGACTCCGGCTGCTCGACGCCACCGGCGCCACGCTCGCCGACACCCCGCTGGGCGGGCGCGACGATCCGCTGACCCGCTTCCGCTGTCTACGGCGCGCAGATCTCGCCGCGGCACTGCAACAGGAAGTACGGCGCCGGGGGATCCCGATCAACCACGGCGCGCGTCTCAGTTCCCTTACCGAGGACGCGGCCGGCGTCACGGCGACGTTCGCCGACGGCCGCACCGCGAGCGGCAACCTCCTCATCGGGGCCGACGGACTGAACTCGAAGGTGCGGTCTCTGATCAGCCCGGCCGAACCGCGCTACGCAGGGCAGAAGGTCTTCTACGGCTACACCACCGAAGCACCCCAGGCCGAGGACTCTGAACAGATCACCATGATCCGCGGCAGTGCGACCGCGTTCGGCGCGGCCTGTTCACCGACCGGCCAGACCTACTGGTTCGCACGCGTCACCAGCCCGCGCGCCACGGCTGACGAGATCGCCACCATGACGTCGTCACAATGGCGCGATCACCTGCTCCCCCTTGTCGAACCCGACAACACTCCCGCTGCCGCCATCATCGCGGCCACCAGCGATCAGCTCATGGTCACCAACGCGGTCGATCTGCCTCTCGGGCTCCGCTGGCACACCTTGCGGACGCTGATCATCGGTGACGCCGCGCACGCCGCTTCTCCGGCCACCGGACAAGGCGCCTCGATGGCGATGGAGGACGCGGTCGTCCTGGCCAAGGCGCTGCGCGACGCGCCGAGCATGTCGGGTGCCCTCGCCGACTACGAGCGCGTCCGTCGGCCGCGGGTCGAGGACAACATCGCGGCCAGCGCCGCGCTGAGCGCCGGACGCCCGCCGGCGAGGGACGGTGCGGACAGCCGGCCGGTGGCGCTCAGCGATGACGAGTTGGCTCGGCAGCTCGAGTGGAGGACTCCGCTACCGACGCGGTAGCTGGGCTGGCTCGGGGCGTGGGCGGATCGGTGGCTGGGATTGCTGGCTGGGCACGCTCTTAGTCGGTGTGCCGCATCATCCTCCGTAACGATGCGGCTGACTCACCTGCCGGCCTGCGGACCTTCCGCCCCGCCGATCTGCCGACCTGCCTAGCCGACCTGCCGATCCGCCATCCGCCAAGCTGACCCGCCGATCCGCCATCCGCCCGCCCGCCGATACCCCGGTCTCAGCCCGAAAGCGGCATCGTCATCTGCGGCGACACCGGCGCCGCATCCGGGTGCAGCCTGCTGACCGCCGTCCCCATCGCGAAGAACTCGATCCCGTGCTCGCCCCACACCCAGTCGTTCTCCCGCACCTCGACCCCGACGATGCCGTCCGCCCCGACCTGGGTCCCCTCGTACTGCATGCGCCCCATCGCGATCTCGCGCGCGTCGTACACAGCCTGTGTATAGGTGCCCAACTCCTGGTTCTGCCCCGCGGCCTGCAACGTCTGCCGGAACGTCAGGTGCGCGACGTGATAGACACACGTCCCCAACACCAGCGCCCGCGGCACCCACCCGTGCTGCCACAGCGTCCAGAAGTCCTGCCCGGACAGGTGCGAGGTGAACGGCCGCCCGGCCGGCGTCCGCAGCGAGACGTTGGTGTTCTCCGCCTTCACCGCGGTCCCGATCGCGACGAACTCCATGATCTCCGAGGAGAACGCGTACCGCCGGGCCCGCACCTCCACCCCGATGACGCCGTCCGCGCCCAGCATGTCGGCCTCGGCTTCCATCCGGGCCATCGCCAATTCGCGCGCGGTGTACATCGCCTGCGTCAACACCGTCAGCTCCTGACTGGTGTTCCACCGGGCCGGCTGCAAGCCGATGTGATAGATGCTCGTCCCCATCACCAGCCCCGCGGGCACGAACCCGGCCTGGGTGGCGAGCACGAATTCGTTCACTGACAAATCGGACGTGAAACAGGGCCGGCCCTGCTGCGACTGCGCAAGCCGCCCCCGGGCCGATTCCGGGAGCGCTTGCGGTTGCTGGGATATCGGTCCATTCTGCTGAGCCATTGCTCTCTCCTTGGGACTCGTTCGATGTCAACGCCGTCAGTCCGGCCCACCGATCGTAGAACGAGCACTTCAGAGACGTAGATGGCACTAGTAACCAGAGAAAGCACCTAAGGGTCGGGCCCGGCTCAGGCCAGGCAGCGGGCTACCCGACCGTCGCCTCCTCGCGCTCGGCGAGGTCGCGCTTCCACTGCCGGAAGCCCTCTTCCGTGCGCCCGCGACGCCAGTAGCCGGAGATCGACGCCCAGTCGGCGGCGACCCCGTGCTCCTTGCGGACGTACGGCCGCAGGTCGTGCATGACCGCCTGCGCCTCGCCGTGGATGAAGACGTGCACCAGACCGTCGAGCCACGGCTCCGCGCGCACGGCCTTGGCCAGCAACTCCCCGGGCGCGGCGCCGTCGCTGTGGATCCACGTGAGCTCCACGCCTTCGGGCCGGGCGAAGTCGAGTTCGTCAGCGGGCCCGGCGACCTCGACGAACACCCGGCCCACGGCGGTCGCCGGAAGAGCCGCGCAGGCGGCGGAAATGGCCGGCAGCGCCGACATGTCCCCGGCCAGCAGGTGCCAGTCCGCGTCGGCACGGGGCGCGTAGGCCCCGCCCGGACCGAACAGGCCGATCTCGTCGCCCGGCTGGGCGGCCGCCGCCCAGGGTCCGGCCACCCCCTCGTCGCCGTGATAGACGAAGTCGATCGCGATGGTCTCCGCCGCGGTGTCGACCTCGCGGACGGTGTAGGTGCGCGTCACCTCGCCGTCCGGCGCGGGGAACAGCAGCTTGACGTAGGAGTCGGTGAACTCGCTGGGTTGGAAGGTCGTGAAACCCGGACCGCCGAGGTGCACCCGGATCAGGTGGTCGTTCAGGCGTTCCGTGCGGCGCACGATGAAGGGATGGCGTGTGCGTGCCACGAAGGACACCTCCATAGTTAGGCTTACCTAAGTGCATAGCTTAGACGGTGGCGCAGGGTGGGCGCCGATTCGGCACCGGTTCGGCACGGGTTAAGAGTCTCCGGCCGCGTCCAGTACCCCGCGCCGCTTCCCCATGATCAAGCCGAGAGCGTAACCTGTCCGGATTCCCCACCTGCGTGACCATCGAACCGCGCGGCAACCAGCGGCGCCCAACCTACCGTCGACACATGGCCGAACCACAGATCCAGACGGCTCCCGAAGCCGCCGTCCCCGCCACTGCCCCCGTCGCCTCCGCCGCCGCGCAGTACCCGATCACCGACGCCGATGTCCGTTTCTACCGCGAGAACGGCTACCTTCTCGTCAAGGGACTGCTCAACGCCGATGAGGCCGCCGCCATGCGCACGGAGTGCCACGACCTCCTGGGCCGCCTCAACGACAGCGACGACCCGACGTGGGGCAGCGCCCGAGAGGCCGCCGGCGCCGCCGCCACCCGGCTGCGGCACTGCCACGACGCCCAGTTCCACTCCGCCGCCTTCGCGAAGCTGCTCCTCGACCACCGCTTCACCGACACCGCCGCGGCCCTGAACGGCAGCCCCAACCTCCAGCTCCACCACACCAAGATGTTCGTGAAGCCCCCGGAGAACGGCTCCCCGTTCCCCATGCACCAGGACCACCCCTTCTTCCCGCACACCAAGGACTCCGTCGCCGCCGCGATCTTCCACTTCAGCGACGCCGACGAGGAGCGCGGCTGCGTCCGCGTCGTGCCCGGCAGCCACCGCCAGGGCCCGCTGGAGCACATCGAGGACGGCAGCTGGCACCTCTCCCCGGACCAGTGGCGCCTGGCAGACGCGGTGCCGTGCCCCGCCGAGGCCGGTGACGTGCTGTTCTTCACCTACCTCACGGTCCACGGCTCCGGCCTCAACACCTCCAGCCAGGAACGCGTGACATGGCTGGTGCAGTACCGCGATCCGGAGGACCGGCCCACCACCGACGACCATCAGTGGTCGCTGGGACAGGGCATGATCCTGCGCGGCGTCGATCCCACAGCCCGCCGCCCGTGACCACCGGCGGCGGCACGGACGAGACAGCCGACGGGCTGCGCCACTCAGGCGCGGCCCTGCGCAGCCTCCAACCCGAACGCATCGGAGTCCGCCTCGCCGGCCGCCGCATCGAGTTCGTCGACTGGGGCTTCTACGCCCCCGAACCATGGCGCAACTTCCCGCACGTCCACTCCTGCTACGAGCTCTGCTACGCCTACGCGGGCCACGGCACATTCCGGGTCGCCGGCACCGAGCACCCGATCGGCCCCGGCGAACTGTTCTTGGCCCGACCCGGCGACGTGCACGACATCGCCGCCACCGACGACGACCCCATGGGCATCGTCTTCTGGTCCTGGGCCGTACTCCACGACAGCCCCGGCGGCGACAGAACCGGGGCCGCCGCCGGACCACTCCCGGCCACAGCCGCCGAAGACGACCACGCCGCCGCCGAGCTCATCGCCGCCTTCACCACCGGCGACAACCGCATAGCCACAGCAGCCAACGGCCCCCTGCCCCGCATCCTGCTCCTGCTCGCCCGCGAAGCCGCCGACCCCGGACCCGGCAGCACCGAGATGATCGGCTCACTCGCCTCCGCACTGGTCCTGGCCACCGCCCGCGCCCTCACCGACCCACCAGCCCGCCATCCGACCCGGCAACCGACAACCACCCCCGGCGGACCAACCGTGACAACGATGATCCGCTACCTCCACGACAACTACCACCGACCGGTCCGCATCCAAGAGGTCGCCGCCCAGGTCCACCTGAGCGAGCGCCACGCAGCCCGCCTCTTCCGAAAGTCCGCCGGCTGCACCATGCACACCTACCTGACCCGCTACCGCCTAGAGGCAGCCGCCCAACTCCTCTCCGACCCCACCCACCGCACCACCCCCATCGCCGCCATCG
>NZ_JAAFYZ010000092.1 GCF_018274385.1 Catenulispora pinistramenti | reverse complement strand
GGTCGCTCCCCCGGCGCCCGCGCCGCTGCCGAGCACCCCGCCGGTCGCGCCGCCGGCCCCGGCTCCGGCCGCTCCGTCCCCGGCAGTGGCCGCCGCGCCGTCGTTCACCGCGACCGCTCCGGCTCCGACCGCCCCGGCACCGGCCCCGGCCGGCGAGTACCGGCCCGGCACCCCGGCGGTCGTCGCGCAGGCCCAGACCGCCGCGCGCATCGACGCCCCGGGCGCCGGCACCGAGCCGGCCGCCGCCTACGTCACCCCGCTGGTCCGCAAGCTGGCCGCCGAGCACGGCGTGGACCTGGCCTCGGTCACCGGCACCGGGGTCGGCGGCCGGATCCGCAAGCAGGACGTGATCGACGCGGCCAAGGCCCAGGCCAACGCCGCCGCGCCGGCCGCGAGCCCGGCGGCCGCCCCGGCCGCCAAGGCCGCGGTCACCCCGAGCCCGCTGCGCGGCCGCACCGAGAAGCTGACCCGCATGCGCGCGCTGATCGCCAAGCGCATGTACGAGTCGCTGCAGACCTCGGCGCAGCTGACCACCGTGGTCGAGGTGGACGTCACCAACGTCGCCCGGCTCCGGACCCGCGCCAAGGGCGAGTTCGAGGCCCGCGAGGGCGTGAAGCTGTCGTTCCTGCCGTTCTTCGCCCTGGCGGCGATCGAGGCGCTCAAGCAGCACCCGAACCTGAACGCGGTCATCGACACCGACGCCGGCACGGTCACGTACCACGACTACGAGAACCTGGCCATCGCGGTGGACAGCGAGAAGGGCCTGATGACCCCGGTCATCAAGAACGCCGGCGACCTGAACCTGGCCGGCCTGGCCCGGGGCATCGCCGACCTGGCCGAGCGGACCCGCACCAACAAGGTCCTGCCGGACGAGCTGGCCGGCGGCACCTTCACGCTGACCAACACCGGCAGCCGCGGCGCCCTGTTCGACACCCCGATCCTGAACCAGCCGCAGGTCGGCATCCTGGGCACCGGCGCGGTCGTGAAGCGCCCGGCGGTCATCAACGACCCCGACCTCGGCGAGGTCATCGCCGTCCGGTCGATGGTCTACCTGGCGCTGACCTACGACCACCGGCTGGTCGACGGCGCCGACGCCGCGCGCTTCCTGGTCACGATCAAGGAGCGCCTGGAAGAGGGCAAGTTCGACGCCGACCTCGGTCTGTAGAACTTGTCTGTAGAACTGACAGCTCACTGAAGACTGCCCCGGTCCGAAAGGACCGGGGCAGTCTTGTTGTCTGCGGCGCTGCTCAGCCGGAGTCCGCTCAGCGGGAGTAGAACTCGACCAGCAGCTGCTCGTCGAACGGCACCGGCACCTCGGCGCGCTTCGGCTCGTGGGTCAGCATCACCGCGAGCTCGTCGCGCCGCACGTCCAGATAGGCGGCGGTCCGCTCGTCGGCGAACTGCCCGGCAGCGGCGGCCTGGAAGGCCGGCATCCGCCGCGACTTCGCCCGCACCGCGACCACCTGGCCGGGCTTCACGGCGTACGAGGCGATGTCCACCTTCGCACCGTCCACGGTCACGTGGCCGTGGTTCACGAACTGACGCGCCGCGTAGATCGACGGCGCGAGGCCGGCCCGCAGCACCACGGTGGCCAGCCGCGACTCCAGGGCCGCGATGACGTTCTCCCCGGCCCGGCCGGACCGTCGGCGGTTCTTGTCGAACAGGGTCCGGAGCTGACGCTCGGACAGGTCGTAGTACCAGCGGATCTTCTGCTTCTCGGCCAGCTGGCGGCCGTAGTCGCTCTGCTTCCCGGCGCGCCGGCCGAGCGCGTGCTGACCGGGCGGCAGCGGGCGGCGCTCCATCACGCGCTCGGCCTTGGCCGTCAACGGCACCCCGGCCCGGCGCGAACGACGCACCTTGGGCCCCGTGTACCTCATGAATCACTTCCTTCTTCGTTCTGGGGATCTCTTTAACTTAGGCTAGCCTAACCTTCCTTTCAGTGCAGCCGCGCCGCGGGATGGCGAGGATCACAGGTCTATGCTGCTGATATGCGGATCGCGATCACCGGCTCCACGGGACTGATCGGCTCGGCCCTGTCCACCGCGCTCACCGAAGACGGCCACGAAGTGGTCCGCCTGGTCCGGCACACCCACCCCGACGAGGCCGCCGGGGAACGCCACTGGTCACCGTTCGGCGACCCCGACCCGAAGCCCTACGAGGGCTCCGACGTCGTGGTGCACCTGGCCGGCGCGGGCCTGGGCGACAAGCGCTGGTCGGCCGCCTACAAGCGGGAGATCCGCGAGAGCCGCGTCCACGGCACCGACACCCTGGCCCGCTCGCTGGCCCAGCTGACGGAGCGGCCCAAGGCCCTGCTGTCGGCGTCGGCGATCGGCTACTACGGCGACACCGGCACCGCTACGGCCACCGAGGACTCGCCGGGCTCCGAGGACTTCCTGGGCACGCTGTGCCGGGACTGGGAGGCCGCGACCAAGCCCGCCGAGGACGCCGGGATCCCGGTGGCGCACCTGCGCAGCGGGGTGGTGCTGGGCGGCTCCGGCGGCGCGCTGGCCCGGATGCTGCCGTTCTTCAAGGCCGGGATCGGCGGTCCGATCAACAGCGGCCGGCAGTACTTCTCCTTCATCGGCATGGCCGACTACCTGGCCGCGGTCCGGCACGTCATGACCCTGACCGCGGACGGGACCATGACCGGCGCGGTGAACATGACCGGCCCGCTGCCGGCGACCAACCGCGCGTTCACCAAGGCCCTGGGGCACGTCCTGCACCGGCCGACGATCATGCCGGTGCCCGGGTTCGCGCTGCGGGTGCTGTTCGGACAGATGGCGAACGAGCTCACGGGAAGCCAGCGGGTGCTGCCGGCGCGGCTGACCGGATCCGGGTTCACCTTCACGACACCGGATGCGCGGTCCGCGTTGGCCGCCGCGGTGGCTTGAACGATCCCCGGCGCCATCTCCAGAACGGCCCCAGAACGGTCCCAGAGCAGCCCCCTGAGACGTCCCCGAAGTGTGTAACGATCCGGATACCCAGCGTTCTCAAATGCTGAGACAGCTGCGGATTCGCAAGAGTACGCCACCGCCCCTCGGGTAGGCATCCCTGCACAAGCGCCGACGCTCGGCAGGCTTCGCCGTGCCCTGCGCGACCTGCGCGGGCCCACAAAGCACGCCGGGAGCTCGGCTCTAGAGGGTGGAGGGGCTCCAGTGACAGTGCAAAGTCCGAGCCACCGGCATCGCCTGGACGCCGACGTCATCGTCGTCGGCGCCGGGGTGGCCGGATTGCAAGCCGCGGGACGGCTGCACGAGGCGGGTTTGGACGTACTGGTCGTCGAGGCGTCGGACCGGGTGGGCGGTCGGGCCGGAAGCGAGCGGGTCTCGGGGTTTCTGATCGACAAGGGTTTCCAACTGGTCAACTCCGCTGACGACGGGGAGAAACAGAAGCTGGAGTGGGGGTGCTTCGCGCCGGGGGTGGATCTCCAGCTGGATGGAAAACGGATTCGCTATGGGGATCGGGTGGTCGGCGACCGAGCGGATCGGGCGGTTGGCGATCAGGCTTGCCATGACATGGTCCTGACCTCGAATGCTGATCTCGGCCTCGGCACCGCCACGATCCTCCGCACGCCCCTGGGCTCCCCGGCTGAACGCCGGCGCCAGTCCGGGTGGCTGCTGCGCGTGGCGCTGAGCCGTCCCGAAACCATCCTGGACGCCCCCGAGCGCACCGCCGCGGCCCTGATCGCCGACCTCGGGCTCTCGCGGCGGGTGGTGGACGGGTTCGTGCGTCCGTACCTGGAGGCCTTCGCCGCCGAATCGGACCCGGCGCTGTCGATATCCGGCCGGGCGATGGAGCTGGCGCTGCGGCAGTTGGTGCGCGGCCGCTGGTGCATACCGACGCCCGGCATCGCGGCCATCCCGCAACGGCTGGCCGAGCAGCTGCCGCCGGGCGCGATCCGGCTGGAGACCGAGGTCCTGATGGTGCACGCCAACGGCGTCGCCACAGCCGACGAGGTACTACGCAGTTCGGCGGTGGTGGTCGCGACCGACCCGGCGACCGCGGTGGAGCTGCTGCCGGGCCTGCACGAGCCCCAGCTGCGGTCGGTGACCACGTTCCACCACGTCACCGCGCTCCCCGCGGCGCGCGGCGAACCCGCCGTCCTGGTCGACGCCGACCCGCACTCCCCCGTGGCGCGCACGGCGGCGATCAGCCACGCGGTGCCGAGCCGGAGCCCGGACGGCCGGACACTGATCTCCACGAACGTCGTGGGACACGCCGGGACCCGCACGTCAGAGCTCGAATCGGCGGTCCGGGCCCGGCTCGCCGAGCTGTATCCGGGCGCCGACAGCCGCTGGGAGTGCGTGGCGGTGCACCACTTCCCGCACGCGGTGCCCGCGATGACCTCGCCGCACAACTTCCGCCGCCCGGTACGGCTGATCCACGGGCTGTACGTGTGCGGAGACCATCGCGGCACCGCCGGCCTCGACGGGGCTCTGGAGTCGGGCCGACGGGCCGCGCGGTCGGTGTCGGCGGATCTCGGGGTGTCATTTCGGACCGGGGAACTCGTCACCGCTTGAGGATTAGGGCCCTGTGCCCCCCTCGGTGATCAGGCCCCGGCCATGCCCTTGGTCATGCTCTGCCGGCTGAACTCCGCACTCACGCTCCGGCCACGGCGACCATCTCGCGCGAGCGGGTCGGCGCCGTGGCCTCGGCCACGAGAGCCAGGGCCAGGTCGGCGTAGGCGAAGCTGTCGGCACCCGGAATCGGCGCCGTCGTGCCGAGCCGGTAGCCGCCGGTGCCCTCGCCCTCGTCCAGGTAGACCAGCGGCGGCGCGAGCACCACCCAGTCCAGCTCCGATGCGCGCAGCAACGGCAGCTGAGCCGCATGGTCGCGGGAGAAGGCGCGGGCCTCGTCGGGCAGCGCGTCGCTGTCGTACGCCGGCACACCGGGCTCGACCTCGAGCGCCCCGCCGATGCCCACCGCGACCAGCCTGCTCACGTCAGTCGCGCTCAGCCCTTCGACCAATGCCTTGGCCGCCGCGACGAAGTGGCCCTCGTCAAGCGTCGCCGCGGTGTTGATGACCACGTCGTGACCGGGCGCGAGCTTCGCGACGCTCGCCGCGTCAGTCACATCGCCCGCGACGACGGTCACGCCGTCCTCCCGCGCGAGATCCGCGTACTTGCCCGGATCTCGCACGACAGCGGTGACCTTGTGCCCCTGCCGCACCGCCACCGCGACCGTAGGCCGGCCCGCACGCCCACCGGCTCCGAAAACAATGATGTTCGCCATGCCCGCGACGCTACGACCGGTGGACCCAGTCACTGCAACGTAACTAGTCTCGACCTGTGGAGAAGAGCGCACCCCTGGTCCCGGACATGTTCGACGCGGCCTGCCCGTCCGCCGCGTCCCCCTTCCGCATCGCCGACAAGTGGGGCGGCATGGTGGTGCTCTGCCTGGAAGCCGGCCCCCGCCGCTTCACCGAGCTACGAGTCCCCCTGCAACGCATCGCCCCGAAGGTCCTCACCGAGACCCTGCGCTCCCTGGAACGCGACGGCTTCATCACCCGCACGGTCTTCGACGAGAACCCGCCGCACGTGGAGTACGAACTGACACCCCTCGGCCGCAGCCTGCTCCCCGCGATCGCCGCCTGCCGCGAGTGGGGCTTCGCCAACTTGGACGCGATGCGGGCGGCGCGGGAGCGGTATGACGGGGATGGAGCCGAGGCGGCCTGAGGCGTGCCTACTCCCCCAGCGGAAAGTTAGCCACAAAGCGCCCCCGCGGATCCCACTCCCGTTTCACCGCCCGCAGCCGCTCCACCTCAGCGTCCGAAAACGCCTCAGCCAGCGTGTCCGTCGCCCCCAGGAACGTCACCAGCCTCCCGCCGCTCACCGCGTCCCCGAGCGCGGCGACCAGCTCCGCTTGCTTGGCGGCCACCGCTGCTCCCGCCTCCGGGGTGAAGGCCAGGCCGAGGAGGTAGACCAGGTACTGCTCGCTGACCGGGCCGCGGGGGCCGGGGCGGGCGTCGGCGAGGGCGCCGCCGAGATGGCGGACCTGGATACCCAGCAGGGGGGCGATCGGGCCGGTCAGGAGAGTCTCGATCACGTCCGCGTCGAAGCGGCCCAGGAGTTCGGTGCGGGACACGCTCGGGCCGGGGTCGACCGGGTCGTTGGTGATGGCCGCGATCTCTGCGAGGGGCAGTGGGCGCCACTCACCGCGCAGTACGCCGCCAAGCGCCTCAAACGGTTTCAGCAGCGCGCGGCCATCGCTGTCCGAACCCAGATACGCGACCGAGACCGCAACCATCGCCGGCCCGCCACCCGGCAGCTGAACCGTCCCGGCCCACACCGAGAGCTCCACCGGGGCCGCGGCCGTGACCTCGCGGAAGGCGTTGAAGACCTCGGCCGCCTGCGCCAGCGGCCAGAACACCGTGCCGCCGAACAGCTCCGGCTCCTCGTGCAGCCGCAGGGTCAGCGCCGTCACGATCGCGAAGTCGCCGCCCCCGCCGGCCAGCGCGTGGAACAGGTCGGGGTTCTCCTCGGCGCTGGCGCGGACTGGTTGGCCGTCGGCGGTCACGAGTTCGAACTCGATCACGTGATCCGAGGACATCCCGTACTTGCGGGCGAAGAAGCCGACCCCGCCGCCGAGGGTGTATCCGGCCACGGACACGGTCGGCGAGCTGCCGGGCTTGTGGACCAGTCCGTGGGCGGCGGCCGCGATGTTGAGGGCGCCGGAGGTGACGCCCGCGCCGATGCGCGCGGTGCGGTCCTCGGCGTCGATCGTCAGATCATCGAGGCGGGCGGTGCGCAGCAGGATCGTCCCGGCCGCCGTGCCCGACGCGCCGTGGCCGGTGGGCTGCACCGCGATCCGGGCCCCGGCCTCGTTCGCGTAGCGGACCAGTGCGGCCACGTCGGCGGCATCGGCGGCCGTGACCACCGCGCGCACGTCCTGCTCGATCGCCAGGTTCCAGGGCCGGTGCGCGGTGTCGAAGCCCTCGTCGCCGGGGAGCAGGACCTCGCCGCGGACGGCGTCGCGCAGGGTGGACAAAGGTGACTCGGACATCGCGGGGCTCGCTTTCGTCGTGGTCGATGATCATCGTCGACGATACGGATCAGCACCGACACCCGGCCGGCGCGGCCGGATCACGCGGCGGCCAGCCCCCACCGGGCCACCTCACGCCACGGCGGGAATCGTCCGCAGCACGTCATCGATCGGCGTCGGCGCCAGCCCGAAGGTCTTCTCGGTCAGCGTGCTGTCCAGCACGAAAGGCTTCGCGAACTGGTACCGCGTGGCCCGCAGCTCCTTCGCCATCTTGTCGAACAGCCCCGCGCCCCACAGCACCGCGTACGGCAGCTCGGTCAGCTTCGCCGGCGGCAGGCCGCGCGCGGTCACGTAGTGATCGGCCAGCTCGCGCACGGTCAGCGGCGCGTTGGTGGGCACCAGCCACGCCTGGCCCCAGGCCCGCTCCTCGCCGGAGACCACGGTCAGCAGCTTGGCGACGTCGGCGATCGCGGTCCAGCTGTGCTTCACGTCCAGCGGCGTGGGCACGTAGGCGCGCTTGCCCTTCTCCAGCGGCTTGGCCAGCAGGTAGGACAGGATCGAGTTGGCCTCGATGTAGTCGCTGCCCCGCACCTCGGTCATCCGGATCCGGCCGGCCTCGTGCCGGGCCAGGGCCTCGCGGTACATGTCGGCACGCAGCTTGAGCTTCGGGTGGGTCGCGGTCAGAGCGGTGTCGGGGGTGATCGGGCCGGTCACCGGGCCGTAGCCGTAGAGGTTGTTGGCGACGGTGAGCACCGCGCCGCTGCGCTCGGCCGCGGTCAGCAGGGCGGCGGCCAGCGGCGGCCAGTCGGTGAACCACTGGTGGTAGGCCGGGCTCGCGCAGTTGTAGAGCGCGGCGGCGCCCTCGGCCAGGCCGCTGAGCCGGTCGGCGTCGGTGGCGTCGGACGCCACCCGCTCGACGTTCGCGTGCTCCGGCCCGGACCCGCTGCGCGTCACGACGCGCACCTGCTCGCCCCGCTCGGCCAGCACCTTCGCGGTGGCCGTGCCGACCGGTCCCGCACCCACGATGACGTGCAGCGCCATGATGTCCAACCCCTCTTCGACGACTTCGGTGTCACGCGGCGATCGCCTCGGTGTGCGATGCTTCGCTTTGAGAGCAGTGCTCTCTGTTGGCATCACTGTGCACCGGAGCGGGGCACTCTGTCAAGAGCAGTGCTCTCGCTTGTGTGCAATACTCGCGGTATGAATGCGGCAAAGAGCCCGGCCCCGTCCATTCGAGCCCGAGTCCGCGCCGAGATGATCGGCGAGATCAAGCGGGTGGCCCTGGAGCACCTGGAGCGCGACGGATCCGCACTGTCGCTGCGCGCGGTCGCCCGGGACATGGGCATGGTCTCCTCCGCGATCTACCGCTACTTCCCGAGCCGGGACGAACTGCTCACCGCACTCATCATCGACGCATACAACTCATTGGGCGAGGCGGTGGAGCGGGCCGACGGGGACGTGGACCGCCGCGACGCCTACCTGTCACGCTGGTTCGCGGTCTGCCACACAGTCCGCCGCTGGGCGATCGCCAGGCCCGCGGAGTACGCCCTCATCTACGGCAGCCCGATCCCCGGCTACAAGGCGCCGGACGAGACCATCGAGCCCGGGGCGTGGGCCATGATCGCGATGGCGCAGTGTGTCCGGGAAGCCGAGGCGGCCGGCAAACTCCACGCTCCTGAGGGGATCGCGCCCTTGCCCCCGACAGAGAACTCCGCCTATGCGCAGG
This sequence comes from Catenulispora pinistramenti, assembly GCF_018274385.1. Taxonomy (GTDB): domain Bacteria; phylum Actinomycetota; class Actinomycetes; order Streptomycetales; family Catenulisporaceae; genus Catenulispora; species Catenulispora pinistramenti. Next base: position 29,132 of record NZ_JAAFYZ010000092.1, on the reverse strand, counting down.
AACTCCGTATTACGGCGATCGGCATGGGGTTCACTGAAGACTCGCGCGCGCTAGAGCCTTTCCTGAGCGCTCTGACGATGGTCTTCGGCGCGGTGAACTTCGAAGTGTTCGGGCGACTCAACCGGGTGTTCACGGAGCGGGGCGAGTGGTACGACCGGCAGGTGCGGGACATGGCGGTATGGATAGGGCTCGGCCCGCGATAGGTCGGAAACAGGTCCGCGGCGGTCCGGTCCTCGGCGGTCCGGTCCTCGGCGGTCCAGTCCTCGGTGGTCCAGTCCTCGGTGGATCAATCCGGGGTGGATCAATCCGCGGCGATGATGGCGCGCAGTTCGTCAGCGAGCGGGTCCAGCTTGTCGCGCATACCGGCACCGCAGAAGAAGTCCCACAGCTCGAAGCTCTGCACCAGCTCGAACAGCCGGAACCGCCGCTCCCACTCCACCGGGACCTCGCCGTAGCCCTCGAAGAGCGCGTCGAGCTTCACCCGGTTCCCCCGGATGGAATAGCTGTGCGTCTTGGCCAGGTCCGCAACCGGGTCCCCGGCCATGGCGTTCTCCACGTCGATCAAGCCGCTGACGACCGGCCCCTCGGGGGTCTGCGAACAGGTCGGTACGTTCGCCGAGGTACCTATGCGCGGCCTCATAGAGTTCACGATCGCCGGTCGTGTCCAGATAGCTCTGCGAGACCCGGTTCAGCGTCGCCGTCATATTGGCTTCGCCGGACGGCTGGGGATCGATGATGTCCGTGGTCAGGTATCCCGTACGCGTCCTCTCCGATCGCGTGGACGCGCGCCAGCAGCGCTCCCATCTGGCGATACACGTCCGCGAGTTCGGCGTCCGGCATGGCGCCGCTGATCGCGGCCACGGTCGTGCCCGGCAGTTCGCTCATCACCAAGTAAGGCAGCCCGAGAACCCCGTTGGGGCCGGCTCCGCCGAGGAGCTTGGGCAGCTGCGTAATAGCGTTCTCCCGCACCCCCGGCAGCGCGTCCATCAGGATCGCAGCAGCCTGTTCTCGAGTCAGCCCGGTGAGCGTGTCATCAGCCACCCGGCCACCGTAGTGACGGTCCGTGACGGATCTCAACGGATTCTCGCTCGTTACAATCACGGCATGGCTGAGGATCCGCGGTGGCTGTCCGAGCAGGAGATGAAGGCCTGGTCGGGCTTCCTGGCCGCGAGTGCGCTGGTGGAACGGCGGGTCGACCAACAGCTGCGGGAGGACGCCGGGCTCTCGCACACCCAGTACGAGATCCTGGTGCGGCTCTCGGCCGCGCCGGAGGGCTCGCTGCGGATGACCGAACTGGCCGGGGCGCTGCTGAACTCCAAGAGCGGGCTGACGTACCAGATGACGCAGCTGGAGAAGGCCGGACTCACCGAGCGCCGGTCGTGCCCGACCGACGTGCGCGGGGTGTTCGCGGTGCTGACCGAGGCCGGCCGCCGGAAGTTGGAGCAGGCCGCCCCCGGGCACGTGGCGGTGGTGCGGGCGGCGTTGATCGACGTGCTCACCCCGGAACAGCTCGCGGTACTGGGCGAAGGGCTCGGCGAGGTCTCGCGGCGACTGCGGGAATAGCCCCGGGACGGGTGGGGTTTGTTCAAATTCGAACGCCGGTCTACGCTGCGTGGAGCGGTTGTTCGAATTGGAACAACCCGTCACGAGGGGACCCGTGCCATGAGCGAGACACCCGAGGCCACCATCCGCACCCGCGTCCGCGTGCCGCTTCGCTTCGGTGACGGCTACAGCGTCGACGCCGAGCTGGTCACGTTCCACGGCCTGGTCGACGGCGGGGAGCACCTGGCCATCAGGCTGGGCGAGCCCGGCGCCACCCCGCTGGTGCGGATGCACTCGGAGTGCCTGACCGGCGACGTGTTCGGCTCCGCGCGCTGCGACTGCGGACCGCAGCTGCGCGAGTCCGTCGAGCGCATCGCCCAGGCCGGCGGCTACCTGCTCTACCTGCGGCAGGAGGGGCGCGGGATCGGGCTGTACAACAAGCTCGACGCGTACGCGCTCCAGGACAGCGGGCTGGACACCTATCAGGCCAACGTCGCCCTCGGGCTGCCGGAGGACGCGCGGGACTACACGGTCGCGGCGCAGATGCTGACGGCGCTCGGCGTGGACAGCGTGCAGCTGCTGTCGAACAATCCGGACAAGGAGGCGCAGCTGGCGGGGCTGGACGTGACCGTCGCCCAGCGGGTGCCGACCGGGGCCCACGCCACCGCCCACAACCTGCGCTACCTGCGGGCCAAGGTCGAGCACACGCGGCACAGCATCGCGTTGGACGGTGTGTTGTCGGTGGCCTGAGACGCCGCATCCGCCGAGCCGCCCCACCCCCGTACCCAGGAGTCACGATGAGCACGATGAGCACCGACACCGCCGCCCCCGGACGAATGCCCGCCCTCTACCTCAGCCACGGCGCTCCCCCGCTGGCCGACGATCCGATCTGGCCCGGCCAGCTCGCGGCCTGGTCGGCGGATCTCCCGAAGCCGAAAGCGGTGCTGATGGTCTCGGCGCACTGGGAGGAGGCGCCGCTGGCGCTCGGCGCCGTCCAGACCATCCCGCTGGTCTACGACTTCTGGGGCTTCCCGCAGCACTACTACGAGGTCCAGTACCGGGCCCCGGGCGCGCCCGCGCTGGCGGAGTCGGTACGCAAGCTGCTGCACGCGCCGGGGCTGGCCGTGCAGGACGAGCCGGACCGGGGGCTGGACCACGGGGCGTACGTGCCGCTGGTCGAGATGTACCCGGAGGCCGACATCCCGGTGCTCCAGGTGTCGATGCCGACGCTGGAGCCGACGCAGCTGATGGCGATCGGGCGGCGGCTGGCCCCGCTGCGGGACGAGGGCGTGCTGATCGTCGGCAGCGGCTTCTTCACGCACAACCTGCGGGCACTGAGCCAGGACGGACGCGTGCGGTCGGTGATGTCCGAGTTCGACGACTGGGGAAAGCGCGCGCTCGCAGCGGGGGACGTCGACTCGCTGTTGGACTTCGAGAACAAGGCACCGGCCGGGAAGCTGGCGCATCCTCGGACGGAGCACTTCGCGCCGCTGTTCGTGACGTTGGGGGCCGCCGAGGGGGATCTGGGATCGCAGCAGTCGGTCATCGACGGGTTCTGGATGGGGCTGGCCAAGCGGTCGGTGCAGTTCGGGTAGGGGCGGGAGCCGCCTCTCAGCGTGCTGAGCGCAGGGCTTCGGCGGCTGCCACGGCGACGGTTTCGGGCGTCCGCACCAAGTCGAGCGCCGGACCTGACGGTATCGACACGGCCGGCGCGTTGTCGGTCCTCCGGACGGCGGCCACTCGCTCGGCGATCGGCGGGTGCGAGTCGAATCGGCGCCGGGGTTCTTCGTCTGCCAGCGTGACCTCGGCCAGGGCGATCCGGTAGAAGTCACGAAAGCGGGGCAGGTCCGCGGCCGGATCGAGGCCGCCGTCGATCGGCCCACTCTCGTTGCCGAAGATGTACACGACGTGGGAAACGCCGATAAGAGGAAGCGCTTCCAGAGCCGCGGCGGTGGCCTCTGTTCCCGCCACGCGGGCGGCCAGCGCGTCGGCCGCGAGTTCTTGGCGGCGGCGTAGGGCGAACGTCACGCTGAAGTAGAGCCCGGCGAACGCGCGGAACAGAGCGTCCGTGATGGTGTTGATGCCGCGCATGCCCCCGCTCACGACCGTCGCCACCAACGCGTCGCCGGACCGATAGGTCAGCGCCGACAAGCGCGACTCCCCGCGCGCGTGGTGCCCGAGTTCGTGGCAGACCACTGCCGCGGCCTGCGCTGTGTCGAGGACGGCGAGCAGCGGGAGGCCGAGGTACACGGTGCGCTCGCGGCGCACCGTGCCGAACAGCGCGGCCGAACTCTCGGCGGCGGCATCAGCCTGGCCGGTGACGACGATGCGCGTCGGCGTCGGCACCCGGCACGCCGCCGCGAGGGCTTCGATGAAGCCCCACAGCTCCGGCTGCGCGTCCCGCGTCACCTCGACCCCGGGGTAGCCCGGCGCCCGCCGACGCACCGCCGCGACCACCACCCGCACCGCCGGCACGACGAACAGCAGACCGAAGCACGCGGCGAACACCCGCCGCGAGCCGCTGTAGGCGTGGTCGCTGACGGCGTCGTGCACCATCACGACGCCGAACCACGTCACCGCCGCGAGCAGGACGTAGAACACCGCGATGAGCAGCGCCGCGACGACCGCGCGGATTCCCAGCCCCATGTTCGCCCCCTCAATCAGGGGACATGGTGGCACACGGCCCGGCGTTCCGCTTCAGCAGGCGCCTTTTCAGCGGGCGCCCCTCTATACGCGCTGGAGTGCTGCCATGGAATTCAGTGGGACCAGACCTTGAGCCCGGTCCAGTGCTCCGGCGGAAGGTTCTGGCCGCCGGTCCCCGAGGAGAAGCTCGTGGCCAATCCTCCGTGATTCGCTACGTAATCGCGCGGCGATGAGGCTCCGAGCGCCTTGCCGTCTGCCACCTCCCCGGGACCGGTGAAGGAGCCCCCTCCGACCAGGATGAACCCTGGGAAGAGGTCGCCTTCGGTCCCGTGGATCTTCTCGATCAGGATCGACAGAGTCTGGAGAGCGCCAGGCTTCTGCCACATCGGAAGCTGCTGCTCGGCGTCACAGTCGTCGGAGCACAGACGCGTCAACGCCTGGGTGTCGCTCTCCCGGGCCGCCTCGTCGACCAGCGCCATGAGATTGAGCAGCTTCGGATCGGTGACCTTGGCGCCGCCGGTCGCATCCGCCGGCTCGGTTTGGACCCGAGCCACCCACGCCGGATCGGCGGTCGGCATGTGCTTCACCGTGATCGGGCCCGCTGAGAAGGCCTTCAGAAGCGCCCCGATGGTGGGCGACCCGCTCGTCGCCGAGGTCGTCGCCGAAGTCGGGAGCGAGGTCGCGGCGCTCGTGGTCGCCACGGACGTGGACCCGCCCGTACTAGCCGCGACGCCAGGGCCCGACGAACCCGCCGCTGCCCCCGAAGTCGTGCTGCTGCACGCAGCCAGACCCGCTGTCACCAATGAGATCGCCGCGGCGATCCCCAAACTGCGCACTCGCGCCATGTCATGCCCTCCCCAGGATGATGTCCTCACTACTCATGACGCGCGGCCTCGACGCCGGTTGCCCGCGGTCGGCCACCGGGTTCGCAACGCCCCATCGCACCTCACGGGGAATCGCACCTCACGGGCAACGGACAGGGGGCCGGCCAGATGGCCGACCCCCTGTCAGGATGCGTACTCGCGCCTTAGCCGGACATGCTCGGCGTCGTGTCAGGCGCGGTCCTGCTCATCTGCTGGCGAATACCGCTTATAACCGCGCCGGACACACCATCCGAGTCGCAACGAACGCCCGGCCCGGCAAGGCCGGGCGTTCGCCGGTGCAGCCGCAGCGTGCGGCCAGAACGTCTACCCGTACGCGGTCCCGGGCCGCGAAGCACCCGAGACCGCGTTCCGCTGGATCAGCGCTGCCGCTTCACGCGGGCGTGCCGAATGGTTGCATCAGATGCAATCAATCCTGTTCAGCTGCACCCGCTGGTCGACCCACACCCCTCGCACACATAGCAGCTCCCCGAAGGCCGCATCTTCGTCCCGCAGGTCAGGCAGAGCGGGGCGTCGGCGGCGTAGCCGAGCTTGGCCTCCAGCAGTTCTGTGGAGGAGCCGACGCTCTTGGGGGCCGGGAGGGCGGTGGGTTCGTTGCTCTTCTTCGCCGGGGCGGCCGGTTCGGTCCGATGCTCTATCGGCGCGGACTGGGCCAGGGTTTCGTGGTCCAGTTGCTCGTCCTCGTCGGGGAGGTAGCTGCCGGTCTCGAGTTGGCGCTGGCGCTCTTCGTTGGTGTAGATGCCGTAGGCCGCGCGGGTGTCGAAGTCCAGGTGGTCCAGGGCCAGGCGGCGGAAGATGTAGTCGATGATCGACTGGGCCATGCGGACGTCCGGGTCGTCGGTCATGCCGGCCGGTTCGAAGCGCATGTTGGTGAACTTCGCGACGTAGGTCTCCAGGGGGACCCCGTACTGCAGTCCGACGGAGATGGCGATCGAGAAGGCGTCCATCATGCCGGCCAGGGTCGAGCCCTGCTTCGACATCTTCAGGAAGACCTCGCCGAGGTCGCCGTCTTCGTAGGAGTTCGCCGTCATGTAGCCTTCGGCGCCGCCGACGGAGAAGGAGCTGGTGATGCCGCGGCGGTTCTTGCCCAGGCGCTTGCGGACCGGCTGCGCGTACAGGGTCGCGGCGGCCGGGGCGACGGTCGCCGAGGCGGCCGGGTCGGAGGTCGCGGCCGCGGCGGCGGCTGCCGCCTTCTGGCCCTTGGCGTCCTGCAGCGGCTGGCCCACCTTGCAGTTGTTGCGATAGATCGCCAGCGCCTTCAGGCCCAGCTTCCAGCCCTCGAAGTAGATCTCCTCGACGTCCTCGACCGTGGCCTGCTCAGGCATGTTCACGGTCTTGGAGATGGCCCCGGACAGGAACGGCTGGATCGCCGCCATCATCCGCACGTGGCCCATCGGGGCGATGGAGCGCTCGCCCATCGCGCAGTCGAAGACCGAGTAGTGCTCGGGCTTGAGGCCCGGGGCGTCCACGACGTGGCCCTGCTCGCCGATGTACTCGACGACGGCCTCGATCTGCTCCTGCTGGTAGCCCAGGCGCTTCAGGGCCCGCGGCACGGTGTTGTTCACGATCTGCATCGACCCGCCGCCGACCAGCTTCTTGAACTTCACCAGCGCCAGGTCCGGCTCCACGCCGGTGGTGTCGACGTCCATCATGAAGCCGATGGTGCCGGTCGGCGCCAGCAGCGAGGCCTGGGCGTTGCGCCAGCCGTTCGCGGCGCCGATCTCCAGGCCGCGCTTCCACTCGGTGCGGGAGAGCTCCAGGATCGTCTTGTCGAAGTCCTCGTGGGCGACGAAGGCGTCCGCGGCGTCCGAATGCTTCTTCATCACGGCCGCGTGCGGCTTGGCGTTGCGGGCGTAGCCGTTGTACGGGCCGACGACGCCGGCCAGCTCGGCCGAGCGGCGGTAGGCGACACCGGTCATCAGCGAGGTGATGGCCGCGGCGATGGCCCGGCCGCCCTCGGAGTCGTAGGCGTGGCCGGTGGCCATCAGCAGCGCGCCGAGGTTGGCGTAGCCGATGCCCAGCTGGCGGAAGTCCCGGGTGGTCTGGCCGATCTCCGGGGTCGGGAAGTCCGCGAAGCTGATGGAGATGTCCATCGCGGTGATGATCAGCTCGACCATCTTGACGAAGGTCCCGGTGTCGAAGCTGTCGTCCTCGCGCAGGAACTTCATCAGGTTCAGCGAGGCCAGGTTGCAGGAGGAGTTGTCCAGCGACAGGTACTCCGAGCACGGGTTGGACGCGGTGATCCGGCCGGTCTCGGGGTTGGTGTGCCAGGCGTTGATGGTGTCGTCGTACTGCAGGCCGGGGTCGGCGCACTCCCAGGCGGCCTGGGCGATGTCGCGGAACAGCTTCTTGGCGTCCAGGGTCTCGATGACCTCGCCGGTCTGCCGGGCCCGCAGCCCGAAGCGCTCGCCGTTCTCCACCGCGTGCAGGAACTCGTCGGTGACCCGGACCGAGTTGTTCGCGTTCTGGTACTGGACACTGGTGATGTCCTTGCCGCCGAGGTCCATGTCGAACCCGGCGTCGCGCAGCGCGCGGATCTTGTCCTCCTCGCGCGCCTTGGTCTGGACGAACTCCTCGATGTCCGGGTGGTCCACGTCCAGCACGACCATCTTGGCCGCGCGCCGGGTGGCGCCGCCGGACTTGATGGTGCCGGCCGAGGCGTCGGCGCCGCGCATGAAGGAGACCGGGCCGCTGGCGTTGCCGCCGGAGGACAGCAGCTCCTTGGAGGAGCGGATGCGGGACAGGTTCAGGCCGGCGCCGGAGCCGCCCTTGAAGATCAGGCCCTCCTCGCGGTACCAGTTCAGGATCGAGTCCATCGAGTCGTCGACGGCCAGGATGAAACAGGCCGAGACCTGCTGCGGGGACTTGGTGCCGACGTTGAACCAGACCGGGGAGTTGAACGCGAACATCTGGTGCAGCAGCGCGTAGGCGAGCTCGTGCTCGAAGATCTCCGCGTCCTGCTCGCCGGCGAAGTACCCGTGGTCCTCGCCGCCCTTGCGGTAGGTCTTCACGATCCGGTCGATGAGCTGCTTGAGCGACCACTCGCGGACCGGGGTGCCGACCGCGCCGCGGAAGTACTTCGTGGTGACGATGTTCGCCGCGTTCACCGACCAGAACTCGGGGAACTCCACGCCCTTCTGCTCGAAGTTGATCGAGCCGTCGCGCCAGTTGGTCATCACGACGTCGCGGCGCTCCCACACGACCTCGTCGTACGGGTGCACGCCGGGCTTGGTGTGGATCCGCTCGACCTTCATACCCTTGCCGCCCTTGGCGGAAGCCTGCACGGGCACGACCTGCCCGGGCTTGATAGGAGCTTTCCCGTTGCCGCGGGCCGACGCCGCGCCGCGCGGTCCGCTAGCCGTCTCCGTCATGCTTCTTCCCTCTCCCGTCCTGGGAAACCATTCCGACACCCCGTTTGCGGTTCGCCGCCTACGGGATTGAGCAAGATCTGGATCGCCGGGCCCCAGGCAGGGGCCCCGCGAAGTTTTCAATATGTGCCCGCCTTTCGCGGCGGGCCGGGTGTTGCGGGGCCGTCAGGCCCGTTCGCGCTCCGCCCGCAGCATCAGGATCTCGGCCTCGAAGTCCTCCAAGGACTCGAAAGCCCGGTACACCGACGCGAAGCGCAGGTACGCGACCTCGTCCAGCTCCCGGAGCGGGCCGAGTATCGCCAGCCCCACCTCGTGCGCCGGGATCTCCGCCGAACCCGCGGCCCGCAGCACGTCCTCCACCCGCTGGGCGAGGATGGCCAACTGACCCTCGGTCACCGGTCGTCCCTGACAAGCCTTGCGCACGCCACCGACAACTTTTTCCCGGCTGAACGGCTCGGTCGCCCCGGAGCGCTTGACCACCAGGAGTTGGGCGCTCTCCACCGTGGTGAAGCGGCGTCCGCACTCCGGGCACTGACGGCGGCGACGGATCGAGGTGCCGTCCTCGGAGCTGCGGGAGTCGACGACACGGCTGTCGTCGTGCTTGCAGAAGGGGCAGTGCACGGTTTGCGGCCCTCCTTCTCCCAGCGTGGCTTGCGGCTTGCGCGCGACGGGGTGGCGTCACCGTCCGCTGTGGTCTACTAACCACAACCTATGGAGCGTTGACGCTATTCCAATCACAAGATGTAGGGGTACGTTAGCCACTTCGCCACGCCCGCCGCAACCCGGAACGGCGTGTCGCGTAAGGGGTGGACGGGGTTCGTGGGACTACTGTTCGCGATCGCCCCAGCTACGGGGGCAAGCCCGGAGCCGTGTTCGAATCCCCAAGATTCTTTCGGTGTTTCCCCCGACCGGACCAACGCCACGGCGGCCGGCCTGCGCGAGTTTTCCGAACGGAGTATGGAAACAGGCCGTTACCTTCGCGCCGGTGCCGCGTTAGACATTCCGTACGCCCGCCCCCCTCACGGGTTGTCGAACAACCGTTCGTCGCTGTGGGGGTGGCACCGCTACGGTTGACCCAAACGAACAAACTTTCCATTATCAGCCACCCGCCCAGCTCAATGGCGAAGGAGCCGTACCCATGGCCGTCCGGAGCACCACCCCGACCGAACCCCGAGAGGCCGCGCATGACGGACATGTGCCGGCCCCGCGCCTGACCGACCGCCAGACCGCGGTCCTGAACGTCATCCGCGACTCGGTCCGGCGCCGGGGCTACCCGCCGTCGATGCGGGAGATCGGCGAGGCCGTCGGCCTGCAGTCCACCTCCAGCGTCCGGCACCAGCTGGTGACCCTGGAGAGCAAGGGCTACCTGCACCGCGACGCGAACCGCCCGCGCGCCTACATCGTGCGCGGCGCGGACGGTGCGGCCCGCAACGGCAACGGCTCCGAGCCGGAGCCGGCGTACGTGCCGCTGGTCGGCCGGATCGCCGCCGGCGGCCCGATCCTGGCCGAGGAGCGGGTCGAGGAACTGATCCCGATCCCGAAGCAGATGGTCGGCGAGGGCGAGTTCTTCGCGCTGAAGGTGGTCGGCGACTCGATGATCGAGGCCGCGATCTGCGACGGCGACGTGGTCGTCATCCGGCAGCAGAACCAGGCCGAGAACGGCGAGTTCGTGGCCGCCATGATCGACGGCGAGGCCACCGTCAAGGAGCTGAAGAAGGAGGCGAACGCGGTGTGGCTGATGCCGCGCAACGCCGCCTACGAGCCGATCCCGGGCAACGACGCGGTCATCCTGGGCCGCGTGGTGACGGTGCTGCGGCGCCTGTAGTCCGGCGGTCTTCGGCGGGTCCTAATTGGGCGGGACCCGCCGACCCGGCCGGTCAGAGCGATTCCTCAATTTTTGAGGTTGTCAGCAACCTGACCCACGGGCCGCACGTCACTTTGGCATGAACGCTCTGAATCGCATCGCACTCCTGGCCGGCGGCGCACTCGTGGCGGTCGCCGCGACCGGTTGCTCGTCGAGCACGAAGTCCGCCGGCGCGGGCCCGGCCACCAGTCCCACGAACGCTTCAGGCACCACCGCCGCCGCGAGCACGTCGGCCTCGGTGCCGAACACCACCGCGGGCAGCACCAGCGCCCCGGCCGGCGGGTCCGCCTCCACACCCCCGGCCGCCGGCAACACGCCGCCGAGCACGAACAGCGGCGTCAACGGCGGCGAAGTCGGCAACGGCTCGACCACCGCCCCCGCGGCCAACACCCCGCCGCCGGCCGCCTGCCAGAACGCCAGCCTGAACGCCTCGCTCGCGCCGTCGATCCCGGGCCAGAAGTCCTCCGTCTTCGTGATCGCCGTGAAGAACACCGGCCAGACCTGCACGCTGGGCCCCATCCCCTACGTGTGGATCACGAAGAGCCCGACCGACGTCTCGGACGAGACCCGGCCGCTGATCCCCGGCGTCGACACCGGCAAGAAGAACATCATCCTGTCCGGGACCACCCTGTACGCGGCGATCGACCTGCTGCCCGGCAACCTGGCGAGCACGACCGGGAACTACGGCGACCTGGCCGTGACGGCGAACCCCACCCCGAACACCAGCGGCAAGGACGTCCAGGACGTCGTGATCCCGGCCGGCAGCGCCGAGGGCAACGCCAAGCTCGGCGTCTACGCCCTGAACCCGGCCAGCGCCATCAACCAGATCCAGTACGCGACCACCGCGGAGAAGTAGCACGAGGCTGAGCGATAGCACGAGGCTGATGAGGCGGGCGGGCGACAGCGGCCCGCCTCAGCTCTGTATGCCCGGCATGCCCGGCCCCGGACCGCTCACCCGGTACCGCTCAGCTCAGTTCTGCTCCGCCGTCTTCGCCATCGCGTCGATCGCCCGCAGTGACTTCAGCACCCGGTCGGTGTCGTCGGTCTGCCAGAACGCCGGCATCGACGCCCGCAGGAAGCTGCCGTAGGGCTTGGTGGCCAATCGCGAGTCCAGCACCGCGACCACGCCCTTGTCGTCGATCGCCCGGATCAGGCGGCCGGCGCCCTGGGCCAGCAGCAGCGCGGCGTGCGAGGCGGAGACCGCCATGAAGCCGTTGCCGCCGCCGCGGCCGACGGCCTCGGTGCGGGCCGCGGACACCGGGTCGTCGGGGCGCGGGAAGGGGATGCGGTCTATCACCACCAGTTGGAGCGAGGAGCCGGGGACGTTCACGCCCTGCCACAGTGACAGCGTGCCGAACAGGCAGGTCTCGGGGTCCTCGGAGAACTTGCGGAGGAGTTCGGCCAGCGAGTCCTCGCCCTGGCACAGGATCGGCAGGTCGATCTTCTCGCGCAGCTTCTCGGCGGCGGTCTGGGCCGCGCGCATCGAGCTGAACAGGCCCAGGGCCCGGCCGCCGGCGTTGTCCATCAGGTCGGCGAGCAGGTCCAGCTGGTCCTCGCGGATGCCGTCGCGGCCGGGCGGGTCCAGGTGCCGGGCGACGTACAGGATGCCCTGCTTCGGGTAGTCGAAGGGCGAGCCGACGTCCAGGGCGCGCCAGTGCTGCGGCAGGTCCTGGACCGTGTCCAGGAACTCCTCGCCGTCGCTGTCGCCCTCGCGCAGCAGTTTCACCGCGGCGTCGTAGACCTCCTCGGGCAGCTCGGGCTTGAAGTCCAGCTCGATCCGCTCGGTGCCGTAGAGGCCGACGCTGCCGGCCACGCCGGTGAAGTCGCCGCCGAGCTTCAGCGTCGCGGAGGTCATCACCACCGGGGTGCGGGCGAACATCTTGAACCGGAGCAGGTGCTCGATGCCGAGCGGGGCGATCTTGAGCGTGGAGTTCTTGACCCCCTTGAACTCGTTGCGCTCCAGCCAGACCACATCCTGCTCGGCGCCTTCCAGGATCCGCTCGGCGACCTGGTGCACGCCCTCGCACGCGGCCCGCGCCTGCTTGCGGGCGCCGTCCATATCCAGGTCGCCGCCCTTGTTCTTGGACAGCTCGGTGAGCGCCGTGCGGCTGGCGTCGCGCAGCGCGGTCAGCGCCATGCCGATCTCCTCCGGCAGGCCGCGCTGGAAGCGGCCCTCGGGGGTGTTCTCCAGCGCCTCGGTGAAGTCCAGGGTGGCCACCGCCAGGTTGGCGGCCGTGCCCTCCTTCACGAACTTGTCGGCCCGGTGGTGCGCGCGCTCCACGGCGGTCTTGGTGAGCTCGCCGGTGGCCGCGGAGGTGACCCGGTTCACCAGTTCGTGCGCCTCGTCGACGATCACCGCGTCGTGCTCGGGCAGCACCTGCACGTCGGAGTCCATGGCCGCGATGGCCAGCAGCGCGTGGTTGGTGACCACCACGTCGGCGGCCCGGGCCAGTTCCTTGGCCTGCTCGGCGAAGCAGTCCTCGAAGTACTGGCACTTGGAGCCCAGGCACTCCCGCGCCGAGACCGACACCTGGGCCCAGGCCCGGTCCGACACGCCCGGCGACAGGTCGTCGCGGTCCCCGGACTCGGTCTGCTCCACCCACTCCCGGACCCGCAGCACCTCGGCGCCGAGCTTGCCCACGGCCAGCGGGTCGAACAGCACGTCCTGCGCGTCGTCCTCGGCGTTGCCGCCCTCGACCTTGTTCAGGCAGACGTAGTTGCTGCGGCCCTTCAGGAGCGCGAAGGCCGGCTCCCGGTTGATCAGCGGCGTTATCGCCGTGGCCAGCCGGGGCAGGTCGTGCGCGTACAGCTGGCGCTGGAGCGCGAGCGTCGCGGTGGCCACGACCACCCGCTTGTGGTGCGAGAGCGCGGGCACCAGGTACGCCAGCGACTTGCCGGTCCCGGTGCCCGCCTGCACGAGCAGGTGGACGCGGTCGTCCAGGGCCGCGGCCACGGCCTTGGCCATCTCGATCTGACCGGGGCGGGTCTGTCCGCCCAACGCCTCCACTGCCGCGTCGAGCAGGGGGGTCAGATCGTCTTCGGGAGGTTCGGGGGAGGCCCCGCCAGAGTTCGGCATGGTCGGAACAGAATACTTGGCGGGGCCGACAGACCGGACCCGGATTCCTACAGACCCGGGTTCCTGCAGACTCGACTTCCTACAGACTCAGCGGATTGGCGACCGTCCCGTACGCCTCCACGTGCGGCCGCTCGGCCCGGTCCCGGTAGCCGTCCAGCAGCAGCCGGTTCCGGTTCAGGCACAGCCGGTCGATGCGCTGGGTGAACAGGTCGAACGCCTCGAACCGGTCGGCCAGCTCGGGGAACGAGGCCTGGTAGTCCAGGATCCGGTCGGCCACCAGCCCCCAGAAGAGCCGGCGGTCCACCCCGAGGTGCTGCTCGGCGATCCGGGCCAGATAGCGGAAGTGCCCGATGAACAGTCCCGAATGGATGAACTGACACAGGTAGTCCGGCATCTCCCGCAGCAGGACCGCCGCGACGTCGTCCGGGATGTCGGCCAGCTCGGGCAGGTCCTTCGCGGAGATGTTCACGTCGTCGACGAAGTCCTTGACCGCCAGCCGGGTCGGCCACTCCCGCTCGTCGTTGACCAGCACCGCGTTCTCGCCGTGCGGGGAGAAGACCACGCCGTACTTGTAGAGGAAGTGCAGCAGGGGCGGCAGGACCGCGGCGAACATCTTGTCCAGCCAGTCCGCGCCGTCCAGCCCCGAGCGCCTGACCAGCTCCACGACCAGCGGCCGGCCGTCATTGTCGACGTGCAGCAGCGAGGCCATCGTCCGGGCCCGCTCCCCCGGCTCCAGGCGCGGCGGCAGCGGCTGGCGCCAGATCGCGCCGAGCAGTTCGCGGTACTGGTACGGCGCGTCCGGCATCCGGTCCAGCACCGGGTGCCGCACCGCCACCGAGGCCACCTCGCCGAGCAGGATCACGCGGCACTCGTCGTTCAGGAACGGGTCCGCGTCGGCGATGTCCAGCAGCCAGGACGTCACCGCCGGGGCCGCCACGCTGCGCTCGGTCGGCAGCCCGCGCCAGACCATGGTGTTCAGGACCGACAGCGGCAGCTTCACGTGGTGCCGTTCCGGGTGCGACACGTTCGAGAACGTCCGGATCGACTGCTGCGGCAGGTACTCGTCGTCGGCGTAGCCGAGCGGGACGATCAGCCCGGCCGCCACCTCGGCGCCGAACAGCGGCTGGATCATCTCGTCCCACTGCCACGGATGCACCGGCAGCCACCAGTAGCGGGCCGGGTTGAAGCCGTTGCGGACCAGCTCCGAGCCGAAGCGGATGCGGGTGTTGGAGTCCAGCTCGGTGGTGTAGAGGCGCTGCGAGGTCAGGTTCCGGACCGCGTTGAACTCCGCGAGGTCCTGGTCCACCGCGATCCAGGGCAGGCGCATGTGGTGCCGGGCCTCGGGGGTGTAGCGCAGGGCGTCGGAGGCCGAGAAGCCGAAGCGGCCCTTGTTGAACACGATCCAGGGGTGGCCGGTCATGTGGCCTTCGAGCTCGGCGTAGGACAGCTCGGCGAGCTCGGCGGCGGAGATCGCGGACCGGGCCAGGCCCACGTCGGCCGCGAGCGTCGCCGCCAGTTCCCGGACCAGGTGGCCGGCGGTGTCGCCGGGCAGTTTCAGGCGGCCTTGGGCGTCGCGGACGAACAGCATCGGGTCGTGCGGGGTGGCGTCGGCGCCGAGTTCGGAGCGGCGCAGCGACTCGGGGTCGACGAACCAGGACCCGTAGTCGCCGCGTTCGGCGCGGAACCGGTAGCAGACACCCTGGTCCAGATCCAGGCGGTAGTGCTCGGTGCCCTGCGCCTCCGGATCGGGCTCAGGGGCGAGCAGTCCTTCGTAGCAGAACTCGCCGACGCACTTCGCCAGCAGCGCGCGGGCCGCCGTACGCCAGGACTCGGAAGCCGCGCCGGTCTCGGCACGGAGATTGCGGGCCGAAGGGGACATACTCAGGGCACCTCGATTCGAATTCCGGGATCACGCTCCGCGGCCGCCTCCGGGTCGAAGGCGGTGTGCGCGGCACGCCGGGGCAGGTCGTAGACGGTCCGGCCGGTGACGGCGTTCAGGATGACGGCGGCCCGGTGCGCGCCCAGACCCAGATCCGGCGCGCCGACGCCGTGGGTGCGCTGCTCGGCGTTCTGGACGTACACGCCCGGCGCGACCCGGTGCTCCAGATCGGCGGCGCCGAGCAGGAGCGCGAGGTCGGGGTCGAGGAAGGCCGGGGTGCGCTCGCGGTAGCCGGTGGCGCAGATGACGGCATCGGTCAGGACACTGAACTCGCGCTTCTGGCGCTCGTGCAGGCAGGTGAGCTCGACGGTGCCGGGGACGCGGGGAACAGCCGACGAACCGGCGTCGGCCGCCGCGCCGCGCGAGCCGGCCGCGTGCCAGGCCGCGCCGGTCACCGACACGCCGGGCAGCAGCGTGGCGCCGGTGTCGCCGGCCAGGCCGAGGGTTCCTCCGTAGAGGCTGTCGAAGGAGCGCATGTGCAGCTCGGCATGCAGGTCGGCGATGGTGTCGAAGCTGATCGCCTTGTGCAGGCGGCCTTGGGTGTGCAGCAGGTCGGCGCGGACATCCTCGCGCAGGCCGTGGAAGAAGCGGGTGTAGTCGGGGGTGAAGTGCTCCAGCCCGAGCTTGGAGTACTCCATCGGCTCGAAGGCCGCACTGCGCGTCAGCCACCGCACCCGCTGCCCCGGCGCTCCGGTGCGCAGCAGGTCCAGCACGATCTCGGCGCCGGACTGGCCGGAACCGATCACCGTCACGTCGTCGAGGGTCCGCACCCGCTCGCGGTGCAGGAGGTAGTCCGCACTGTGCAGCGCGCCGCCCGACACCTCGAACGGCATCACCGGCTCGGTGCCGATCCCCAGCACGATGTTCGTCGCGGTGACGATCATCGGCCCGCTCGCCGCGCTGTATTCGACCTCGAAGCCGGCCTCCGCGCGGCGCACCCGGGTCACCGTGGCGCCGAAGCGGCAGAACGGCAGCTGCGCGGCCACCCACTGGCAGTAGGCCTCATACTCGCGCCGCTGGAGGAACAGGTTCTCGGCGAAGTAGAAGCTGTAGAGCCGGTCGGTCTCCCGCAGCCAGTTCAGCACGGAGAATCGGCTGGTCGGGTCGGTCAGCGACACCAGATCGGCGAGGAAGGGCACCTGCAAGGCGGCCCCGTCGAGCATCATCCCGCGGTGCCAGGCGAATTCCGGCCGGCACTCCAGGAACAGCGGTTCCAAGCTGTGGTTCTCCCGCAGCGGCTCGGCGAGCGCCGCCAGCGAGAGGTTGAAGGGACCGATACCGACGCCCACCAGATCGAAGTGCGGCGCTCCGGTAGTCGAGTGCTGCATCAGCCCGCCCTCCTTGTCTCGGGAATCAGAGCCCGGTCGTAGACCATGAGCATCGCCTGCTTGTCCGGCAGGTCCAGCACGCCGCGCGGCTCGAACCCGGCGTTGGTGAAGGCCCGGATCGAGCGCTGGTTGCGCAGGTCCGGCTCGGCGACGACGCGCGAGGAGGCGGTCCGGGACAGGGCCCAGTCGGCGACCGCGCGGATCAGCGTCGAGCCGACGCCGCGGCCGCGATGGGCGCCGGGGCCGATCAGCACATGGATGCCGACGTCCCCGCGCCGGGCCGAGTAGTACGCGGCCAGCGGGTCCTGATCGGCCTGGTAGACCTCCCAGTAGCTCATCGGCTCGTCGTCGAGGCGTCCCAGGTAGGGCTCGGAGTGCGCCGAGGACAGCTGGGCGGCGATGTGCCGGTCCAGCACCTCGCGCGGTCCGGCCAGGTCCCAGAACGCGGCCACCTCCGGGTCGTTCATCCAGCGGTGCAGGACGGCCAGGTCCTTCAGCGGGCGCAGCTGCTCCATGTCGAAGCGGCCGAACGGCGTGGGCAGCAGCCAGCCTCCGCGGGTCTGCGTGGTCGTCACTACGGCACCGCCAGCGGGTTCGGGATCTGCACGTAAACGCTCTGCGTCTCCAGCGGGCCGACCAGCTCGTCGAGCCCGGCGACCCGGGTCAGCAGGTTGGCCTTGCAGGGCAGCGTCGGGCTCTCCAGCAGCGCCTCGGTGACCCGGTGCGCGCGCCCCTGCGCCTGCCGGGCGGCGGCGAACCGGCCCAGCACCTCGCGGGCCCGGCGCAGCAGCTGGCGCTCGTCGATCAGCGCGGTGGCGCCGAGCGCGCCGATCATGCCGATCAGGTTGTTGACGCCGACGTAGTAGGTCAGCCGCTCATCCACGATCGGATCGGCGACCACGGTGTCGCTGGCCTCGCCGGGGTTCGGGACGAAGTCCGCCAGCTGCGCGATCGCCGACTCGCGGAAGTAGTAGCCCTGGTTGTCGCGGTAGCGGCCGCCCTCGGGCAGGCCGTGCGGGTCCAGCAGGACCAGGGTGTTCTGCTGGTGCGCCTCCAGGGTGATCCCGTGCGCCGAGTCCAGCCACAGGATCGGCACCACGACGGCTTCCAGATACCGCGTGAACCAGTCCAGCACCGCCTCGGCCGGCCGGACGCCGGTGCGCTCGGCCGAGCCGACGATGATGTCGGCCAGCAGGTTCTCGCGCAGGTGGCCGTTGCGGGAGGGGCCGTAGCCGAGGTCGGCGAAGGCGGCCACGCAGTAGACGCGGTCCATCGGGCCGAAGGGGTTCTCGCGCAGCAGCACGTCCAGGCCCAGGCCGCCGGTCTCGGCGGCGATCCACGCCGAGTCGCCGATGATGCCGAAGCCGGGGTGGGCGGCGGTGATCGCCTTGGCCAGCCCGGCGTCCAGCATCCTCCGCACCTCGACGCCGCGCAGCAGTTCCTTGCGCAGGTTCTCGCGCTTGGAGTTGGTGATGCGCAGGCCGAGCGGGAGTTTGAGCATGTAGGGGGCGTCGGCGCGGTAGACGGTGCGGACCGAGCTGGTGGCGTGCCAGGGGCAGCCGTGCGGGCCGAGGTCGGCCAGCAGGCCCTGGTCCATCAGGGCTCGGACCTCCGGACGCCGGCTCAACTCGCGGGACTGCCAGGGGTGCGCCGGGATCAGGACGCTGTGCGGCGTGGCCCCGCGCGGCAGGTCGCCGCCGAGCAGCTTGTGGACCAGGGTCGGGGCGGCCTCGGAGTCCGCCGAGTCGTGGCCGGCGATCGTCGGGTCCACGGACCACCAGTGCAGCTGGAAGGTTCCGTCGAGTTCGGGCGAGTAGCGGACGGCCTCCTCCTGCGACCAGCCCTCGCGGGCCTTGGGCGCCGGGTGGAACGGGTGCCCGGCGACCAGCGCCTTCTCCGCCCACAGGAAGCGGGTCTCGCCCTGGGAGGTGCCGTGCGACAGGTGCGCGGCGATCCGGCGGGCGGAGTCGATGACCCGGCCGACCAGGTCGGACACCGCCGGGACCCCGCCGCCGGCCTCCCGGGCGATCAGGGTGGCCAAGGTCGCGGCGTCCAGCGGCGGCGGGGCGGCCGGCGGGAGCCAGGACCCGGCGGTCCAGGCGCTGTCGGTCTCGGTCTCGTCCCCGACCGGGCGGCCGAAGATCTTGTTCTTGGGCGCGGCGGATCTGCGGTTCGCGTGCGGCAGTGCCAGCGGATAGGCCGGGCCGAAGCGGTGCCAGCCGACCGCCGACCAGGCGTCGACGTCCACCTCGACGGTGACCCCGGTGGCCGGGAAGGTGAGCCGCATCGGGCCGCCGGTCGGCACCGGGATCCGGGCCTCGCGGACCCAGCAGCGGAGAAGGACTTCGGCCGATAACTCGTCGGCGGCGAATGTGTTCATGACGGGCCCCTGACGGACGCTGCGGACGCCGACGCCGCGCCGCCGGCGGTGCGGACGGCGGCCAGCAGAGCGTCGATCTGCGGTTCGGTGGTGTGCGGGTTGAGGAGGGTGAGCTTGAGGCGGACCCGGCCGGGGGGCGTCCCCGGCCGCTCGCGCGCCAGCTCGGTGCGCCCGAGGACGGCGCGGCCGGCCTCGAGCAGGTGCCGCCGCAGGGCCCCGTTGACGCGATCGGCGTCGTGCGGGTCCGGCGGCAGGTAGCGGAACAGGACGGTGGTCAGGTGCGGCTCGGCCGTGAGTTCCAGGTCCGGGTGCGCCTGGACGGCCGCCGCCGCGTAGCGGGCCAGCGCGCGGCAGCGGTCGGTGAGCTGCTGGAAGCCCTCGCGGCCGAGCGCCCGGAAGGCGGCGGCCAGCTTCACGGCGTCGGCGCGGCGGGTGGTGCGCAGGGACCGGCCGAGCAGGCTGGGGTAGCCGGCTTGCTCGTCGTCGACAGAATTCAGATAGGAGACGCGCTTCTCCAGCGAACGCAGGGAAGCAGCGTGCTTCACCAGGAAGCAGCCGGCCGGTACCGGCTGCCAGCCGAGCTTGTGCAGGTCGAGGGTGACGGAGTCGGCGGTGTGCAGGTCGCGCAGCCGGTCGTCGGCCTCGGTGCCGAGCAGCAGGCCGCCGCCGTAGGCCGCGTCCACGTGGAACCAGGCCCCGTGCCGCGCCGCGAGCCTGGCGATGGCGCCCAGCGGGTCGATCGCCCCGAGGTCGGTGGTCCCGGCGGTGCCGACGACGGCCAGCGCGATCTCGTCCCGGTCCACGACCGCTCCCAGCGCCTCGCCGAGCGCGTCGGCCCGCATCCGGCCCTCGGGATCCGAGGCCACCGGGATCACGCTGCGCTCGCCGAGCCCGAGCACCGCGGCATTGCGCGCGACCGAGAAGTGCGCCTGGTCGGAGGCGAGGATCCGCATCCGGCCGGCGGCGAAGGGCGGGACCCCGTCGAGGTCGGGATCGGTGTCGAAGCGGCGGCGCAGGATGTCGTCACGGGCCAGGAGCAGACCCATGAGATTCGACTCGGTCCCGCCGGAAGTCAGGACCCCGGCGCTGGAGTCGGGATAGCCGACGGCGCGGGTCAGGGTCCGGACGATCCGCTCCTCGATCTCCCCGGCGGCCGGCGACTGGTCCCAGGAGTCCAGGGACTGATTCAGCGCGGCCACGGCGGTCTCGGCCGCGACGCTGGTGGCCAGCGGAGGGCAGTGCAGGTGCGCGGCACAGTGCGGATGCGCCGGATCGGCGGCGCCCCAGGCGACGAGGCGGCCGAGCGCGGCGAGCGTCTCGAAGGGGTCCTCGCCCTTGTCGGGCAGGATGCCGAAACCGGACGCCGCGACGGCTTCGCGCACGGCGTGCGGGCCGCCGGGCGGGAGCGGGCCGAGCCAGTCGGCACGGCCCCGGTCCAGGCCGTCGAGGACGGTGGCCAGGAGGAGCGCCAGGGGGCCGGTGCCGGCGGGGCCGGAGGCCAGGGCGGTGGCGTCGATGGAGTTGGCCGCGATCGAACTGGTTGCGATGGAGTTGGCCGCGATGGAGTTGGCCGCGATGGAGCTGGTTGCGATCGAGCCGGCGGCGGTGGCCGAATCGGCAGGCGGTGGGGAGGCCGAAGTGGTCCGCACCGCGGGGCGGTCGGCTGGAGTCTCGGGCGCGGCGGTTGGATTGGCGGCTTGGTTCGCAGCGATACCGAGCACCGGGCCGGTCGCGGAATCAGTCGCCGGGCCGGGCGGCGTGGCGAGCCGCCCCACCGGCTCGGCCCGCAGAATCCCGCGCACCACATCAGCCTCGATGCCGCTCATCTCGCCGATGTCGACCGTGGCGCCGGCCCGCACCGGCAGGTGGGTGTGCAGCTCCTCATTCGGGTACTCAGACACCGGCCACCTCCAAATCGCGGCGCGACGTCTGCTCCGACACCGTGTCGAGCGCGAGTGCCAGGACGCTCAGCAGGTGGTCGGCCTCGTCGTCGCCGAGCGTGAGGGGCGGCAGGAGCCGGAGGACCGCGCCGTACCGTCCGCCGAGCTCGGCGATCACGCCGCGGGCCAGCAGCTCCGCGCGCAGCCGTCGGGCGGTGGCCGGTGCCGCCGGCAGTGCGCCGAGGGCGTCCGGTTCACCGGTCGGGTCGACGATCTCCATGCCGAGCATCAGGCCCCGGCCGCGGATCTGGCCGAGCAGGGCATGACGGGCCTGATATCCGGTCAGACGTCCCATGAGTCGGTCGCCCAACAGTGCGGCGCGATCGGCCAGTCCGTCCGCCGCGATCTGCCGGATCGTGGCGGCGCCGGCGGCCATGGCGAGCTGGTCGCCGCGGAAGGTTCCGGTGTGTGCGCCTTCGGACCAGCGGTCCAGGCCGGCGCGGTAGACCACCACGGCCAGCGGCAGGCCGCCGCCGACCGCCTTCGACAGGACCATGATGTCCGGGACCACCCCGGCGTGGTCCACGCCGAACAGCGCGCCGGTGCGGCCGAAACCAGTCTGGACCTCGTCCGCGATCAGGGCGACGCCGTACTCGGCGGTCGTCGCCCGCAGCGCGCGCAGCCACGCGTCCGGCGCCGGGACCACGCCGCCCTCGCCCTGGACCGGCTCGACCACCGCGGCGGCCGGGATCGCGGTGCCGGAGTGCGGGTCGGACAGCAGGGTGCGGACATACGCGGCCGAGGCCGACTCGCCCAGCGTGCCGCCCAGCCCGAAGGGGCAGCGGTACGGATGCGGGAACGGCAGCCTGGTCAGGTACGCATCGCCCGCGCCGGCCGGGTCGCGCACCGCGTTCGCGCCGGTCAGCGCCAGCGCCCCGGCGGTCATGCCGTGGTAGGCACCGGTGAAGGCGAACACGCCGCGGCGGCCGGTGGCGGTGCGGGCCAGCTTCACCGCGGCCTCGACCGCGTCGGCGCCGGTCGGGCCGGCGAAGTGGATCCGGCAGTCGGCGGCCAGCTCGGCGGGCAGCACCTCCAGCAGGGCCGAGGTGAAGTCGTCCTTCACAGGCGTCGCCAGGTCCAGGACGTGCAGCGGGGCGCCGCTGTCCAGGACCGCCCGGATCGCCGCGACCACCGCCGGGTGGTTGTGGCCCAGGGCCAGCGTCCCGGCGCCGGACAGGCAGTCCAGATAGTCCCGGCCGTCGGCGCCGGTGATCCACGAGCCCTGCGCCCGCACCGGCACGATCGGCAGGTGCCGCGCATAAGTCCGGGCCGCCGACTCGCGGGCCGCCTGCCGCGCCAGGATCTTCGTGGCCGAGAGCTGTGCGGCTGAGAGCTGTGTGGCCGAGAGCTTCACGGGGGAGCCGGGACTGGCCGGGCCCGCCAGCCCATCGCCGGATGTCACGGCCTGGGGGTTCGAACGGTCGGCGGGCGGGGCGGGCGAGGGCATAGCGGTTCTCCATCCGTGGCAAGAGATCAGGTAAGGCTTACCTAACTCCCGTCACGGAAGTCAACCTGAATCACTACCGCCTGTGATTCTCCCGCGCGTGATCAGAAGCGCGGACCACCGACACGCCCAGCGCGGACGCAGCGGCGCGACCCGCGAGCCACGTAACGAAGTGGGGACTTCAGCGGCCCCGGCGCGTCAGCCGTCCGCGGTAGCCGGCAACGGTCCACGAGGCGAAGACGAACATCGCCAGCCCGGCGGTCTTGACCACGGTCTGCCAGCCGCCCCCGCCGGCGAGGAGTCCGACCCCGAACAGGATCAGCCCGAGCAGCCAGACGAGTGCCAGCACCGGCAGCGATCCGGCTCGCCGGCGCGTGGAGACGAGCGGAATCGGCCCGCCGGCCTGGACCTCCTCGACGCTGGCCGCCCGCCAGATGTCCACGTAAGAGTCCGGATGCTCTTCGACGGCCGTCAACGGATCCGTCCGTCCGGACGAGCAGCCGAAGACCACCGGTCCGTCGCCGACGACGGCGGTCAGCGTCGCACTCGAGGTCCAGCTGACCTCCATGCGGATCGTGTGCGGACCCGAGGCTACCGGGATGGACAGGGTCTGCCCGGCCCGTACCTCGCCGCGCACCACGCCGTCGACGACCACGTCATAGCCCTTGGCGCGATCCCGCCAGCCGCCGGCCCCGCGGACCACGATGATCTCGGACGCCATGGACTCCCCCACTCCGCGAAGGCCCGTCGGTCAAGTCTCGTGATACCTGTGATACCCGTGATAGCAGGGGCCTTCCCGATCGGGAAGGCCCCTGGTCCGGCCGTGCGTCAGAACGGTCCGACGATCGTCGCCAGGTGCCGGTTGTCGAAGACGTCGTACTTGCCCGCGCCGTACAGCGCGCTACCGACCTGCGTGATCACGCTGTCCGGGACGGCGGACGGCCCGCCGAACACCGGCAGCGCACCGGTCAGCTGGCTGCCGGGCCCCGCGACCGTCTTCGTCATCGGCGCGTGCTGCTTCAGCCAGCCCAGCTCGGCCGCCGGCAGCGAAGCGCCGTCGGCCAACAGCAGCGGCGAGTTCCAGCGGCCGGTCAGCGCACCGCCGGACAGCGCGTCCGGCCAGTTCCGGCCGGTGGCGATGCCGGGCACCATGGAGCCGGTGCCCCCGGCCGGGAACATCGTGCTGCCCGCGACCGCGGCGGCGGTGGCATACCGGTCGCGACCGGCCAGGTCGGTGACCTTGCCGTGCCAGCTCGGCTCCCCGGTGGCCACGGCGGCGACGCCCTGGCCGCCGACCGCGTAGACCTTGCTGACGTCGGGGTTGATGCCCGCGAGGTAGTCCTTCGTCTCCTTGGGCAGAACGCCGTCGTCGGTGAGCAGGACGACGCCGGTGCCCAGCTTCCCGGCGCGGTTGCCGTCGACGCCGGCCCCGGCGGTCAGCGCGTCGGGGAAGTCCTTGCCCGTCGCCACCGCGACGCTGCCCGGGGTTCCGCCGATCGCCTGAGCGATGCGCACCGAGGTCGCGTACCGGTCGGGCCCGCCGATCCGGTCCACCTTGAAGCCCAGCGCGGTCACCTGGGCCGCCACCTGCGGGGACAGCGCCTGCTCGCCGCCGAGCAGATAGACGGTGCCGCCCGGCGGCAGGACCCGGGTCAGCTCCTTGGCGACCTCCGACGAGAGCTTGTGCGGATCGGTCAGCAGCAGCGGGCCGCTCTTGGCCACCGCCAGCGCGTTGCCGGACAGCGCGTCGGCGAACTGGTCGTCGCGGGCCAGCACCACGGTCGAGGCGTCGGTGGTCGGAGTGAGCGGAGAGGACATGCTGCCGTAGTCGCCGGTGTTGTAGCCGGAGACCTTCACCGCGGTGTCGACGCGGTCGGCGCCGCCGAGGCGGTCGATCGTGGGCCGGGTGACCGGCGGCAGGAAGGGACTGGGCGCGTTGGTCGGGCCGGTGTAGAGCGGTCCGTTGTCCCAGGCTAGGTTGCCTCCGCTGAGCTGGGCATTGGCGAGGACGACCTTCGGGGTCCCGCCGGTGGCCGCGATCACGTCCAGGTTGTTGCCGTTCCCGGCCTGCTCCTGGAACGCGATCTCGGTGCCGTCCGGCGACCAGACCGGCTGGAAGGCCTGGCCCGCCACGCTCGTGAGCTGCCTCGGCGAGGTCCCGTCGACGTTCGCGACGTAGATCTCGTCGCTGCCGCCCCTGCCCTGCAGGCTGTAGGCGATCTGCTTGCCGTCCGGCGAGAAGCTGACCGAGTCGGCGTTCGCCACCTTCGCGACCTTCGACGTGGCCGGGTCGTAGACCGAGAGCGTGAATCCGCCCTGATCGCTCGTGATCCCGGCGACCAGACCGCCCGGGCCGAGGACCAGCTGCCCGGTCAGGCCGCCGGGCGCCTGGTAGGCGGTGAGCCCGGTGCCGTCGGCCTTGATCTGGAAGTACCCGCCGCCGTTGTTCCGCTCGAACACGACGGTCGAACCGTCCAGCCACTGCGGGTAGATGTCCGCCGCGTTGACGCTGTCGACGACCGGGCCCGTCGCCTTGTCGAGCAGCCGCGCCCCGGAGCCGTCGGCGTTCGAGATCCACAGGTCGCCGCTCGGGTAATCCTGGAGCACCGCCTTGGTGCCGTCCGGGGAGAACACCGGCGCCATGATCGAGTCAGTCGGGTCGAAGCCGCCGCCGGACGGGGTGACGATGTGCTGCCCGGTGCCGTCCGGGTTGACCGCGTACCAGACCTGGCCCTGGCTGTAGCTGATCTGTCCGTTGTGCGGGGCCGCGGAATCGGCGTTCGCCGCCGGCGCCGCCAGGCCCCAGACGCCGGTCGCGGTGGCGGCGCCGACCGCGGCGGCCGCCGTGAAGGCGCGGACCGCCCTCGAATTGCGGGTCAAAGTGATCTTTCCTCCCCTGCCGCGGTTCGGACCGCGGCCAAGAACCACTGAAAATGGGCGGCTCAGATTAGCGCTCCGGTTGACGGCGGCGGGAAGTACAAAAGTGCGAGCCGATCTACGTCAGCAACACCTATGTCAGCACCACCTACGTCAGCACCACCCACGTCCCCAGCGGCTACGTCGGCGAGAGCTACGTCAACAGCAGTTTCTCCAGCCGCCGGGCCGCCACCGCCGCCCCGATCAGTGCCATCACCGTCAGGTACAGCACGTCCCACAGCAGGCCGATGTGCACCCGGCCCAGCGTCAGGGCCCGCAGCAGGTCGATGCCGTGGTAGAGCGGCAGCGCCTCGATCAGCACCCTGATCTGCGGGTTGTAGACCGACAGCGGGTAGAAGGCACCGGAGAACAGGAACATCGGCATCAGGGCCAGGGTGATCATGTCGAAGTCCTGCCAGGACCGCATGAACGAGGTGGCGGCCATCCCGACCGCGCCGAACGCGAACCCGATCAGCACCGTCACCGGCAGCGCCAGCAGCGCCCACCAGCTGTGGACCAGGCCCATCGCGAGCATGATCACCAGGAACGCCGCGGAGTACATCAGGCCCCGCAGCTGCGCCCACATGATGTCGCCGAGCGCGATGTCGCCGACCCGCAGCGGGGTGGCCAGCATGGCGTCGTAGATCTTGGCGTACTTGATCTTGAAGAAGACGTTGAAGGTGGCGTCGAACACCGCGCCGTTCATCGCCGAGACCGCGAGCAGGCCCGGCGCGACGTAGTGCGCGTACGGCACGCCGTCCACCGCCCCGGTCAGCTTGCCCAGCCCGACGCCGATCGACAGCAGGTAGAACACGGGCTCGAAGAAGCCCGAGACCATGGCCACCCACACCCGGCGGTAGACCATCACGTTGCGCTCGATCAGCACCCCGGCCTTGCCGCCGCCCATCGAGCCGAAGGCGCGGCGGCCGAGGAGCAGCCGGGTGATCGGGGCCTGAGAGAACGGATACAGATCAGCGCTCGTCATCTGGCGCACCTCCTAAGGGTTCAGCCGGCGTCGGAACGTGCGGGCCCCGTACCAGAGCCCGGCGCCGACCACGGCGCTCAGATAGGCGAGGTGCAGCAGCACCGAGCCGGCGGTGGCGGTGCCGAGCGCCAGGCCGCGGCACAGGTCCACGCCGTGCCACAGCGGGGTGACGTAAGCCAGCGGACGGATCACCAGCGGCAGCTGCGTCACCGGGAAGAAGGTCCCGGAGAACAGGAACATCGGGATCATCACGAACCGGAACACCGCGGAGAACCCGGTGTCGCGGTCCTGGAGGACCGCCCAGGCGATCACCGGCGTGGCGAACGCCAGCCCGGTCAGCGCGGCCACCGGCAACGCCAGCAGCGCGCCGAGCCCGCCGGGCCCGGCCGCGCGGACCGCCCCGAACAGGGTCATCACGCCGAGGAAGATCGCCGAGTTCATCAGCACCCGCAGGCCCACGAACAGCACCCGGCCGAGGAAGACGTCGAACGAGCCCAGCGGCGAGGCGATCGAGGCGTGGAAGGTCTTCTGCCACTTCATCGACGACATCACCGGGTACATCGACTCCCCGAGCGCGGTCTGCATCGCCGTGTTGGCCAGCAGCGCCGGGGCCAGGAAGAGCAGGTACTTCACCGGACGGCCGTCGATCGTGCCGAAGGTGTGCGCGCCGGGGCCGGCGTCCACGATCTTGCCAAGCGACATGCCCAGCGCCACCAGGCTGAGCAGCGGCGCCAGCACACTGGAGACGATCGAGGCGCGCCAGGTGCGCCGGTAGTTGGTCAGCAGCCCGCGCAGCTCGCGGATCGCCATCGGCGGCGACGACGCGGGGCCGATGGCGGTGGGGCCGACGGTGCCGGGGGGAACCGGGGTGACAGCACTCATCGTCAGTCCACCAACGTCCGGCCGGTCAGGTGCAGGAACACGTCCTCGAGCGAGGAGCGCCGGACCAGCGAGGCCACCGGCACGGTCCCGGTGCCGTGGACGGCGGCCAGCGCGGCCTCGCCGTCGTCGCTGTAGAGCAGGATCCGGTCGGGGAGTTCCTCGATGCGGTCGACGGCCCCGCGTTCCCCGGTCCCGACCAGCGCGGCGAGCGCGGCCCCGGCCGCCGCGCGGTCCGCGCCGTCCGGCGCGAAGCGGATCTCCAGCACCTCGCGGGTGGAGTAGCGCTCGATCAGCTCGCGCGGCGAGCCCTCAGCCGCGATCCGGCCGTGGTCCATGACCACGAGGCGGTCGCACAGCTGCTCGGCCTCGTCCATGTAGTGGGTGGTGAGGATGAGCGTGGTGCCGGACTGCTTGAGCCGGAACAGCCGGTCCCAGACCACGTGCCGGGCCTGCGGGTCCAACCCGGTGGTGGGTTCGTCCAGGATCAGGATCTCCGGGGAGTTGATCAGCGACCGGGCGATCGTCAGCCGCCGCTTCATGCCGCCGGACAGCGGCTCCACCGGGGAATCGGCGCGGTCGGAGAGCTGCACGAACTCCAGCAACTCGGCGGTGCGCGCGGCGATCTCGGCCCGCTTGAGCCCGAAGTAACGGCCGTAGATCAGCAGGTTCTCCCGGACCCGCAGCTCCATGTCCAGCGAGTCCTCCTGCGGGACCACGCCGAGCCGGGCCTTGATCTTCGAGGAGTCGACCCGCGGGTCCATCCCGAGGATGCTCAGCTCGCCGCCGGTCGCCGGCGACACGCAGCCGATCATCCGCATGGTGGAGGACTTGCCGGCACCGTTGGGGCCGAGGAAACCGAAGACCTCACCGCGCCGGAGTTCGAAGTCGATGCCGTCCACGGCGGTGAACGGTTCGCCGCCGCGCTTGGTCGGCGGGAAGACCTTGCGAAGGCCCACGGCCTTGATCAGCGGCTCCTCCGAAGAGGCGGTCCGGGCGGAGGTGGGCGAGGTGGAGAGGTCGACCATGCCCGCAACCTAGCTGGATTCGCGGAGGATTGGTAAACGGTTTTAGCTCCGGCGCCGCCGTGTTCCAGCCGGGGTCTCCCGTAGCGACGCTGTTCTTGCGGCTGGGGTGGTGCGGGGCTCGGATCTTCTTGTGGGGGCTGGAGTTCGCGGGCCGGGTTGCGGTTGGGGTGTGGGTTTCAAAGCTTTTTACGCCTTCGGTCATAGTTGTGCCGGTTCGGGGTTCGGGTCGGCGGGTGTGTTTGTCGGCTGCCGGTTCGCGCGTTCACAACCCCGCCGCACCTCAGGCCTCTTCAACTCCAGCAAGTCAGTGCAAGGTCAAAAACTGTGATGAAGGGCCGGGCCTCCGGCGGGCCTCGGCAACCTCAGGGAAACTAGCGCGGTTCCCTCGGGTGGCCGGGTCAGTCTCAGCGGCGGCGGTCCCAGAGGTGGCTACGGTCCGTTCCCCTCGGTCGCGTCGTCAGCCCGATGTGCCCCTATGGTTTTCGTCAAGTGGTGGCGGGGCGGGATTCGTAGAGGGAGCCGTCGCGGAGCATGGCGAACAGGACGGTGATGCGGCGGCGGGCCAGGCGTAGCAGGGCTTGGGTGTGGGTTTTGCCGCTGTGGCGGTGTCGGTCGTAGTAGGCGCGGGAGGCGGGATCGTGGAGTGCGGAGAATGCTGAGAGGAACATGGCGCGTTTGAGTTGCCGGTTGCCGCGCCGTGGCGCGTGCTCGCCCTTGATGGAGGACCCGGAGGACTTGGTGGCCGGCGACAGTCCGGCGTAGGAGGCCAGGTGGTCGGCGTCGGGGAAGGTTCGGCCGTCGCCGATCGTGACTAGCAGGGCTGCGGCGATCCTGACTCCGATGCCGGGCATCGAGGTCAGGATCGGGGAAAGAGGGTGGGCCTGCAGCAGGGCGGTGAGCTGGCCCTCCAGCGTGTGGC